>CAZIJS010000035.1:0-26572 GCA_964539505.1 uncultured Myxococcales bacterium
GGGCAAAACCCGCGCTCCTGGCGGCAAAAAGAGACCATGACCGATTCGTCAGGAAGATGGCGACCAAAGCACTGGCCAAGCTGGCCGAGTTCGGACTGCCCACCGGGCACAGAAACTGGAAGAGGCCGCCGCGACGCAAGGCCCGTTGCCTCGTCTTGCTGGGCACGATAAACTCGGGAAGAAAGCATGTCGACAAGGCCTACCGCCGGCACATGCGGCTTACGTTTTGGAGGCTCCTTGCGAAACACAGAAAACTCGATCTCGCCCAGGCATCCGACAAGCCGCCGGCCTCCTACCTGGTCAAATACCGGCTCAAGGGATACCGCATCGACGCATCCCTGGTGCGACTCAAATCCCGGACCCGAAGAGGGCTCACCCGGGTCAGCGCCAAGGTGAGACTTTCGCTCAGCGAATTTCCCAGGGCCAAGATCGTCATGATGACATCCGGTCGGGCCACGGCTTCGCAGCGGTTCGCAGGAGGAAAACCCGACCGCAAGCTCTACCACCAGCTCAAGCTCCGGGCCATCGAAGGGGCGGTGACCATGGCCTCCCAAAACGTCTGGACCTATCTCAGGCGCCGCTAGGCCGACTCCGGCCTGAAGAGTCCGCCGCCTTCGTCGCAGCCAATGCCTCGCGGCAATCCCTGCGCACCATTGCCGAAAAATCCTGGATGCAAACTTTGAGACTCTCCAGGGCATCTGCGCCCCCGAGCGCACCGAGCGCCCGGGCGGCTGAGGCGCGCACCTGCGGTTCCGGGTGGGCCAATTGCTCGGACAAGGCCTCGACCAACCCTTGCACATCTCGGGAACCGAGCCGACCCAGAGCCTCGATCACCAGGACCCTCATCTCCAGACTCTCGGGATTGGTCTTCAAAACCCCCAGCAACAAGGGGGCCGCCGCGCCGTCGCCCGCCGCCACCAGGGCCCGGACCACTCCAGGCTCGGGCCTGCTCCGGAGAGCCTGTCTGAGCGCCCGGCGGCATCCTGGGAGACGGACCGCCGCCAGGGATTGGGCCGCCTCGTTTCTGACCTCCTGACTGGGATCTCGCTCCAGGAGCCGGCTGAGCATGATCACCGCCTGGCTGCCCGCGCTGCGAAGCGCCATGGCCGCAGCCGCCCTGGAGGCGACCGGCCCGGCCAGGGCGCTGCGGATAGCCGCCACCAGAGCGGGCGTTACTTTTCTCGGACGGTTCGCAAGCGCCCTGAGGGCCGCAGGTCGCAGCGCCCGCGGCCCAGTCGCGGCATACCGCAGCAGGTCGGCCTCTGCGTCTGGAAGCCAACCAAGGATATCCAGGGCAGCCTGCGCACTGGCCTTCGGAACCACCGGAGGCAAGAGGGCCACGTGCTTCCAGGACCTGGGATGGTATTCGGACAAGAGCCGGGCCAGCTTCCGTGCCTTGCGGTCCTGCGGCTTGGGTGCGGGTCTGCCCAGAGACTCGGCTTGGGGGTCTTGCTGCAATCTTTTCCAGTCCTCCTCGCTGAGCCAGGACACAGAATCCTGGACATAGGCCCGCACCTGCGCCAGGGCCTTGTGGCGGACCAGTTGCCGAATACGAGCGGGGAGGCCTGCCAGGAAAGGCCCCATGACCCTCCTGGGCAGGTGCTCGTCGTATGCGGCGGCAAGGTCTTCGATGTCCCGCGATGTGAGCGCCTGGTGTGCAGACAACCGGAGGAAGATCTTTTTCTCTCTATCTTTCAAACTGTCTAGGGCTTTTGCAGCACAGGGACAAGGCTGCTTTCTTGCCAGGAGCCATGCCGACCTGGCGCCGGCCCAGTCGGGCGCGGCGATCCAGGCGCAAAGCGTCTTGCAGGCCAGGGGACAGTGGTCTGCGCATCGTTCCTCCAGGCCCACTAGGAGGAGGCCCACTTTCTGGAGAGGGATCGCATCGGCCACCAGCGCCAGACCGGACGGCGACAACCGGGACAAATGGTCCAGGAGCCGGTCGTCGACCTGAAAGCGCCCCGATGCCAACGCACCGTGAAGGAGTCGCAGCGCTGGTTTGGTGCCCATGGCGGCCAGTGCGACCAGGGCCTCGTCTGCCACCAAGGCCACATGGTCCCCGAGCAGCCGTTTGAGCGCCGGCAAGGCCTCGGGCAATCCGCAGAGCCCGAGTTTCTCGGCAGCCTGGGCGCGGATTGCCGCCTGCCTCGACCTGGCGGCAGACAGGATGGCCTGGAGACGAACCCGGGCCAGGGCCCCGACCTGTGCCGCCCGGTCCAGGCCGAGACGCCTGAGCGCAGCGGCAACGGCGCGCCGGGTGACGGGATCACGATCCATGAGCATCGGGACCAGTTGGTCTCGCGCCGCAGGAGATCCCATTCGACCGAGCGCATCCACGGCAGCGAGCCGGATCTGCGGGTCTCTGTCACGCAGGGCCGTGAAAAGGATGGGCATGGCCGCATCCGACTTCATGTGCGCCAGGGCTCGGACCACCGCCAGCCGCACACCGGCACTGGGATCTTTTATTAACGGGCCGATTTTGCTCAACGAATCCGGACCGTCCAGTTCGGCCAGGGTCAACACCGCGTCGGCACGAGTCCTGGGCTCTCTGGAATGCAGGTCCGCAAGGGCACGACGCCGCTGACTGCGACAAGAGACCGAAAAAACAGTGACCAGGATCAGGGCCGAGGCCGTGCCGAACCAGACAAGACGCCCTATCGAGCGGGCCCGGGATATGGCATGGATGCACCTCATCGTGGAATCATCTTTTTCCCAGCCCGATTTTCTGTCAAGGATGGCGGCAAATGGAAGAATTGACTCCCGCGTTCTTTCCTGGCACAACAAATTCGCAACCTGGCAACATGTTCATGTCGCACATGCGTTAAAAACGTGACTGGAACAATGCCCGAAAGGCACAATCCAGGTATGGCCCAGAGGATACCATGAACGATCCCGGCAGCCCTCAGACCAAGCGCCCCAAACCGGGCGATCCCAGGCCCACGCGCATCCTTCCGCGGCACCTGGAGCTGGAGTACCGCGTCGGCTGGCTCATCAGGCTGCGCTGGCTGGCGATCCTGAGCGTGGCGCTGACACCGGATGCCGTGCGCTTGATTGCCGGCGTGGAAGTGGACCGTCTTTCCGTCTGGGCCGTGGCAGGATTCATGTTGCTGGTCAACATCTCCTGTGCCTGGTGCCGACGGGCCAGGCTGTCGGTCACCGATCCCGAGACACGATTGGCCTGGGCCAGGGGCCTGGCCGTGTTCCAATCTGCGGCGGACCTGCTCGCGCTCACGATTTTGCTCCACGTTTCGGGCGGCATCCAAAATCCCTTCGCCACCTATTACATCTTTCACGTCATCATCTCGGCCATTCTGCTCTCCAAGCGATCCTGCTGGGTGGTGACCGCCGCAGGCGCCATCCTCATCGTGGCAGAGATCATGGTCCACGACATGGGCATCTGGCCCCGCACCATCCCGGAGGGATGGGAGACCATCTTCGGCCCGGCCTGGGGACTCAAGGCCGACCTTGCCGCCGGGTTCGTGCTGGTCTCTACCATGGCCGTGGCAGCGGCCCTGGCCACGAGCATGATGGAGGAGTTGCGCAGACGCACCCAGAGACTCCTCGAACTGCAGGAGGACCTGGAAGCGAGAAACGACAGTTTGGCCCGTGCCTACGACAAGCTGAAAACTTTCTCCAAGATGAAAGATCGGTTTTTGGGGATCGCGACCCACGACGTCAAGGCGCCGCTCGCCGCGGTGGAAGGCTACATGCGCGCCCTGTCCGACGGCACGGTGGACCCCTGCTCGGACCGTGGGCAGCAATGGATCGAACGCTCGCGCATCCGCCTGGAGAGCATGCGCCGGCTCGTCACGGACCTGCTCGACATCTCCCGGATCGAATCCGGTCACATCATGAGTGAAAAGACCCAGGTGGACATCTTGTCCCTGGCCAGGGAGGCCTATGAAACCTTCCGGGGCCAGGCCGATGCAAAGGGCCTCAGCCTGACCCTGGACGCCCCGGACCAACTCTCCGCCGTCTGTGGGTCAGAAGATCGGCTGCGACAAATCATCGAAAATCTCCTTTCGAATGCCATCAAGTTCACCGACGAGGGGGGCGTGACCTTCACCATCCGGGAAGAAGAGTCCGGCGGGGGGAAAACAGGCGGGGAGACCGATGGCGCCCGACAGATCGTCTTGCAGATTTCCGACAGTGGCATGGGCATCCCCGAAGAGGACCTGGCCCACATCTTCGACGACTTCTACCGGGTCCGCGGACGAAAGAAACGCGAGGGCGCCGGTCTGGGCCTGGCCATCGTGCAACGGCTGGTGGAGGCGCACGGGGGAAACATCCAGGCCGAAAGCACCCTCGGTGAGGGCACCACCTTCACGGTTCGCCTCCCCGTCACAGAGGCCTGCCAGGGTGCCCTGGACATGGTCGAGGCCGTGTCGGGGCAGTCCGCTCCCCCGGAGGGCAGCGACTGAGACGTCCTGGACAAGGTATGGGCCTTGATCTAACCTGCCCCTTCGATGGGATATTATTCGACATCTCCGAAAGGTACCAGGCTCGAACTCCAGGTGAGGCCCCGGGCTGGACGCAATCGTATCATCGGTGTCCAATCAGACCGGCTCAAGGTCGAGATCAAAGCGCCAGACGAGGGTGGAAAGGCCAACGCGGCCCTGCTGCGCTTCATGGCCAAAATGCTTGGGGTTCCATCGAGTTCAGTGAGCATCTTGACGGGCAAGACCGCCAGGAAGAAAACCTTGTTGGTGAGCGAAAAGCTGGATTGTGCGCTCCTCGAAGACCTTGCAACCCCGAAATCGAGCCGAACGAAACGTGGCTCTGGGAGCACCGGCTGACAGAAGGCCGGTGGGAAACGACGATGCAACCACAAGCTCTGCGGTCAGGAAATTCGAGACCCGGTGGCTTCCTCCGGGCCGGTCTGTCACGGGCCATGCTCCTCGTTTGGGCCCTGTCGGTCTCAGCCGCAGGGGCCTGCAGCCAAAACAGCATCTTGAACCTGGAGGTGCTGGTGCCAGCCCAGGGGCCCGATCCCTTCGAGGGGGTCTCCAAGGTCACGATCAAGGCGGGAGACAAGGAGACGTCGGCCAGCATCGAGGGCGCGACCTCGCATTTCGACACCAAGGTCACCCTGGCGTTGGGAACCCAAACCACTGTCTCACTGGAAGGCAGAGATGATACCGGCAGGCTCATTTGCTCCGGCTCCACGCCGCAACTCTACGCGGTGAAAAGTTCGGGCAAGCTCATGCTCTGGGTCTCGCGCCAGGGCGCCTGGTCGCTCCACCCAGAGGGCCTTGACCAGGCCATGATGCATCCTGCCACGGCAACCTACGAGCAACCGGTCTGGGAGACGCTCGATCACCAACCGCTCTATACGTTCTGGTTCGGCGGCTGCGATTCGGCGGGGCTTCCCATCGACAGCGTGGGCTACTTCGATCCCTATTTTCAGGTCATCACCGGCTTCTCGGGACTCGGCAACCAGGACGCCTGGTCGGATCCAGCCACCCCGGTCCGGCCTCGTTGCGGAGCGGTGGCCATGTCGCTTCCCGACGGATCGTTCCTGATCTACGGCGGGCAGGACGACGCCGGCCTGCCCACCGACGAGTTGGACCTGGCCGTGGCCAAGACATCGGACTTTCAATACACACCCATTCCCTTAGAATGCGCAGACGGCATCGACAACGACCAGGACGGGACCACCGACGGAGACGACGTGGACTGCGCCTCCAAATGGGACGCCACGGAGAGCCCCGACAGGGACTGGGCGCTGGCCTTTTCCCGCGTGGTCACCCTGGGCCCCTATGCCAGTATCTGGAAGGACAGTTCCCACAAGCTGCTCACGAGCTTCCTGATCCTAGGAGGCAAGGGCATTCAGGGGCCTTCCTCACAAGCCATCCACCTGCTCGCAGAAACCACATCCGATGGGCTGTCCTACCGGTTCGAAACCGAGCCCATGGAAATGCTGGCCCCCAGGGTAGGCCATTGTGCCGCGGCAGGCCAACACCGCGAAGGCGACACAGAGACGAGGAGCGTCCTGGTGTTCGGCGGCACCTCGGATGCCAGCGGGCCGGCGGCCGAGTACTTCCAGTTTCAGCACGACACCTCCGGATCCGCCATGGACTGGACCTGGACCCACAAGCCCATCACGGAAGACGACCAAGGCGATCCCCTCCCCAATCTCACGGGCTCGGCCTGCACCGAAGTGGCCCAGGGCCGGATCCTGGTCTGCGGTGGCACAGACGACTCCGGCGAGGCCTCACAGGACTGCTGGCTCTTCTTACCTGCAGATGGCAGCATCGAGCATATCCCAGGCGTCCTGGGCAATGGTCGCTTCCGGCTCTCCCTGGTCAGGCAGGGAGATCTCGTGCTCGCCGTGGGAGGCGAGGATGCATCAGGCGACTTCGTCACCGACAGCCCGGTCCTGTCGGTGCAAGGAACCGATGTGACCAGCCTGGGCAGCATCCCGATGAACGGGGGACTGGAAGGGGCCGGCGCATTCGTTCTGGCCAACGGACAGCCAGCCCTGCTCGGTGGCGTCGACGCATCGGGCAACCTGCTCGATACATTCTGGATAGCAAATGTTCGCGCCGAGGACCTGGCGCAGTAAAAATCAACCCGGCGCCCCAAATGCGCCGGCCAGAGGAGACATCGACATGACACAGCATCCCGTGGAACAGATTGAGCCCACGTCATTGTGGCAGGCCTTCTATCGCCTCACCCAGATTCCCAGGCCCTCGGGACACGAAGAACAGGTCTGTTCCTGGCTCGTGAGCTGGGCCAAGGAACATGGGTTCGAAGCGAAGCAGGATTCGGTGGGCAACGTCTACATCGACGTGCCGGCCACCAAGGGCAGAGAATCGGCACCACGCATCATCCTGCAAGGCCACGTAGACATCGTGGGCGAACAGGAAAACGGCCGCAACCACCATTTCGAAACCGATCCCTTGGATGTGTCCGTGGAAGGCGACAAAGTGACCGCCAGGGGCACCACCCTGGGCGCAGACAACGGCATCGGGGTGGCAGCCGCCCTGGCTGCGGCCTCCGACGAAACCGTCACCCACGGCCCCATGACCCTTCTATTCACCATCGACGAAGAGCGCGGTCTCAAGGGCGCTGCCGGCATCAATCCCGAATGGCTCGACGCCACCTATCTGCTCAACCTGGACTCGGAGGATGAGGCGGTCATCTTCGTGGGATGCGCCGGGGGCGCCGACACGGTCCTGGGGCTGCCCATCGAAAAGGAGCCGGCATCGTCAGACGCATCCGTGGCCGAACTGTCTGTCTCCGGCCTGAAGGGAGGCCATTCCGGCCTGGAAATCCACTTGGGCCGCGGCAACGCGATCAAACTCCTGACCAGGGTGCTCAGAAAACTGGCTGCAGAGGACGTCCTGGCCCTGGAAAGCATTTCGGGCGGCACCAGGCGCAACGCCATCCCGAGGGACGCCAGGGCCAGGGTCCAAATCCCCAACGCCAAGAAAGACAGGGCGGAGCAAATCCGGTCCGAAATGGAAGCCCTCTTCAAAGAGGAACTGGCCACCAAGGACGCCGATGTCACCGTCACCCTTGACTGGCTCGATGTCGAGCCCGGACAGGTCTGGACCAAGGATCGACTCCACCGAGCCATCGAGCTCCTCACGGCCCTGCCCCACGGACTGCTGGGAATGAGCACGGACCTGCCGGGGGTGGTGGAGACATCCACGAATCTTGCCACGGTGGAAGAATCGGGCGACAGCCTCAAGATCGGCTGTTCGAGCCGTTCTTCGGTGGGCAGCATCCTGGCGGAAGTCCAGGAATCCGTGGCGGCCATCGGCCGAATGGCCCAATGTTCGGTCACCGTGGAGGACGGCTATCCCGGATGGAAACCCAACATGCAGTCGCACCTGCTGGAAGTTGCCAAGACCACCATGACAGAGGTCTTCGCCAGACCAGTGGAGGTGACGGCCATCCATGCCGGCCTGGAATGTGGGCTTTTGTCGGAACGCCTGCCCAAGGTGGAGATGATCTCCTTCGGACCGGACATCGAAGGGGCCCACACACCGCAAGAAGCCGTTTCCATCCCATCCACCCGGCGTTTCTGGAACGCCTTCAAGGCACTGCTGGCCCAGTTGGCCCAGTAGCGATTCCCACGAGGCCAAACGCGCCAAACCGCAGTCCCGTGCCTCCGCGAAAGCAGCCGCGCCCCTCCGACCTGCTCCCCTGAACCCCAATCCGAACAACGAGTCGCCTGGATCGACAGCCGATCGCCCCCTCTCCCGAGATCCGGTCACTGAGCAGGCGGACGGCTGATGGTCTCCATGAACGAAGGACGCGCCAACACCTTGCCCCGGGTAAGAAACGTGAACACCGCGGAAACTACGATCCACTGGTAGGCCGAAAAGATGAGCACCTCGGGGAGAGCCTGCAGGGGAATCAGAACGTAAACCGCAATGGCGTTTGCCAGGACATAGAGCGTGAGGGGCATCCGCTCCCTGTCCCACTTGGGCTTTGGCACCCTGAGACTGGAGACCATGCCGGCTGCCACGAGCAAGACCAACACGAAATAGTACTCGTACGCCCATTGCGGGACCAGGAATCGACCGAACAACCGTGGGTCCAGAGTCCATGTCCGATAGAGCCCGTCGCTGGAATACTTCATGCCCGCCATAAGCACCGTCACCAGGCCGGAAGCAGCCAGGGGCATGGGAATACCGAAATAGACCCCGTATCCCCCCGACTGGGCATCCAGATTGAAACGAGCCAAACGCACGGCAGAAGCCAGCACGTACGCCCCACAAGCCACTGCCAACGCAACGAGCGCCCATCTGTGGATGAAGGGAATGTGACCACCCACCACGGCGAAAGCCAAGGTGGCGGGAGCAACACCGAAGGTGACCAGATCCGCCAGGGAGTCGAACTCGACACCGAAGGCGCTCGATGCCCGCAGCATCCTGGCCGTGCTTCCGTCCATCTTATCGAGGAGGACCCCGAGGAGGATCAGCCATCCACCCGCCTCGTAGTAGCCTGCCACGATGGTAAACACCGCAGAAGCCCCGAGCATCATGTTGGCCGCTGTCACCGCGTTGGGGACCAAGAACCTCCAACGGCCACGACCTTTGTCTCCATGGTCCGACATGCCAGTTGATTCCAAATCAGTCCTGCTGACCCATGAGTTTGGAGTAGAGCAGCGGTCCCAAGCTCTCCACCATGAGCTTTTCCACGATGTCGTGGACATGGCGCCGCTCGTCGTCCGTGTGATAGATAAATTGGATACCCATGCCCGGCTCGTGGTTCTCGTCGATCCCTGGAGGCGGCGGTTCGTTTTCCCGAACCACCCATTTGACTTCCCCCACGAGCTCCAGCGGTTCATCGAGCTTTGGAACGAACAACTTGAAAAGAAACCTCGTACCCACGCTGAGAGGCCGTTTGGTCTGAATGAACGTGCCGCCCTTGCAGATGTTTTTCGTATAGTCTGCAAAAAACGTGTTCAGTTTGCGATATTCCACCTTAAGCTCGATGGGAATACGTGGGTGGCTGCGCCGGTCACTGTCGTTCATTGTCTCGGTCCCCCTTCCAGGCCTGGATCCCTAGATGCGGGCCCCTGAATCACCTCCACTGCACGAGCCCAAAACCCGTGCCCTTCCAGGAGCGCTGCAGCCCTCCGGGCCTGTGTCAACGTTGCATAGGTGCCGAAAAGCAGTGGCCCCTTGCCCGACATACCAATGGACGAGGCGCCGGTTTCCTTCAGGAGCCTGCGAAGATGATGCAACCCAGGCTGCCTTTGCCGGGCCAACGGCCAAAAATCGTTCCACCCGAGCGGTGGCTCCTCGCCGAACCCCTCGGCAACATTCTTTCCGTGGCGCAGTGCATCCAAGGCCCTGTAGGCCTCCACCGTGGGCCAGGACCAGTCGGGCAGAACCAGACACATGGCAGACACCGAAACCCTGCGATATTCGATCTGCTCACCAATACCGGTCACCAGCGCCGGCCGTCCGGCCAGACAAAAAGGCACGTCACTGCCCAACGCCACGACATCCTCCGAGTCCAGACTGTCGAGCGTCTGTTGCCCGAGGCGGCCCAATGCCCGCAGCAGGGCGGCGGCGTCACTGCTCCCGCCACCCAACCCCACAGCAATGGGAATCTCTTTGTGCAATACGATCTCCAAATGCCCGTTGGGCTCGCCAAATCGCGCCATCCACCAGCGAGCCGCCCGAAGGCACAGATTGTCTTCCGTCTCCAGGCCCGCTGCACCGACGACGCTCAACTGCAGGCGGCCGCGGCGCAGGGTCGAACCGCGTCTTTCCCCGGCCGGCGGCTGGTGGAGTGACGCGGATCGGTTCGGTTTATACCAGACCTCAATCCGATCCGCCAGTGTCACCCCGACGACGAGAGAACGCACGGCATGCATGCCGTCTGGACGCTTCCCTCCAACTTGAAGCCACAAATTGACCTTGGCAGGAGCCGTCTCTTTTATCAAAATTGTTTGTTTCGGCCAGTTCAAAAATGCTCTTTTTGCAACGAGACTGGCTGTTTTCGGAGTGCCAGGCGATGGATCGCCCCCCAGGTCAACACCCAGGCACCCACCCCCTGGGGCCAGACCTGATGCACCGGAGCGATCCCAACATCCAACAACAACGACGTCAGGGCCCATGGCGCCATTGCGCCACGGCCGCGAACCCTGCGACCCAAGCCCAGCAACCAGCTTCCCACCCGCCCCTCGGCCCCCATCTCCGCGGTCACCAGCAGCCCCCCGGGCATCAGCCCATCGGCCCAAGTCGAGAGCACATCGCGCACCCGATCCGAAGAGAGCCGCTTTATCTGCCCCACGACCACGAGCGCGGCGAGCCGACCCAGGCCCTCCGGCCCAGGCGTCCAGGACTCGTCCAGAGGTTCCAGGACCCGCCCAGTCTGTTCCAGCCTTCCGATGAGGCCCGGCCTGCCCATAAACCCCAAGGGACCTGCCGGTGCATGTTCGAGCACCTGGATCAAGGCCTCGGCCAGTGGCGGCGCCTGGTGCAGGACTGGTTCGGGCTTCATCGAATCTCCTCGCCGGCCGGCCAATCCGCCGGTTCGTTCTTCCTGGAAGTTGGGGAGCGCAACAGACCGTATGGTACCAAAACATCCATCCCGGGCAACCGCGAAAAGACTTGCATCCCCGGGGTATCCGCAAAATGGTATGGTCATGCCGATCATCGAACCATTCGATGGAAAAGGAGCGTTCGTGGTCCTTGCTGCGTCGCCTCGCATCGAGGCGCACATCCCAATGGGGCCTGGTGAATGATTTGACGCAAAGGGCCAAATCAGAGATATTCGAAAAAACTTCTCTCACAGTGCCGCGCTCTTGCCACAACCCAGCGATGACAGCGGCGAGGTGCAAGAGGCTGCGCCGGCACAGAATGCTTTCCGAGCAGCGGGTCTGGACAGGAGTATGGCTCCATGGATCGACGGCATAACCTGGTGATCACAATAGACGGACCGGCGGGATCCGGCAAGAGCACCTTGGCCGGACTGCTGGCCAAGCGCCTCGACGGGATCCGGCTCGACACAGGCGCCATCTATCGGAGCCTGGCCTACGAAGCCATGAACCAGGACATGTCCCTCGACGACGGACCCATGCTGGCAGATCTTGCCCGTCGGCTCCTCATCACCTTCAGAGACAAAGACGATGGCCCTCAGGACGTGTTCATCAACGGCCAAAGAGTCACAGAGGCCATCCGGACCCCCGAAGTGTCCCAGGCCGCGTCCCGGATCTCCTCCCTGACCGAAGTGCGCGAGGCCCTCCTGGACCTCCAGCGGGCCTCGGCCCGCCGCGGGGTGGTGGTGGCCGAAGGCCGGGACATGGGAACCGTGGTGTTCCCCCAGGCCTCGGTCAAATTCTTCCTGCAGGCCGATGAATTGGTCCGGGCCGAGCGCAGGTGGAGAGAACTCCAGGCACTGGGCGGCAATCGCTCCCTGGAAGACGTGCTCGAAGAACAGCGCAGGCGCGACGAACGGGACAGGAGCCGGGACGTGGCTCCGCTCAAGGCCGCACCAGATGCACTGATCATCGACTCGACGAACAAGACACCCGAAGAGGTACTCGACGAAATGGTGGAGGCGGTTCGAGATCGCACCGGCTTGGAGGTCTGAGATGGAACTGTATCTGGCGAGGCAGGCAGGGCTCTGTTACGGCCTCAGAAGAGCTCTTCGAATGCTCGAAAACCATGCGAGACGTCAAGGCACATCCTCCTTGGCGATCCTCGAGCCCTTTTCGGACAGCCCCACCGCCAACGAACTGGTACGCAGCCTGGGCATCCGGGGAATCACGACCTTGGAAGAGACCCCCGACGGCATGACGCTGGCGCTGCCCCTCGACGGGATGGATCCAAGGAGCGAGGCAACACTCAAAGACCAGGGGATCCCCATCCTCTCGACGAGCTGCCCGCGTCAGACCAGGGCCAAGGAACTTGCGTACAAGCTCGCCAAGGAAGGCTACCCTATCCTCGTCCTGGGTGACATCGACGACCAGGATGCTGCAGGCATCCTGGACTGGGCCGAATACGGCTGGGCCGAGCAGCTCGACGGCCTGGGAGCCGACCGGGGTCGGGTCTTCGCCGGCTGCGTCACGCAGCCGGGAAAAGACGCCTTCGTCCAAGTGGACGACGACGTGGCGCACGTGTCACTTCTCTCCAGTCCCAGGACGAACCTGGACGAACTGGGCAGCCTGGCAGCTCAAGGCGTGCGGCGATTTTCCCAGGTACGGACCTACAACACGACCTGCCACAGTGTCACCAGCAGGCGCATCGATGCCGAAAGACTCGGTGAGATCTGCGAAGTCGTCATCGTCATGGGCAGGACCGACGACCGGGTGGCCAGGCTCCTGGCAGAGAGCGCAGAAGGCCGGGGTGCACAAACCATCCTGGTGCCGTCCATCGAGGATCTTGCCGACCTGTCCGAGCAATCGATCGCCACCCTGGGACTCATTGCCTCCTGGGACGTGGACCAGGGCCGATTCCTGGCCATGGTGGAACACCTGCGCACCACCTATGGAGCCCAGATGCGATCTACCTTGTCTTGAGCATCGCCCCCTCGGCGCAGATCCGACACCACATCCGCCCAGCTACGGCGATCGAGCCCGCTTTTCATGGAAACCCGATGCTCACGCAAGCCCGATGACCGCACGATGATCGACGCAAATCCAAACCTGATGACCGCATGATGACCGACCCAACTCCAAGCCTGGTGCCCACACAAAGTCTTCTGCCCCCGCTCACACAATTGTGCTGCTCACAAAGGCGCAGCGCTCGTATGGCACTTGACGCCCGCACACAAAGCGCCCTTTTTCGCCCTTTTTCATTTGACTCCCCATTTTTTTCAAAATATGTTCTATCGCCAATTTCGCTGGTCGAGGCGAAAAATTTTTAAAGGCGTTAGGAGGACCTTAGTCAATGGACTCGCAGACAACCAACAACCACCCAGAAGAAGCACTCACCGACGAATCGTTCGAACAACTCTTCGAAGCCGCAATGGCGGATCACAAGCCTGTGCAAGAAGGCGACATCGTCAAAGGAAGGGTCATCCGGGTCAGGGGAGACTCGGTGATCGTGGACATCGGCTACAAATCCGAAGGAGAGATTCCGATTTCGGAATTCATCGGCTCCGAAGGAAAGCCCGAGGTCAAAGAAGGAGACGAGGTCGAAGTCCTTCTCGTCAGCCAGGAAAACGAAGACGGGCTCATCACCCTGTCGAAGGAGAAAGCTGACAAGCTCAAGGTCTGGGAAGAAATCTCCGCCTCCTGTGAACGAGACGAACTCATCGAGGGCACCATCACCCAGCGCGTCAAGGGCGGACTTTCCGTGTCCATCCGCGGCGGCGTCAAAGCGTTCCTGCCTGGAAGCCAGGTGGATCTGAGGCCGGTGCGCAACCTGGATGCATATATCGGCAAGTCGTTCAAGTTCAAGGTCATCAAGTTCAACAAGCGACGTGGCAACATCGTGCTCAGCCGGCGCGTGCTCCTCGAACAGGAACGAGAGGCCATGAAAGCGGCCCTGCTCGAACGACTCGAAGAAGGTCAGATCGTGGAAGGGACCGTCAAGAACCTCACCGAATACGGGGCCTTCGTGGACCTGGGCGGAATCGACGGCCTGCTCCACATCACAGACATGTCCTGGGGCCGGGTCAACCATCCCTCGGAACTTTTCAAGGTGGGTGACAAGGTCAACGTCAAGGTGCTCAAGTACAATCCCGAGACCGAGCGCGTGAGCCTCGGCCTGAAGCAGACCACCGAGGATCCCTGGCTGCGCGCCGAAGAGCGCTATCAGCCTGGCACCGTGGTGAAGGGGCGCGTGGTCTCCCTCAAGGACTATGGTGCCTTCGTGGAACTCGAAGAAGGCATCGAGGGGCTCATCCATATCTCTGAAATGAGCTGGACCAGACGCATCAAGCACCCATCCAAGCTCCTCACTGCCGGCGACACCGTGGAAGCAGTGGTGCTCGACATCGATGTGTCCAACAACCGAATCAGCCTGGGCATGAAGCAGCTCGAGCCCAATCCTTACGAAACCCTCCGCGAAAAGTATCCTCCCGGAACCGTGGTGCGAGGCAAGATCCGCAACATCGCGGACTTCGGAGTCTTCGTGGAAATCGAAGACGGGATCGACGGCCTGGTGCACATCTCGGATCTGTCCTGGACCCAGCGGGTTCGCCATCCATCCGAAATCTATCAGAAGGGTGACGAGGTCGAAGCCGTGGTGCTGGCCATCGAATTCGATCAAGACAAACCCAAGATCAGCCTGGGCATCAAGCAGACCACGCCTGACCCCTGGGATCGCATCCCCATGGACTATCCTCCAGGACGGCTCCTGGATGCCGAGGTCAAAAAGGTGCTCGACTACGGCGCCTACGTGGAACTCGAACCGGGAATCGTCGGCTTCATCCACGTCTCCGAAATGGCGGACGAACGAGTGGAAGATCCCAAGAAGCTTGTCAAGCCCGGTGACAAGATCAAAGCAGAGATCGTTGCCGTAGATCCCGAAGAACGAAAGATCTCGCTCTCCATCAAGGCAGCCATGCGGTCCGAAGAGCTGGCAGACATCCAGGGATTTTCGGGTGTCTCCGGCATCCAGGCAACCCTGGGCGATGTGCTCAAAGACAAGCTCGGCACCCTGGTTCCCGAAGACGAGAAGGCCGAGGCCAAGACTGAAGCTGCACAAACCGAAACGGAACCCGCAGAAGCCGAAGCTGCCGAACCCGAAGCCACGGAAGCCAACAAAGAGACTCCCGAGTCGGATGCCGGCGAAGAAACGGACACAGAATCCAAGGAAGACTAGCGATCTCTCATGGCTCCCACTATTGTCGGTCTCATCAGCGACACCCATCTCGACAGCCTGACGCCACAACTTCTCGATGCCATCGAGACGCACCTGTCGGATGCTCATGTGTTGCTCCACGCAGGAGACGTGACGGCTCCAACCCTTCTCGACGAACTGGAGGCGCGTGGCTACGACCTCCTTGCCGTTCGGGGAAACATGGACATTCACCCCGAAATGGCGGTCCGTCTTCCCCGCACCAGGATCCTGGAATTTGCCGGAGTCCGACTGGGGCTCTGCCACGGCTGGGGCGCTCCCCAAGGGATTCGATCCAGGGTGCTCGATGACCTGGGAGGTCCCGACGAGGTGGATGTGGTGGTCTATGGCCACACGCATCACCCAGACGATCAGGTGGAACGAGGAGTTCGCTTCATCAATCCCGGCTCACCCACCGACAAGCGCTGGGCTCCCCACAGGAGCCTGGCACGCCTGGTGATCTCCAGCCCACAATCCCTGGACGTGGATTTCATTCGACTGGACTGAGCCCGTTCCATCCAACCAGGAAAGGCGACCCCACGGCAAAGATCGGAAGATCGGCTGGCGGCTTGCAATACCCGATGGGCCGGACTAAAACGCCCTGACATGGACGACTCGCGTGACCATCTGACCTGGATCTTGCCTGCGGCAGGCTCTGGACTCCGCCTGGGGGCGGATGTGCCCAAGGCCCTGGTGCCCCTTGCGGGAAGGCCTCTGCTGGTCTGGACCCTCAGACGACTCGCTGCAGCCCATGTCGGAGACAGGGCCATGGTGCTCTTGCCGCCGGGATACCGCCATGCGCTCGAAGGGCTCGACCTGGGCCCATGGCCCCTGCCCCCCCTGTTCCTGGAAGGCGGACCCACGAGACGGGCCACGGTGATCGAGGCCCTCGACGCCCTGGCGGCCCTCGACGAACGAGTCCAGTGGGTGGGCATCCACGATGGGGCAAGGCCGCTCGTGGGTGCTCGGCTCGTCTCCGATGTGTTTGCCCAGGCCAAGCGCACTGGATGTGCCGCTCCGGCCCTCCCCATCCACGATTCGGTGCGCCGGTTGTCCCAGACTGGATGGGAGAACGTCTCCAGGACAAACCTGGTTCGCATCCAGACGCCCCAAATCTTTTCTTACGAAATCTTGTCTCAGGTCCTGTCACGACTGGATGCTTCCGACCCGCGGGACGAGGCCACCACCCTTCAAGCCGAAGGGATTGCCGTGACCCTGGTCCCAGGAGAGAGGGAAAACATCAAGGTCACCAGAAAGGAAGACCTGGAGCAGGCCGAGCGATGGCTCCTCTCTGAAAGAGAGCAGCAGACTGGTCCCGGCCTTGCCTGGCGCTCCGGCCTGGGATTCGACGCCCACCGCCTGGTTCCCGGCAGGAGACTGATGCTGGGCACCCTGGCCATCGAGCATCCTTTCGGACTGAAAGGCCATTCCGACGGAGACGTCCTCTGTCACGCAGTGGCCGATGCACTCCTCTCGGCAGCCGGCCTCGGGGATCTGGGACGACATTTTCCCTCCAGCGATCCCGGCTGCAAGGACCTGTCTGGACGAGATCTCCTCCGGCGGACTGCGGGCCTGCTGGCATCCGGGGGCTGGCGCCCCATGTCCGTGGATGCCCTGGTGATCTGCGAGCAGCCTGCACTCTCGCCCTATAGAAGCGCAATGGAATCGGCCATGGCCGAGGCACTCTCCATGGGGGCCCAAACCGTGACCGTCAAAGCCACCAGCACCGACGGGCTGGGCTTTCCCGGAAGAGGCGAAGGGATTGCAGCCCAGGCCGTCGTCGTGGTAAGCAAACGAGACGATTTGGCACAAGCAAATACGCAGGGTCCCAGTGACAACGACGAGGATGCCCCATGAGTGCTCAAAACAAAGAACCCAAGGACCACTCTCTAGACGATGCTTTCTTCGATGAAGCGCAGTCGTCGAACATCGGCAAAGGCCTGGTGGGAGCCGAGGAAGAAGAGGAACTCGAACGCATCTTCCAGCCGGCGAGCGCCAGGGCCCGACACCCCATCCTCGCCGGAACAGTGGCCGCCGCCAGCCTCCTGGTCCTCTGGATGATGCGGGCCGATATCGCCTATTACTTCCAGGGATCCAGCCCGAAAGACTTGGGAGACGCGGCCACTGCGCTCAAACAGGGCAAGTTGCACGAAGACAGCTACGTGCGAATCAAGGGTCTGCCGGATCTGAACACCAAGGCCACGGTGAACCGGAAGGGATGCGGACTGGCACCCAACACGGGGACCTCGAACTACTACAACTTCTATATCGTACAGAACACCGACGATTCCCTGATCGTGCGCCGATCCCTGACCGCCAAGCAACGACAGAAAGAGATGACACATCCCGTGCTGGAATTGGACGTGTCTGGGCGACTGGTGCGGTTTTCGAGCCAGAAAGAATTTTTCGCCAAATATCGCAAGTACATCAACGAGGCCAGCAAGGCATTTCCCGCCCTGCGACGTGAATACGACATCTCCCGCAGCGAGATCCGAAAGAACGCGGGCAAGGGACGAGTCACCCTGCGAGACAACCAGGGCAGGCGGGTGCTGCTTTCCCCTGAGTCTCACATATCCCTGTACGTGATCTTTCCCGACGAACTCGAATACCGACTGGATCGAACTTTCACGCTCTCGGCGGACCACGTGACCTTCGTGGGAGGCAGCGGCCCCAAGTGCCCCTCGGACTTTTCGGGCAGCGCCGTGATCCTGGTCAAAGACCCCAAGGCTCTGGACTTCGGACCGGACATCAAGAGCAAGGCCCGGATCGTTGCCGGCATGCCACAGTCAGGCGGCGCGGCGGGCAGGGACATGCGCATCCCGGTTCCGCCCGACACCAAGGTCTACGATTCAGTCAGCGGAGATCCCATTCCCTTCAAAAACGGCATCCTGACCCTGGCTGCAGGGGGCACCTGCGGCAAACCGGGACAGACCAGGACCGTCAACCTGGAATCGCATCCCCTCGCCAAAGTGGGTGCCGCCAAGGCCTACGTGCGCCAGTACGGCCTTTCGTACGGGCTGATGGACCAGGACTCGGATTCGTTCCTCTTTATTTTGAAAGGGCCTCCTGGAAAACTGAAGGCCATCGTCAAGGCGCAAAAGCGCAGTTCTCCCTATTCTGCCAGCAGCCGCACCGACTGGTTCGAGGCACGCTGGTCTGAACTGAAGCTGGAGGAAGACAGCCTGGTCATCCGGCCTGCCAGGCCCTCCCATCCGCCCCGCTACGTCCTGGGAACACCGGACCAGGCTAAACCAGACAAGACCACTGCCACCAAAACAGCGCCGGCAAGCACCGGACCCGACAAGAGAGAAAACGGACAATCCAACCCCGCCAAGGCCGCCCCGAAACCGGAAGTCTCCGCCAGAAGGGACGCCCTGGACAGGGTCCGCAAGAAGGCCTGGGAGGGTGAGGTGCGGATCCCGGCTGATTGGGTGGATCACGCCACAGTGAACCAGACACGCAGGGTGCCTCGCGACGCATGGCTGCTCATGGAAGGCGTCCGCCCTCAAAAATTCTGGTACTTCCCGGTGCTCGGACTCCTACTCATCCTCTTCGCCCTCTACAATCTTTGGGCGATCCGTTCCTATTTCAAATACGTCAAGGACGCCGACCGGCAGCAGGCAAAGACGCGTTGATCCAGGAGGAATCATGCTCAGTTTCTACGACACCATGGAAGGGAAAAAGGTCGCATTCGAGGCGATCGACCAGCCAAAGCTCGGCATCTATGTCTGCGGCCCCACGGTCTACGACCTGAGCCACCTGGGCCACGCGCGGGCCTATGTGGCCTTCGACGTCATCGTCAAGTATTTGCGTTACCGCGACTACCAGGTGACCTACGTCCGCAACTTCACCGACATCGACGACAAGATCATCGCCCGCGCAAGAGAGGTGGGGCAAGAGCCCACCAAGCTGGCCGAACGCTTCATCCGGGAATTCCAGGTGGACATGGACGCACTGGGCGTGGACAAGGCGGACGTTGAACCCAAGGTATCCGAGCACGTCCAACAGATCATCGCGCTCATCGAAAAGCTCATCGCCAACGGCCATGCCTATGCCACGCCCAGCGGCAACGTCTACTACGCGGTGCGCAGTTTCTCCAACTACGGAAAACTCAGCCGCCGCAACATCGACGACCTGCGCACCGGCGCCAGGGTGGAAACTGACCCGGAAAAACGAGACGGCCTGGATTTCGTACTCTGGAAAACGGCCAAGCCGGGGGAACCCAAGTGGGACAGCCCATGGGGACAGGGCCGACCGGGCTGGCACATCGAATGTTCCGCCATGAGCACCGAATACCTCGGCGCATCGTTCGATATCCACGGTGGCGGCAAAGACCTCGTCGACAGCATGCACCACGACAACGAGATCGCCCAATCCCAGGGTGCCTTCGGCCCCGGCACTTTTGCCAGGCGTTGGATCCACAACGGGTTCGTCCAATTCAACGGAGAGAAGATGTCGAAGTCCCTGGGCAACTTCTTTACGATCCGAGAGTTGCTGGGCAAACACGATCCCGAGGCGCTCCGGGCCTTCCTGCTCACAGTGCATTACCGAAGCCCCATCAACTTCGAAGTCCAGGCTTTTTGTCCCTCCTGTGGCAAGGAATTGCCAGAACAACAATCCGACGCGAATGCCAAGTCAGAGGAAGTCTGTCCCTTTTGCGGGCATGCCCTCGATCCGGAAGACATGCGCAAACATGCGCGTTTCCCAGGTCTCGAAGAGGCCGAAGCACGCCTCGAATACGTCTACGAAACCCTGGCGAGAATCGACGAGATACTCTCGGTGGGCAAAGACCCTGGTGAAGGAGATGTCCTGTCACCCGCCGATGAAATCATTTCCCGGTTCGAGCAGGCCATGGACAACGATTTCAATGCGGCAGCCGCCGTGGCCTCCATGAGCGACGTACTCAAGCTGGCAAACAAGCTCCTCGAATCCGGCAAGGGCATCCCCAAAGACGTGCGGCGCAGGACCCTGGCCGTGATTCGGCGCGACCTGGTGACCATCGGGAAAGTCCTGGGTCTGTGGCAAAAAGAGCCCTTGGCCTATCTGGAGGCCCGGCGCAGCCGCCTGGCGGCGAGCCTGGGCCTGGATGCGGCCCGGATCGAAGCCCTCATCACTGAGAGAACCCAGGCCCGAAAAGACAAGCAATTCGAACGCGCCGACGAAATCCGCAAGCAACTGACGGACATGCGCGTGGAGCTTCGAGACAGCCCCAACGGCACCACCTGGCGGATCCGGCCCAGGCAGGGCTCGTAGGTTCCCGTCCGCCGCTTCTCCATTCCTCCCCGCCCGTCCCCAAGCCGATCTGCCTGCACCTACAGGTCTCCCGGCCCCATCCCCGTGCTTGCCTTGGGTTTCTCCTGTGGTCTGTCGTTGTCGTCTATTCGTCCGGCAGGTCTTCGGCCAGGTACTGCAAGATGACCTCGTCGAGTCCCTCTTCGTCTTCCAGCACGCCACCGGAAAACACCGTCGGGGGAATCGTCCGGGACTGCTCGGGTCGAAAATCCACGGCCCCGGCGGCTCGATGCTCCCGCCGTCTCTCCTCGATGGACTGCGAAGGCGCCTGGGAGGCTGCCCGGCCGGGTTGCATGGCGGGAAGTCGAGGCACGGTCTGGGAGCGGTGTTCCCGCCTGGGACTGGCGCCGATATCGGTCACCACCACCACGGGCGCCACCGTGACCACAGAGGACCCCTGGTGCGCCGGTTGTCGCCCACCGGGCCCGACTCCACCTACCGAAACCGATGCGGAGCGCCGGGCCTGAGCCGTAGCGCCTGGCGCGTCCGGCGCCGGAACCCGCTTGGCCAACTCCGCCGGAGGCGGAGGCAGCCGGACAGACTCGGTTCCACCGGGAGCACCGGGAGCAGAAGCCCTGGGCGCCGGAGGAGGAGGCGCGGCAAACTCCGCAGGTGGCGGGGGCATCTGTGCCTGGGCGCCCGCCCCGATGGGAACCATCTCGGGGGCCGGAGGCACCTGCGCAGGGACGGCAGGCCCAGGCTGGGAACCCCCCCCCCTGCCGGTTTCTCCGTCTCGGGCTGCCTCTACGGCCCCTGCCGGCTCTGCACCCTCTGCCGGCTCTGCACCCTCTGCCGGCTCTGCACCCTCTGCCGGCTCTGCGGCCTGTGCCGGCGGCTCTGCGCCCTGTGCCGGCGGCTCTGCGCCCTGTGCCGGCTCTGCGCCCTGTGCCGGTTCTCCACCTTGTGCCGGTTCCGCACCTTGTGCCGGCTCTGGGGCCTCCACCACCCCGAAGAGCCTTTGGATCGCCTCGTCGTGCAGCCCCCTGAGCAGCTCTTTCATCATGTCTTTGTGCTGCTCTTGCATGATCCGGCGCACCTGCTTGTCACTGTCGACGACATCGAGAAGGTGCTCATAGTCGGTCTTCTTGGATGCCAGGATGGTTCCATCATAAAACAAGTGGGTGAACACGTGCGGCTGGCGCACCCCGGAATCCTCGGTCTGGACGTGATACACGCGACCTTTGTATTTCAGGTTGTGATTGTAGCCCAGCAGCGGCGAACGCATCTTTGACGGCACTGTGCACCCCTTGGTCCTGGTCACGGATCGATGCTACCACAGGGCCTTTTTTCAGGCAATCTCGCCCGCAGTCTCGCCCGCAATCCCGCGTCGATTTCAGGGCCACATCCATTGCCATGCCATATCCGGCGGTGGCTTTCATCGAAGCCCGGACTGCGAAGGGTACGCAAACAGCACCCCTTCCCTGGATGCCAGTCTTCGGCAGGCGGGCACCTGGGCCCTTGCATCCCTGGGACAGACGATACGCAGCGTCAGGCCCTGCTTGCGCATCCTGCGCAAGACGACCAGCGCCTCGTCGAATCCCCGCCTGGCAAAGGGTCCTGGGCAGAGCTTGGCATAGGTCGTCCCATCGGCGGCCGGCAGACAGACCGACAGCTCGTCGAACAGATCCGGGATTCGATCCAGGATGCGGTTTTGTCCCGCAAGCCCCGACAGACCGTCGGTCTCCAGCCCGATCCGCGTTGCCCCACGCCGCCGCAGCGACTCGACCAGACGCTCCAGAAACTCCCAACGCAAGGTGGGCTCGCCTCCCGTGAGGATCACCTGCCCCACCCCGGCCAGGGAAATGTCTTCGATGGCCTCCAACAGGTCGGCCAAGAGAGGTTCTCTGGCCAGGCCGATGGTGCGGCCCTGGTCGAAACCGGGCGAATCCAGGCCCCAGGGCGCCATGTCCCGGCAGGGTCCTCCCAGGCGGCTTTGCCCCGTAACCCGGACATAGAGCCTATCTCCGTCTCTGTGGAGCAATGGACCCACGGCTTGGACCACCGGCCGAATCCCGAACAGCGAAAGGCCGTTTTCCCTGGTCCGCCGGGCCAGGGTTTGCGGTGGGACTTCCCGCAGCTCGGCGAGGCGCTCGGCGGTAAAGGCCACGTAGGCCGGTTCGCAGCGACGGCCGCGGCGATCTCCCGGCCCCAGGTAGGGACTGTCGGTCTCTACGAGCAGACGATCCCCGGGCAGGGATGCAGCCACTTCGCGCAGGACCTCGGCTTTTTTGTATGTGACTACCCCGGAGATGGAAATGTGCAGGCCCATGTCCAGGTAGGCCTGGGCCTCGTCCGGGCCGCCGCTAAAACAATGGATCACCCCACCGACCCGGCCCATGTCCGTCTCGGACAAGATGCGGATGGCATCCTCGTGGGCATCGCGCACATGCACCACCACGGGCCGCTGTGCCTCCAGGGCCAGGTGGAGCATCTCGCGAAAGACGCGGATCTGCCTGTCCCTGGGGCTGTGCATGTAGTAATAGTCCAGGCCGATCTCGCCCACGGCCTGCACCCTGGGTGTCTCGCTGACCTGCTTCCAGACCGCTTCGAGCGCCTCGTCGTCCACCTTGGCGGCCTCGTGGGGATGCAGCCCCGAGGCGGCATAGATCCCGGGATATGCGGCAGCCAATGCCGACGAGACCCCGACGCGATGGGGCTCGGAATCCACGGTCAGGATCCGCTGCACCCCCACGCTTCGCGCCCGCTCGATGACCTCGTCGCGATCCTCGTCGAACCGTTCGTCGTCCAGGTGCGCGTGGGTGTCGAACAGGCCGGCAATCACGGGAACCTCGCGCTTTTTCTTTTTCCTCGACATGGCTCTTCTCGTTCCATCCTCTCATCCGCCGACCCGCATCCCCGAGCCCGGCAGCAGGGAGATCTCCGCCACAGGCCCCACAAAAACGGTGGCATCATAGGCCATGGCAGGCCCCGCTGCAACCGAACCCGAGGAACCCAGAGAGCCCCGGGCCCTGTATGAGCTCCAGACTCGATGGCTCGAAAGCTCGAAGGCTTGCAGTTCCCGGCGACCGCAGATAGTCTCGCCGACGACGAACAGGACTGCTACCTGCCAGGCTGCACAGGAGCCTTGGTCCGAACCACGATGGAGATGATGGAGATGGAGGTCCATGGGATGACAGAACCCAGCCAGACGAGGAGGTTGCCAGGCCCATCCCGTAGGGCCGAGAGCATCGAGCCATTCTATGTCATGCAGATTTTGGCCCGGGCCAAGGCCCTGGAAGCCGCAGGGCGAGACATCGTGCACATGGAGGTGGGCGAACCGGATTTCGACACGCCCCAACCCATCGTGGAGGCAGGCAGGCGCGCCCTGGCAGAAGGCCGCGTCCACTACACCGCAGCCGTGGGGATCGAACCCCTGCGCGAGGCAGTCGCCGGATACTATGCATCGCGCTATGGCGTGAGCGTGCCCCCACGGAGGATCGTGATCACGCCCGGGGCCACCGGCGGACTCCAGTTGGTGCTCGCAGCCCTGCTGGAGGCAGGAGACGAGCTGCTCCTCACCGACCCGGGATACCCCTGCAATCGCCACTACGTGCGGCTCTTCGACGCCACCCCCCGCCTGGTCCCCGTGGGGCCCGAGCAGGGCTACCAGTTCGACCGGCCCACGCTGGAACGATCCTGGACCCATCAGACGAAGGCCCTGCTGGCGGCCAGCCCCGCCAACCCCACCGGAGCGCTTCTGTCCAACGAACGCCTCGCCGAGATCCACGCATTCGCAACGACCCACGGCGGCCGACTCATCCTGGACGAGATCTACCACGGCCTCGTCTACGACGAGTATCCACAGACAGCGCTGAGTCTGGGCGACGACGTCTTCGTGATCAACAGCTTCTCGAAGTACTTCGGCATGACCGGCTGGCGCATCGGCTGGATCGTGGTGCCCGAAGACTTCGTCGAGGTGGTGGACCGGTTGGCGCAAAACATGGTCCTTGCCGTGTCCACACCCGCCCAATATGCTGCCCTGGCTGCATTCGAGCCAGGCACCATCGCCATCCTGGAGGAACGGCGCGAGGCCTTCCGGCGCAGGCGTGACTTCCTCGTCCCGGGCCTCGAGCGGCTGGGGTTCGAAATCCCCGTGATGCCCCAGGGCGCCTTCTATGTCTATGCAGACGCATCTGAGCTGGGAGACGACAGCTTTGCCCTGGCGCAACGTTTCCTGGAGGAAGCCGGCGTGGCCGCAACTCCCCAGGCGGATTTTAGCGAGCAGCTCCCCAGTCGTCACATCAGGTTCGCCTACACCACGTCCGTGGAGCGCCTGGCCGAGGGATTGACACGCATGGAAAGACTCCTGGGTCGCTGAGAGAACGTTGCACACAAGATGCCTTGGCCCGGCGCTCCAGCCTGCTCTCGGCCGCTCCGATATCCGATGGCCCTCCGGCCCTGTTGGTCCCGTGGAAAAAAGATGGTATGGTCCGCAGGTCCTGTGAAACATCGCGTCACCAGGCAGCAAGGAACAAACCAATGCGACGAGTCATTGCACGCTTGTCTCTGGCCATCTTCGTGATGGGAGCGGTGGGTTGCCACTCTCCAAAAATGGATGCCCAGGCCACGGCGAGGGCCTACTACAGGGCCCTGGCCGCAGGCCGGGCCGGCAGAGCCTATGACCTGCTGGACCCTTCTTTGAAAAAACAGATGTCACGCAGCCGGTTTCTGCGCAATGCCGAGGAACTCTCCGACGAGCAGCGGGCTGCGTTCAAAAAGGCCGCATCGTCGAAGGATCTGAACGTCTCGGTGGTCCTGACGTTGCACACCAAGGAATCCAGGACCCTGGTCTGGAGAAAGACGAAAAAGGGCTGGCGCCTGACCACGAATCTCTTTGCGTTCTATCCCCAGGACAGTCCGAGACAGGCGCTGCGATCCTTCCTGACCGCCCTGCAACACCGCCGTCTCGACATCCTGCTCCGATTCGTCCCGCGCAAGTTTCGCAAACACATGAGCGACAAGGACATCCAGTCCATGTTCCAAGGCGAGCAGGGCAAGCGGATCCGCACCTTGGCCAAAATCCTTGCCTCGCACCTCGACGACCCCATGGAGATCCATGGCGACAGCGCAACCCTGGTCTACGGAGACGGGGCCAAGGTCAACCTGGTGCGCGAAGAGGGCGTCTGGCGGATCCTCGACATCCAGTGATCGGCGTGATCGGCGTGATCGGCGCGATCGTCAACATCCAGTGATCGGCGCGATCGTCGACTCACCTGCACTTTTTTCATAGAACCCTGCAACAAATTTCGTCACAATCCTGGGGGGATCCAAGAAAAGTTGCCTGTTTTCGTCCAAGATCTACGATCCACCGTGACATCCAGTTCACAGTAAGGTCGCAAATCGAGTCGCAACATTGCCGAAAGCTTGAAGGAAAAGAAGTTTTATCCAGGACAAAACACGAAACGATTTCCAGGTTTTAACGAAAATATCGTCGAACGTCCGACCCAAAAGCCCCTTGCTTGGCCCCAGCATTGCATCATATTAGGGCAAAGAGGGCCGAGACCCAGGAGAAGCAACCATGTTGGATGCTTGGATCATTGAGGAAATCAAGCGGCGCGAAGAGCAGGAACGTCGGCAGCCCAGGCCCCAGCCTCAAATCGAAAGGCCCCCGCTGCCGGAAGAACGACCTGACAAAGAGCGACCGCCCAAGGATCCCCCAAGGGGACCCTCCGTGATCGACTTCACCGTCTGATCACGACACTGCGATTGCCTGGCCGGGCATGCGTTGCATGCCCGGCTTTTGTTTTCTCTCCTCCCAAATGCCCCCTCTCTCTGCGATGCGCCGACAAAACCTCGCGACTTCGGGTCCTGCGGGCACGACCCTGTATGCCCCCCCTCTCTGACAGACAGACCAAACCCGCAGATGCCCCCAGGAAACGACACGACTTGGAGACATATGCACAAACGCACCAATGACACCTTTACAACGACAGTGGGTTTGATATTCTAGACGTCGGTTCGGGAACAAATCAGGACTGTCGGATTCTTCAACGAGGGGAGTGCACAGATGACAAAACACTACA
>CAZIJS010000036.1:0-26331 GCA_964539505.1 uncultured Myxococcales bacterium
AGCGCATCGAGATGCTCGGCATAGGCATCCATGTACCCAAGTTTTTCCCTGCGAAGACGCTTGATGGCCCAGACGGCATTCTTCACCTGTCGTTTTCTCTCACCGAAACTCCCGGCCCTTCCGGCCAGGGCCAAGGCCGAACGGGCCATCCCGCGCAGAATCTCGTGGCGGGTGGTTTCCATGCGCCACAACGCGCTGCGCTTCAAGCGGGGGAGTTCCCGCTTGAGAAGATTCCAAGCCGCTTCGGGCTTGCCTTTGTAGAGCAACAAGTCCGTCTTGCCATAGAGGGCATAGACATGCTGGATGTGCAGACGATTCCTGGGCCAAGTCGCCACCGCATCTTCGATGAGGCGTTCGGCCTCTTCGACGCGATCTTCGACCAGCCACAATATGGCCAGGCTCGTCTGGACATTGGCCCGAAACAGCCTCTCGCGCCTTCCACGCGCCTGAACCAGCTCGCGCCGCACCATGGCCAGAACGTCCTGGACGCGGCCCTGCCTCATGAGACCCCAGGCCAAAAAGGAAAGTGCCGCCGAGACCTCCCATCCAGTCCCGTAGGCACGAGTCCGAAACAGTTCAAGGGCCTCCCGCATCAAACGCTCGCTCTTTTCCCACTCCCCCGCAAAATGTTCGATCATTCCTTTTGCCAGGAGAATCCTGCCCACGATCCTCGGATCTCTGGTTTCCGGAACGATACTCTCTGCCTGGCTGATGAGACGGCGACCCTCGGCAATACCACGCCAATTCATGGCCGCCCGCGTCCCTGACTCGATGACCTGGGCCACGGCGACATATTCCGGCAAGCCCACACGGAGGGCGTTGTGCCACAGTTCCGCATGGAAGAATGCGGCAAGCATGGGATCGACGAGACTCATGCTGGATGCCAAGGACCAGAGAAGCTCCAATCGGGTCACGTCTGACTCCGACACCTCGGTCCTGTCCCGGAGATGGAAGTCGACACCCCGAATCTTGAGCGTGAGACGTCTGCGCACCATGGCAAACAGGATACCCAGGCCGGACTCGGGCATCTTCAAACCGAGTGCCTCCAGGATGGGACGCAAAGAGGCCAGGCCGCTTTCGATGTAGCCGGCCTTGAGGCGATTCGCGGCAGCTCCATGCAGGGCATCGAGGCGCAGGTTCGGGTTGGCTGAATCAGACACCCTGTCGAAGAGTTCGATCGCCTCTGCAGGACGGCCCTCATTGACCAGACTCTCGGCCAAATCCATGAGCAGGACATGGCGGGCCTCTGGATCATCCTCCAATGCCACGGCGGTTTCATACAACCTAGAGGCGCGACCAAAGGCTAATTTTCGTACCGACTCCCGGGCCGCCCGAACGAGATAGTCCTTCGCCCTCCCTGGTTGTCCCGCAGCAAACCAGTGACTGGCCAAAGCTTCTGGATCCAGGGCCCCGGCCCGTTCCATGGCACGGGCCAGATCCGCGTGGATCTCGCGCACCGCGGCTGGCTCCAACATATCGAGTACGGCATGCCGTCCGCGATCATGATAGGCTTCCACGATGTCGTCACCTTTGAATCCCTGAAAGCGGACCAGGCGGAGCGCACTGAGGCTGGCCATGGATCGGCGCCACTGAGCGCTGCCTTCCGGCCTCCCCATGGCATCGGAGAGCAGTTGCTGGGAAATGGGTTTTTCGGCCACAGCAACGTAGGCAAGAATACGCCGACTCAGCGGAGGCAAATCTTGCGTACGACGTGCTACGACTTCGTGGAGGTCGATTCGCCGGCCTCGATGCAGGCTCCCGGAATCCTGCAAGAACAGGAGAACCTGGGCCATCTCCCCCATGAGAAAAGGATTGCCTCCAGCCTCATTGAGAATCGTCTCCACCCATAGAGCATCCAGCTCGGTCCTGCCCATCCTCCCTGCATCGAGAAGATGCATCACGAGGCGCTCACTCTCCTGCCGGGACAAGGGTTCGAGCCGGACAGGCTCGACTTTGCCCATGTCTTCCAGCCTTGCAATGTGGTCTCCAATCCAAACGGGCATCACGTTCGGCCTCACCGTGGCCACCACCAAGATTCTCCCTGGCTCCGTCAACTCGCCCGCCCCACCCGCAAGCAGGGCTTCGAGGAGTTCCATGCTGTCTCTATCCGCCCATTGGAGATCGTCGATCCCCACGACCACCGGAGTCTGGCGGGACAATCTCTGTGACAGGGTTGCGAAGCTCTGAAAAGCTCTCTGCCTGGCCACGGCAGGGTCGCCTCCCTCGGGCCGACGATAGCGCAACTCGTTGATGAGACCGATGCGGTTCAAGACAGGAAAAAGAGACACGAGATACCAGATTTCTGCGGGCAACAAGAACGAGAGTTCCTCGGCGGTCTTGTGGGCCAAATGAGAACTCATCTTGTCCACGACCGCATCGAAGGCCTTGTATGCCATGTTCTCGCGCTCGTAACAGCGTCCTCGAAACACCACCCCCCCGCCGTCGCCATCCCCCTCAGATACGATCCGGAAAAACTCCTCCATGAGCCGGGTCTTCCCGATACCCGAACTTCCTTCGATGAGCAGGAGCCTCGGCCCCGATTTCTCCGTCTGCTCCATTGCCCGGCGCAACCGGTGGAGTTCCTCGTCTCTCCCAACGAACATGTCCGATGGACTCACCGAAAGATGACGGGATGGATCATCCAGGGTCCTCCCCAGCACAGCGAGCACATCCTGGCCTCCGGCTCTCCTCCGAGGCTCCGGATCGAGCAAGCGCATGGCCAATCCAGCCAGGTCGCGAGCACAGTGAGGATTGATCTCGTCGGGTGCAGGGGGGCGCTCCGACTGTTTGCGCAACAAAACATCGAGAGCCGGCCCATCGAAGGGCAACCTCCCAGTCAGCACCTGGTAGAGAAGCACACCCACTGCGTACCAATCCGCCGCTTCCGACACCTTGCGCCCCAAAGCCACCTCCGGCGCCATATAGGGCGCCGTCCCCACGACCCCATTCGGCCCTTCCAAGCTGGCACTCCCGTCGGCAAGAGTATGGGCAAGGCTGAAATCCAGGATCACCAGGCGACCAGCGTCGGTGACGAGCACGTTTTCCGGCTTGATGTCCCTGTGGACCAACCCCTCGACATGCAATGCCATCAACCCCAATGCGAGTTGAGAGAAACTCTCCCGGAGTCGCCCCTCGTCATAGCCGCTGCACATGGTGCCAGACCCTGGTTGCCCGTCCAGGCGCCTGTCGTCCAAACAAACGGCCGCGACGAGATCCTTTCCCTGAACCAGCTCCATGGTAAAAAACCATTGTTTCCCATCCGATCCCATTTCGTAGAGCTGAACCAGATTGTCGTGGTGAATATGACCAATGATACGAAATTGGCTCTTGAACTGCGCAATGGCCGTCCCCGCGACACCCGACAACACCTTGAGGGCCACCCGACATTCCATGGCACGGTCTTCCACCTCGTAGACATCCCCCATGGTCCCGGAACCAATGAAACGAATAGGGAAGTATCTCTTCGTACCTGAAAAGGCCATCTATTCTCCATGATGAAAGCCTGGCAAGGAGCACCCAACAGAGCGTAAGTAGTTTATCATGACCAGCGAAAGCAGAAGAGCAAAGTTTGCAATCATGAAGGAGTCTCTTTGGAAAAACTGCTCGTTTTCGACGACGAAAAACACAACGGCCGAAAAAACCGGCAATCGAATCAGCGTTCCAACCCTTGTGAGAAAAAAGAAAAGAGGGTACATCCCATAACGTCGAGACGAGGCGGCAAACTCCGGCGGATGGACCGCTGTGACAACGAATTGCACCGATCAAGGAGTTTGAGTCCATGAAGCGAATCCTCATCACAGGAGCAATCGGCCAAATCGGTTCCGACCTGACCGTAGAACTGCGGCGGCGCTTCGGAAACCGGAACGTGGTGGCCACAGACATCAGAGAACCCCGCTCTCCCGATCTTCTCGGTGAGGGACCCTTCGAATGGCTCGACGTCCTGCACCAGGGCCGGCTCATGGACCTGGTGGAGCAATACGAGGTGGATACGATCTATCACCTCGCCGCAATTCTCTCGGCTCTGGCCGAAACCAGGCCGACATCGGCATGGCAAATCAATGTCGGTGGAGCGGTCAACGTCCTGGAGGTGGCCAGGCGCACCCAGGTATCCCAGGTTTTCATTCCCAGCAGCATCGCGGCATTCGGTCCCTCGACACCGCTGGACCACACGCCGCAGGACACGATCCAGCGCCCCACATCGATTTACGGCATCAGCAAAGTGACCACTGAACTGCTCGGGGACTACTACTACCGCAACTATGGAGTAGACTGCCGCGGGGTGCGCCTCCCCGGCATCATCAGCTACAAAACGTCTCCGGGAGGGGGCACCACGGACTACGCCATCGACATGCTCATCCACGCCGCCGAAGGCAGACCCTATACCTGTTACCTGGAACCCGACACGAGGATGGACATGATGTATGTCCCAGATGCATTGAGGGCATGTATCGAAATCATGGAAGCCGATGGAGCCAAACTCCGACACCGAAACGCCTTCAACGTCACCGCCATGCAGTTTACTCCGCGGGAACTGGCGGAAGAAATCCAACGCCAGGTTCCGAACTTCGATTGGACGTGGGAAGTGGATCCGCTCCGACAGGCCATCGCAGATTCATGGCCCAACAGCATGGACGACTCGGTGGCCCGCAAGGAATGGGGCTGGACCCACCGCTACGACCTCCCCAAGACCGTGGAAGACATGCTCCTGCATCTGAGGCGTCAGCGAGGGCTCGGTTGAGCTGGAATCAATCTGGTCGTCGTTCTCGTCTCCCTGGGCCATTGGCGCTGTGCCTGCGCCCAGTCAGGTTCTTTCATACCGCAATCCCGGCGTTTTCTCACCTCGGTTCGAGAGTGGCCACCACCTTTTGAAAGGCAGGCGAGTATTTGTCTGTCTTGCGGTGCTGGGCGAGCATCTCCACCGTGTAGATCCAATCCGGCAGGACAAAGAGTGTGACGAAATAGTCATACATTCCACCCCGATAGGCCCCCTGAAAATGGAGGGTGGTTCCCTTCATGCCACGATTGCTCTTGGCAGGCTTCGAGCCCACGAACTTGTAGCCTCGAACCTTTTCGAAGTCCCGACGCAACGTGGCGGTCCAAAAACTCCCATCGCCCTTCGGCCGGTTCTTCCATTCGCGCACCACGATGACCGTATTGTCCGCCGACACCAGGACCTGTCTCGATCGGGCTCGCTTGAGTGTCACAAACCCCGAGGGGACAGAAACTTTGAATCGTGAGCATCCCGCCTGAACGATGAAGGCCAGTCCCAGAGCCACCAGCCACGGGATTCGAGCCGTCATCACTTTGCCGGTTGTCGTCATGGCGTCACCTCCTCAAATTGGAAAGCAAACTCGATATCCCCAGACGACGAATCCATCGAAACGGACTGCGCATGGGAGGCGGAGAAATCACCCGATGGCGGGTTGTCGGACGCACCAGAAACACAGCAATCGTAGACAGAGCAGCAGCCTTGCGAAGATAGCGTATGCGGCCCTTGAGTCTTTCGATCGCCACGACGAGACGTGACAATTCCTTCTGGACGATCATGGCCTCCTTGACGTTCTGGGCCCTCTTGAGCAACTCCTGAAGGCGCTGGAACACGGCGAGTTGCGCCTTGAGACGAATCTGGAGATCGAGATATTCCTCGGTGATGTCTTGCGAACGAATCTGTTTGTCGAAAACCTCGCCCACCTTTTTCCCCACCGCCTTGACAAAGAGGAAAAACTTGGCAGCCGGTATCCTCACCACGACCTGAGACGACATCGATGTCTGCACATAGCCTCCCATGGACTCGGCCAGAGATCGCACCTTGTCCGCCGCCTGGGTGGGTTCCGTCACCTGCACACGCAGGGTTCCACTGTAGATCACGAGACGCCGCAGGGCGGGTTGGGCTGTCGCCTTCACCGGAGATATCGGGCGGCTCTCGGCCTGGGCGACCAGGGGTGCCGCCGGCGCTTTTCGCTTGACTGCGGGAGCCGGCGACTCCACGCCGTCAACTGAAGCCACAGAGTCTGGCGCGACCGCTCCAGCCACCACCGGCGCCCGTTGGTGCGAACGACTCGCAGCCAGCCTGTATCCAGGCCGCATCCTTTGGTGCCTGGCCGGTCTGGCGCCTCGGGCCAGACAGCCCGATGACAACACCATGCCTCCCAGGGCGGCCAGGAGCATCGGCCCGCCCACTTGCTTCCACTTGCTGACAGAAATCATGAAAACCGTCTCCCTTCTTGGAACCGCACGTCACGACTGCGAACCACAGTCAACGCACTCATCGCCCCTCAGACGACTGAACATGACCCACTCCTCGGCATCGCTGGGCCACCACGAATCGTTCCCCCGTCACAGCACGGGAACGAGGTACAGCGCCCAGGCCACATGCACCATTCGCCCCTTGGGCACAGGCGGGGGATACGTCTCGAACAGGGCGACAGGCCCCTTCTTTCGTTTGAGCGCCGACAGTGCCTTGGAGGGAATCCGAATACGATACTGTCGTTTGATGGCCTTGGCGTGTGTCTTGTAGGTGGGAAAGATACACAACGCCCCCTTGGCCAAGAGACGCCCCGTCGAGTCGTAGAGCATGACCCGCTTACCTCCCGGGCGCGAGGAAAAACGGCGCATCAGGTCCCGAACACTGGCAGCATCTCCTTGCACGTCCACGAGCCATGGATGGGATGCACAAAGAAAGGGTGCAGGCCCCACACGACCGGTGAAGGCAACCTTGAGAGCTCCATGCCCTCCCACCAGAAACATGCTGGTCCCCCGAGGCGCGTAAAACGACACCATGGGTCTGGAAACCGCCACCTTGGCCGGCGCACGGCAGCCTCCCGAGGAACTCCACAGCATCGTCGCAAACAGGACCAAGAGCGGTCCCGAGCCAGAGCAACAATCAGTCGATGGCTCCCCCAAACACCCTTCCAATTCGTCTACGACCTGGAACCTGTCCAGGCCGGGGTCTATGCGCTCCATCCCTGTCCTCCCTGCGCAACGCCATCCAGCTCTACATCCTCGTGGAGAGGATCGACGGCTGGATGGATCCTGTCAAGCTTCCAGTTCGACAGGCGCTCTCGCCGATCATGCATCACAGACGTACGGAACGCCCAGTTGTTTCATGGGGCGTTCCACCTCGAAGCATGCTCTTTGTCCCACATCGTGATGATCCACCGGCAACATCGATCGAAATTTGTGCGAGGAAGCCTCGAATACCCAAACAAAATGGTCGCTGCCACCAGGACCGAAAGCATAAAAACACCCATATTGCGGACCATGTTGCCCACGAACGAAGCGCCGCGTCCCCAGGATCCACGGCCTTCGGTTCCACCGGACAAAACGATTGCCGCAAGCAATGCCACGTAGGAAAAAAGCGGCACCAGGGAACCAACGCCGTGCAATCCGAGAAAACGGGATCCCAGGTTTTTTGCCACATGGCCATGGGCCATCAAGTACCAAATCAAATCGAAGAGCGGGTTTTTGAAACTCTTGGGAAAATGGGGAAAAACCGCTGCCGTGGTCACGTAGGCAAACAGCCCCACCAGCACCAGCCCTCCCACGAGAGCCCTCCCGAAGACTTCTTCCCAGGCACCGTCCATGGCCATTCCTGCAGCCAAGGCAAGGATCGGAAGCCCCACGGCCAGGTACCTGGGACCCACCTGCCACCCGCCCTGCCAAAAGGACAGGGACGGTACGAACCACAAGGACACCATCCCCGCCACCAGGCCCACCAGGCCGATTGCGAAACGAATGTCACGACCCTTCGGCCAGGCTGTCTGCGGACCCGACGCTCCCACCCCGCTCCCTCTGGACCGAGCGGACTCCAACGCCCAGGTGACGGCAAGCAGCCAGCCTACCCAATGCCATGAACCCTGCCATGGCAACAGGTGCATGGCCACACCGAGATTCCATGCCAGAAACAGCAGGCCGGCGTCTCGGGCCCGCCTCCCCTTCGAAAAACCACCCAGGGCCTGCCAGGCTCCCAGCAGGGTCCAGAGAACCACCCGCGACTCGGGTCCCTGGGCAAGGAAGTCGGCCAGAGGAGCAACGAAAGCCGCACCCACGGACATGGCATCCGCGAGATGTGCCAAGGGCCCAATCCAGTCCCGCCGAAAGCCAAACGACAGGACTGCGCCCGTCCAAATCATGGCCCACCAGGCAAGCAGAACCACGGGAAGCGAGGAACCGGTGACAGTCCTCAGCCCCACCCCGGCCAGCCTCCTGACCATCCATCGCTGCACAAGCCCCGATGTGGCGTGATCCGCCACCAGGAGTCCCACGAGCCCCAGCCCGGCCAGCAGCAGGCCGGTATGCACCGCAGCGCCCCGTTGGGACAAAACTTCCTTCTGCATATCGCCGACAGATCCGCCCCTGGACTCTGCCTCCGTGGGCCGGCGCCCACCTCCAAGCCTGAGCAGTCGGGCCAGGCCGAAGATCGCCAATCCCAACCAGGGCGCAAGGAAGAGCAGCCCCTCGCTGGAGGACCATAGGATTGCCCGAAACGGCCCTGGACGAGGTCCTACCAACCCGAGGGGATGGCGCACGTGCAAGGCCAAATCCGTGGAGTCTACGAGGAACTCATATCCCGTCCAGGTCGGCCAACCGAAGCACCGCCAATGATACCATGCCAGGAATATCAAGACCGGCATGCCGCCCAGCAAGGCCCACAGAGCGCGACGAAAACCGAGCAACACGAGCCCGTAGACAGCCAGGATCGCCAGGATGAACGCCGACTGATAGTCCGCGGCCAGAGCCACTCCCGCGGCCAGCCCCGCCGCCATCAACAAACCCGGTCCTGCCTTGTCTCCCTTGGTCAAAAGAGCCAAAGAGACGATGACTCCGGCTGCCGCAAGTTGATGCGACATGAACTGCAGGGAGTAGACCAGGGCCATGGACCCCAACCCATACGCAAGCACCATCACGTGTCTCGCGCCCTCCCGAAGGCCCAGTCGCCGCCCCAAGGCCACCAATGCCAGGAGCGCGATCACCGAGGGAAGCCAGGACACGCCGAATCGAGACCACCAAATCCTGTCGGCCATCCTGGGCGACCGCCCCCAGAGGCGAGCCCAGATGCCCGCCATCCAATAGAACGGGACCGCAGCAATCGAAGGACCAGGTGCCTTGTTGGAATAGAAATGCTCCCGGCATGGAGACTTCAGGCGAATATGGAGTGATCGCGTCAGGGCACGGGCCAGGCCTCTCGAGAGGCAAAAGCTTCGCGACAGGTCCATTTGCTTGCGATAGGCATGTCGATGAAGGGCCTTGTCTATCGAAAGAGACCCGCGTTCCACCAGTGATTCGGTCACAAAGAGCCGAGGCATCTCGTTGGCGTGCTGGAGGAAGCGGAAATGGGGAAACAAGTAGAGCCCCGGCAGGGCCACGGCAAGCACCACCCAAAAGTCCCTACGGACAGATGCCTTGCTGTCTCTCGTCTCCGACAATCGACTCTCCGGCTTGTCATCCTGATGCGACTGCTGCCGAGCCACAGACTCATCCATGGTTTGTCCTTGAACAGGATCGACCATTCCACTATGTAACCGATTCTATGCGAGGCGACAATCTCGCGCCTCGCACCATTGCGCCAAAAGCGAGGACCGCATCATGCCAGAAACGTCTGTCCATACGCCAAACAAACCAGGAGTTTCCGTGGCTTTTGCGGCCACAGCGGCAATCGTGACTTTGCTGGCGGGCATCGTTATCGGTCGCTATCTCCTGCCACGGCACGGGCCGGGAAAACCAGCTCCTCTCTGCCCGAGCTGCGTCACGCGATACCGCGTGGAACCCAGCCCGTCGGCCCCCATCCTCGGCCCGCAGGACGCCCCGGTCACCGCGGTGCTCATTTCCGACCCAGCCAGACCCGAATCATCCCGGCTTACCAGGAATCTGGAAGCCCTGCAAAGGCAACACCCCGACAATTTGCGCATCGCCCTCGTCCTCGATCCCCGTCTTCCAGGCAACGAAATCGTTGCCAAAGCGGTCCAGGCTGCCAATGCCCAGGGGAAGGCATGGCCCTTCTACCGTGCCCTCCTCGAAAGGAAAGGACAGCCCAGGGAAAAGGAACTCGATCGCATCGCAGAGGATGCCGGCCTGGATGTCGCCCGCTTCCGACACGACCTGCATGCCAAAGCCGTGGCACACCTGGTGACGACAGACGGAAAGACATTGGCCAGACTGGGAGTTGGCCCGGCACCGGTCCTCTTCTTCAACGGCCGACTGGTCCCGACGGACAGCAGCATGGCAGGCCTGCAGCGCATCCTCGAAGAGGAAACAGCGACCATGCACAAACTGCTTGCCGAACTGTCCCGAGACCACCCAAAGGCCACATCGGGTCAGCTCGTGACCATGGCCCGCAAACGCCTCGCCACATCATCCCTCCCTTCCTTGGGACAGGGCAAGATTCATCCGCCTGCGCAGGCCCAGGAAGACCCCAATGCCGTCTACCGCGTCCCGGTGGCGGGCAAACCCATGAAAGGACCGGCAGATGCCCTGGTCACAGTCGTGCTGTTTTCCAATTTCCAAACTCCCTTTGGAAAAACCGCGGACGCGGCCGTCACCAAACTCTTGGCGAGACATCCGCAGGATGTTCGTGTTTTTTGGTATGACAATCCACTCCCAGGCCAAATCCAGGCAAACCTGGCAGCCCAGGCCTGCCGCGAAGTCTACGAGCAGAAAGGTGCAGAGGCTTTCTGGAGATACAAAGCCGCGCTCATGAAATCCCGCAGGGACTTGATCCGAGGACAGACCAAAGCTCGGCTCGAACAGGAGGCCGCAAAGCTCGGACTGGACATGGATCGATTCAGAAACGCCCTTGCGAGCCGGAGACATGCCTCGTTCATCGATTCGGAACGCAACCTCGCCATGGATCTGGGTGCCCTTGGCATGGTCACGTTTTTCGTCAACGGCCGCAAACTGCGCGGCCCTCCCTCCTACAAAGCACTCGACAAACTGGTCACGCAGGAACTCCATCGAGCCAGGAAGATTGTGTCCGGAGGCAAGGTAAGCCGATCCGACTACTATGCATCCATCATCTCCAAGGGGCATCGGGCCGTTCAGTTTCTCTCCCACCGCAGGCAGGCAACGGTCCGCAGGAGAGTCCTGGCCGGAGACGTCGTCTTCAGGATGCCGGCTCGCGGGAAACCTTGGAAGGGAGCGAAATCGGCAATGGTCACCCTCGTGGTCTCCTCCGACTTTCTCTGTCCCTTTTCCCGTCGGATGGCCACTGTTCTCGATGCACTGCTCTCTGCCTATCCAGACAAGATTCGGATCGTCTGGCACAACAACCCACTGCCCATGCATCGGTATGCAGAAATCGCGGCTGAAGCCGCCTGGGAGGTCTTCCGACAAAAGGGCAACCCCGCCTTCTGGAAATATCATGACCTGCTCTTCGCGAACCAGCGCCGTCTCCTCCAGGATGGCCCCGTCTACTTGGAAGAAGCAGCCGCGCAGGTGGCGGTCAACATCCCGAAATTTCGGAGAGCTCTGGAACGCAGGACGCACCGGCGCGACATGGAACGCCAACGCAGACTCGCCGTCCGACTGGGCGCCGTCTCGACCCCCACCCTGTTTATCAACGGCCGGGCTCTGGTGGGAGCACGCCCCCTCACAGAACTGAAACGCCGAATCGATGAGGAAGTCGATCGCGTCCAAAAGGTCCTACCCAAAGCGGGTGGACTCAATCATCTCTACGACTACCTCATGCGCAACGCCGCTACCCATGCCGTCTACAAGGAGATGAACGTCCCATCCCATCCAAGGCGGCCGCCCATGCGTCAGACAACCGCGCCGCATCCCACGCGCCCTACGCCGCGGGCCCATCGTCCCATCCCATCCCGCTGAAGGTCCCTTGGGCTCTGCGTCGATGTCTTTGACGCAGGCGGCCTTTGGATTATGATAACTCCATGCAATGCGTTCATTGTTACCGATCGATTCCAGACGGATCGGACCGCTGCCCTTTTTGCGGAGCGGACCAGACTGAGTCTGCCACGAATCCGGAATACGAGTTTCAGCCCCCACCGCCTCCCGGGTTTTCCGCCCCCCCCACGGCCAGCACGGGTTCGACCTTGGAAGAAAGCCAGCAGATGTGGGAAGACTGGGCGGCCAAACAGACATTGCCGACAAGGCAGGCAGCGGATCGCGAATCAGAACCTCCCAGCGGCGCCACCCGGGTCCTGGGCCAGGATCCAGAGCGCCACAAGGAAACCAGGGTTCTCCAGGCTCCCGTTGCACCGAAGCTCCCGCCGAACCGTCCCGACGATGCAGAAGACGCCGACTCCATCCTGAGTCGTGACTTCGAAGCCGCTCTCCAGAGTTTGACATCCCTCTACCGACGTCTCAAGCGCGCGGAACGAGTGGCTCTCTGGTCGGCTGTGGCTGCATTCGTGGCGGCATTTTCCCCTTGGTACCATATCGAGGGACGCGGATGGGTCTCGGGTATCGAAACCGTAGGTTGGTCCAGTGCCCTGCTCATCGGGGCAGCTCTGGTGGTCACCTACGTCAGGCTCGCCCAACGGTGGTCGGGCTGGGGCGCATTGCTCCAGTTCCTGCTGCTGGCCGCTGCGGTCTCGGCCTCTTCGTATTATCTCCTCGTTCCCCTCCCAAAGGCTGCAATGGGCTTTGGTCTTCCTGCCACAGTGGCTGCATCCACGGTGGCCGCCGTGAGCGAACTGCTCGGCATCTTGTCTCGACGTTGACGTCGAGCCGGCACAGAGCGCAGGCGGGCCTTTCGGGTCAGGTCATAGTCCATGAGCCCGCTCAAGACAGTCCATGTCGTGTGATAGCGAGAATAGGAATCCGATGTCGTTCCCCAATCTCCTGCCTGGTGTTGTGCCTTCAAAAAGAGGCCCACCGATCGCCTGACCACGCGGCTCTCATAGGATGCGCCGAGAATCTTCATGCAATCGATGATCTCACCGAGGGTCTCGATATCCCCGACCTGGAGATAGAATCGCGCAGCTCCGCGAAGATACGAGAGGAGACGACGGCGGTACAGAGCGGGCACCCGGGTCGTCTCGAATCTCGAAAGCACATACACCAAATGGGTTGCCAGGTAGGTTTGAGCCTCGAAAGTTTCTGGATCGGCGGCCAGCGAGAGGCGCAGGGGCCACGACAGGGCACGCTGCACCACGGACTTGTATGGAACAGGCACGGACATCCCCAGGGCGTCGACGAAATAGAGATCCACCAAGGTGTCGAGAAGTCTGGTAGCCGACTGGTCCCAAAGGCCCTCCTTGCTCCTGAGCAGGTCTCCGTCACGCCAGCGCAGCCTGGCTCTCCGCAATTTCCGGCCCATGCCCCTGGGCGCCATCCCCATTCTTCCAAGATAAAAGAACGCCGAGACCGCGTCGAAAAAGTCTTCCACCGTGTTAAAATCGGCATGCCGGCGCCACGCGTCCGCATAGCGATCCGCCGCACGACGAAGAAAGCGACGTGCAACGGCACGCACCACGGCCGAGGCTGCAGACCGTCTGTAGATGGCAAAGGCCTGGATGAGATCGGACAGCTCACCAAGGTCCGCCCGCTGCACCCGCTCTCCAAGCCAGGCCATCCCCCCCAGCCAGGCAGATTCGAGATCCGTTCTCGACCACTTCGCCCCCGGCCAGAGCGGCTGTCTTCGATGCCCGAGTCTCCTGCGGACCCACCGTAGCAAGGTCCGTATCCTGGATACCCGCCCGAAAACATTGACTCGATGACCGTCCAGGAGCATCCCGCCCGGTACGGCGCGGACAACCCATCCCTTCCGCCCACAGGAAGTCGCCCCGGAAAACTTCAGGACGGTCCTGAACAACCAAGGCTCGTCGAACCCGACGAGGCAAACGGACGGGAAAAAACGCCTGGACGGCGACGGATCGGGGCGAACCGACCTCGGCCTGTCACAGCGACAGCCCCCTGCCGCAGCGGGCCAGAAACAAAGAAACGCCACCCACCACAATGACCCAAAGCGGATCCTGGATCCTGGGTGCTGCATCGAATGCTTGCCCCTCCCGCCCAACATGTTTTTCACGGTTTCGATCTCAAGATCAAGGCTCGGCAATGCGGACGTCGTCGATATACCACCCGATGTGCTCGATACTGCCGTCCGAATAGAAGGCAAACCGCACGAGGATGGTCTCGCCCGCAAAACCGGACAAATCCACGGTGACCAGGTGCCAGCCCTGGGAGGAATGGTCCCCTGAATAGGCTCCAATCTGTCCCTGGGTATAATCACCCACAGAGTCGTCGTAATAGTCAGGATCCACGAAGCTGTTGTCCAAGTATGTCCAGGTGGCGCCTCCGTCCGTGCTCACCCAGACAGTGCCGCCATCATAGCTCGTCTCTGTATCCAGGAATTGGTAGAAGGTAAGCTGCGGTGCCGTGGCAACCGTCAAATCCACGGGGGGCGATACCATCGCGCAGGTGTCCCAATCATTGTCGTCGTGGTAGTTTCCTCCAATGATCGTTCCGGCACAGTTCTGGCCGCTGTGGGCCGCCGAGGGCTCGTCCGACGCACTGGGCACACCCACCTGCCAGTCTCCCGACATGCTCCAGTCGGCGACAGAAGCCCCGTCGAAGTCCTCGTCGAGGTACCAAAGCAACTCCCCGCACCCGCTGACATCCAGCTTGCAGGAGGAATCACAGCCCAGCGTGCCCGGTGCATATCCGACTGCTTCACAATCCAGGCCCTTGAGGTCTTGACCATCGCACTGCTCGTCGCATTCAGCGGTTCCGTCTCCGCAGACAGGGCCGGTGCCCGTACAACCGCTCAAATCGAAGCTGCACCAATCGGTACAACCAAGGGTGCCGCCATCGTAACAAAAATCCTCGCAGGTCAAGCCCAGAAGATCGGAGCCGTCACATTCCTCACCGAACTGAAGTTCCCGCACTCCGTCGCCGCAATCCGGACAGCAGTCCCTGGGACAAAGCTGGCACGTCTCGTGGTGCTCTCTGTCACATTCTCCGTCGCCACAAATGAATTCCAACTGGCAATCCGGGCTGCAACCGTCCGCCTCGTCGGTGTTTCCATCTTCACACTCCTCACCGATCTCCCAGATCCCATTGCCGCAGGTAGGCTCTCCATCCTCGTCCTGGCAACCCCGCGAACAGCCATCCCCGGAAATCCGGTTGCCGTCGTCGCAGGTTTCCCCCCACACCTCGTCGACCTGACCATCGCCGCAATTGGGACAACAATCCGATGGGCAGAGACCACAGGCCTCACCAGCCCCCTCCTCGCAGATACCGTTGCCGCAGGTAAATTCGAGATGGCAGTTTCCATCACAGCCATCACCAAACACCACATTCCCATCGTCACAGGTTTCCCCGGCGTCGGCATCCACCAGGCCGTCTCCACAGCCGTCTTCTCGCTGGCAATCCTGCCTGCAACCCCCATCCTTCCAAGCCTCGGCGGCCGGATCACAAGCCTCACCACGCTCCAGGATTCCGTTTCCACATTCAGGAGATCTTCCTCCCTCGATCCGGCAGTCCGAAGAACAGCCGTCCCCGTCGGCGATGTTGTCGTCATCGCACTCCTCTGCACGATAGATTCCACTGGCATCCGCGGTCACTTCCAGGATACCGTTGCCACAACCAATCTCCTTGGTGCATTCTGCGCTGCAACCGTCACCGTCGGCGTGATTGCCGTCGTCACATTCCTCGCCCCGCTCCCGGGTCCCGTTTCCGCAAAATGCCTTGGCTTCGAGCTTGCAGTACCATTCTCCCGGGTCCCCATCCGGCAAAGACTCGCAAAACCACTGACTGCTGCTGGAAGACTCGGGACAATCCACCACACCGCGACAGGCAAGAAAGCAACTGCCGGTGCCGTCTCCATTCCTCGGAACGATGCAGCGGCCGCCCGGCCCACAATCCGAGTCCCGGACACAGCCGTCCTTCCAACAACGGTCCACCGCATCGTTTCGGGCCTCGCACGACGCGCCCTCGGCACCGCATTCCTGGGCCATTCGGCATCGATCTCCAATGCGAAGCACCCGGGGCTTTTCTGTTTCCGGAATACAAGCAAATACCAAAATCGCTGCAGATACCACAAGGGTCGCTACCATCTGTCGTCTCATGAATCGTCCTCCAACGCTGCGTCCCCCACCGAGGCCACAGCCGGTCGCGCTGAACTTTCGACGGATTTTTTAGTCTACGGGCCTGGCTTGAAGGGTTCAAGTCAAAAAAACGGCCGAAAAGGCCCCATCAAAACCTCGGACGCCAGCGATCGCGCGCCACATCATAGGATTCCTGGGATCGCCAGACAGGACATGACGGGTCCAGGAATCCTAGGTGGATGAGCTGTCGCTTGAAAGCCCCCACCAACCCCAAATGGATAAAACTCTTGAGTTCCTTTGGCCTGAGCACTTCCGCCAGGCGACCCTGCCGCCAGGCAGCTGCAAATCGGTTCTGCGCCTCGGCCACCACGAAGAGATTCAACGCTGCATTGGGATGTCGCTGGATCAAAAGGGCCATGAGCCGGCTCATGTCGAAACCTTCCGGTGGCGCACACCGCAGCAAAGAAACGATGAGGTCTACGTCGGGTTCCGACAAATAGAGCGAGCGGAGCACGAAAGCCACGTCCGGGGCCCTGTCCACCAGGGGCTGGTAGTCGTCCGCCATGGTCCTCAGGTCCAGGGCCCCGTATCGATCCAACAGGGACGATCGGACCCGGATGCCCAATTCAGTGAGCAGGAGGGTTTCATCGGGACTCTCGGTCACCAGCCCCAGCATCCCCGCCCCATAGAGACTGTTCCACCAGGATTCAGTCCTGGACCCGGGAAACCCCCAACGTTCGAGCACCAGGGCGGCAACCTGCTGCTTTGGTTGCCCCAGATCGGGACGAATGGCAAAAATCGGTGCCAGGAAATGGATCGGGTGCTCGAACGTCAGTGAAGGAAACCGTCTGCGATAGGAACGGGATGCGAGGATCTCCAGCTCCCGGAGCACATCGGCATGCTGAGGCAGCGTCGTGGCCATCTCGTTTCCTCGTGAAGAAAATTCGATCTCGATCTGTCCGTTCCCCACGAGACAAAGGCCCACCCCAGCCCGGAGCACCGCATCGCGAACGCGACGAAGTCGTTCCGTCTCCGCTGCCAGCAGCACGGAATGGACGCTGTCACGCAATGCCACGGCCCGCCCCAGTCCACGCATGAGATCGGCATCCCCAAACTCCAAGACCACGGCGATGATCCGGTCGTCTTCCATGAGACAGAGCATGTCCGGATACCACCCTTGCACCGCCACACGATGGACGGGAACTTCTGTCTTGCCGAAGGCCCGCGTGCCCTTTGGATGAATCCAAACACGGCCAAACCGCTCCCGAAAATGATCGGCCAACAAGTGTATCGTCTTTGTCTGTCCCATACGATATCCCAATCCTTCGTAAGGATCACCACACATTCTTCGTCCTCGTCGCCACATGACACAAAGACCCAGACTATCGCACCTCGACATGATGCACCAATCCGGGCTGTCATGAAAACTTGACTCGGACAGACCCACGAAGTTAAAAGGTATTCAAAGTTTGTTCTGAAAGCAACGATCGCAATTGCACAGATCGCATCCATGGAGGTGTCGTCGTGGGTCTGCTCGACAAACTCTTCGGAAAAAAGAAGAGCTCCGAACCCAAGTCACAACAAGAGGAAGACCGCGCAGATCAGCCCAAAGAAACCATCGCAGATCAGGCTGACGTCGAATCTGAAGAACCTCCTCGAACAACGGCAGTCGCATCGGAACCGGAGCCGACACCAGAGCCGGAATCGACTCCCACCGGATCCCAAGACACCGAAGCTTCCGCATCAGCAGGCAATGCCGAAGCGACAGCGCCCTCTCCAGAAAAATCCCCGACGGGAGAACCGGAACAGTCCGGCAGCGAGGCGGAATCACAGCCCGCCGAGGAACCAGAGCAGGAGGCTGCGCCCGAACCTGCCAATACCATCGAGTGCACCGGCTGTGGGCGACAGCTTCCCATCCCGCTTCCCGGCCACCCCGCAAAAATCACCTGTCCATTCTGCGCCACGGAAAACGAATATCGTCCCTGACGAGCCGGGTCACCACCCCCATCCCGTCTCGATACCGACCCCGAAAGCCGGTCCCAGGGAAAAGTCGCCTTCCACAGCTTCTGTCATCACGTGCCACCAGCCCCCCTTGACCACGCCGCCAATCCACCAACCGGACCGAAACGAGTAGCGAACGTCGAACTCCAATTCCGTAGCCACGGCCACCATGGGTCGATTGGCCACCGCAGACAGGAGCACTGCCAATTCCAGGTCGAGAGGAATCTTGAGGACCTGCGCCACGGACGAAAGACCGGAAATCCGAAACACCCCGCCGACGCCGAAAACAGCAGCGGTCATGGACTCGAACGAGGACATCTCATCCAATGTCTTTGATGACAGGGGCAGGATGGCTCCACCGATCACGACCCTTCCCGCCACCCAAGGTCTCCCGCCTCCCTCCAACATGACTGCGGCCTGTCCGCTGTATATCCGGGGCGGAGAAGACAGAAACCACAGGCCAAAGCCAAGACGGCCCCAGGTCCGAGCCCCTGCTGTCGCAGGCCGGGACGAATGGCCCGATCTGGAGACAGCCCCCCTGCTGCCAGCCCCTCGCCTTGTGCCAGGCCCCTGAGACAAGCCACTAGGTCTCTCAGACGAGCCACCAGACCCCTGCGCATCTCTCGTCGAACGATGGGCAGGAGACGACGCTCCCCCCGGTCGCACCGGCTCGGTCAAATGCCCACCGCGCTGCCCTGCCTCGTCTTCCAGCGATTTGCCGCCACTTGGAACTTGAGTCCGTCCCTGCCCGGGAATGCCCACCGACGCAGCCTCCGTCGCGTCCTGCGTCCCGGTCTGCGATGGAGTCGACTCGGTCTGCGCCCAGACCCGGCCTGCCGACAGGACCAGGGCGCATACAAGGAAAACAAGGGCCAGGAAAGATGGCCTTCCAAAAAGCCGCCTGCTTCGGACAAAAATCCCAGACAATGCGATCATGGCATGATCCCTCTTTCTCCCGAGTCCTTCTCGGCCTGCCGGTTCCATGTCGTCTGCCAAACCCGCCCAGCATACCAGAGCCACCAAGGACAATCCACGTCCCGGTTTCACTGTTACCCTGCGTCTCACAGGGCATAGTCCTCGATCACGTCGGCCAGGAGGGCTGCGGCGCGATCCACCTGCTCTGCCGTGGTGTGACGACAGAGGGAAAACCGCACCAGGCCCCAGCCCGACGAAATCCCCAAAGACTTCATGGTTCCAGACAGGGCCTTGTCTCCAGCCCGGCAGGCAGAACCAGCGGAAACACAGACGCCGCGATCCGACAGGGCCCGCACGACTACTTCGGACCCGATGCCAGGCAGGCGCACCGAAAGAATGTGCGGTGCAAAGGGAGCAGTTCCGTTCCGCTCAGCCCCCGCAATCCGGGACCGGATCCCAGCCCAAAGCCTGTCTCGCAGTTCCGCCACCCGCCGCGAGCCTCCCTCTTGCTCCAGCTCCAATGCTCTGACAAAGCCGGCAATGGCCGCTACATCCACTGTTCCGGAACGAACCCCCTCTTGTTGCCCGCCTCCGCCGGTGATAAAAAAAGGCGTCCTGTCCTGCCGAAACACCAAAGCGCCACAGCCGCGCGGACCGCCGATTTTATGGGCACTCAGAGAAAAGAGGTCCACATGAGGAGTCCATTGTGTCAGGTCCTCGTGGCTCAGGGCTTGGACTGCATCCGAATGGATCCAGAGTTTGTCGTTGACCAGCCTGGCCTCGCGGACAATCTCTGCAATGGGCTGGATCGTGCCGATCTCGTTGTTGGTGTGCATCACCGACAAGAGCCTGGCATTCCGGCCAAGCGCGGCTGCGATGCGCCCGGGGTCCAGGTGTCCGGTCCTGTCTCCAGGCACCGCGATCAAGGCCCCGCCCATGCGTTCCAGGAGCGGCCCGCACCCGAGCACTGCGGAATGCTCCAGGCTCGTGGTCACCACATCTCCTCCCCGGAACCGCGCGATGCTTCCCAACAAGGCCAGGGCATCAGCTTCCGTACCGCCTGACGTGAAGACCACTTTCCAACCCCCGCCGCCGCAACCAAGCAGGTCCAGGAACCTGGCGCGCAGATCCTCTAGACGGGAGGCGGCGGCACGTCCCAGACGATGCATGGAGGCCGGATTCCCGGGAAACTTGCTGGATTCCTCTGTCATGGCTCGCAAGACTTCGGGCTCTGTGGGCCTGGTGGCCGCACAGTCCAAGTAGAGAATTTTGCCGGTGTCTGTATCGATGAACATGGTGCTTCTTTCCGTGCGTATTTTTCTGGTCTCTATGAGACCCAAAATACGCTATCATGCCTTCGGTCAAATCGAGAATTTCGAATTTGTCGTTGTCAGGTCCGACTGTGGCTGATCGTATCGGTGCCAGTCGGAACATCGAGGTCCATGTCATGACATCCAAGCATCTGCTCACCATCCTTGGCCTGTTCCTCCTCGTTTCCGCCCTGGAATCCTGTGCAAAAAAGCCCACGGGCGACACATGCGGAGACGGCATCCGCCAGTTCTACGAGGACTGTGAAGGCACGAACCTGGGAGGGCAATCCTGTGCCGGCCTGGGCCTGGGCCTGGGTACGTTGGCCTGCAACTCGGACTGCACGTTCAATACATCTGGCTGCTCCTCGGCGGCACGATGCGGGGACAATATCCGGCAGGCCGGTGAAGAATGCGACGGACAGGACCTTGGCGGGGCGAGTTGCACCACCTTGAACCTGGGCAGCGGCACACTGCGCTGTTCGGCCGGCTGTCGATACGACGAATCGGGATGTAGCAGCCAGGCCCAATGCGGCAATGGCGTCGTCGAGGGCAGCGAAGCCTGCGACGGAGCCAACCTGGGAGGCAAGAGCTGCCAGACCATCGGGCAGGGTTTTTCAGGGGGCACTCTGGCTTGCAAAAGCGACTGCAGCCTGGACACATCCCAATGCACCACCACAGCCTCCTGCGGAAACGGCGTCATCGAAGCAGGTGAGCAGTGCGACGGCTCCCAGTTTTCCGGCGCCACCTGCCAAACCTTTGGTTTTGCCGGGGGCCAGCTTCGCTGCAGCCCCACCTGCACCATCGACCAGAGCGGCTGCAGCAGCCAGGCCGAAGACTGCACCAACGGGTTGGACGACGATGGAGACAGTGCCATCGACTGCAACGACTTCGACTGCTCATCGAACCCGGTCTGTAACGGAAGCCCGGAAAATTGCACCAACGGAACCGACGACGACAACGACGGCCTGACAGACTGTGACGACGCCGACTGCAGCGGCGAGAGCGCATGCCAGACCTCGGGCGAGGAAATCTGCGACAACGGAACCGACGACGACGGCAACTGGCTCTGCGACTGCCAGGACGTCCTGGCATGTTTCCTCGATTTGGGCTGCCTGGCAGCTCCTTCTTCGGAGACGAGTTGCACCGACGGCCAGGACAACGACCTGGACTGCCTGGTGGACTGCGACGACGCCGACTGCGCCTCCGACGTGGCCTGCGGCGCCACACCGGAAGACTGCACCAACGGAACCGACGACGACAACGACGGTCTGACCGACTGTGCAGACGATGACTGCTCGCAGACCGCCGCATGCAATACGCCGGAAGACTGCACCAACGGAACCGACGACGACAACGACGGCCTGACCGACTGCGACGACCAGGATTGCTACGACGACCCGAACTGCCCCCGCTGCCAGGTGGCAGGGACCATCGACTGCGGAGGACAGGTCACAGGAAACAACTCGGACGGAAGGGATCACATCGAATCCTACGACTGTGCAAGCTACTCGGAGTCCGGCCCTGAAATCATCTATACCCTGACAGCCTCCCAGGACGGCACAGCGCACGTCACCCTCCATGCCACCAACGGAAAGGACCTGGACCTGGTGGTGACGGAGGCCTCGGGACAGGACTGCGATCCGTCTCGTTGCCAGATGAGTGCGGAGGCGGCAGGCACGGACGAAACCCTGGACCAGACCATCACCCAAGGCGCCACGTACTACATCATCGTGGAGGGTTACAGCGGCGCTACAGACGACTTCACCCTCTCGGTGACCTGTGATTGATTTTCTAGGAACCCATTGACGGAGTGACCATGGACGACACGCGATCGCTTCTGGGCGGCCTGCTGGCCGACTTCGATTTTCTGGCGCTGGACCAGCGCCTGGCCAACCCCAACGTCTTCCGGCTGTTTCAGATGGAATACGTGGAGGCCAAGCACTCGACCTTCCTGGCCTGGCTCCTGGATCCAAATGCGGGTCACGGTCTGGAAGACCGTTTCCTCAAGCGGTTCCTTGCCGCGGCCTTGCTCTCGCCCCCTCCTGAAAACGGCGACGACGCCCCGCCCCTGTCTCCCATCCCTTACGAGGCGGTCTGTCAGCGGTTGCTCTCATGGGACACCATGGACGCCCTCTCCGCGGACCTTCGGGATACGAACGTATCCACGAATCTGAGGCGCAAGGCCGACGGGGGCGCCATCGATATCGCGCTGTGGAACGACTCGTACAACATCGCCGTCTACATCCAGAACCGAATCGCGCCGGCGCACGTATGGAAGGTCCGGCGGGGCCCTGCAAGGCCTCCAAGGCCGCACGAGAGCGAACATTACCTCCTCGATCTCTATGCCCAATGGGGAAAACAGGAAGCCGGGGCCTACGATGTCTTGCCCGTTTTTCTCGCCCTGGGCGACATGGAGCCCTCGGAGAAACGCTGCTTCCATCGCGTGGACTACTCCTGGATGCCGGGTTTTCTGGATGTCATGATTCCACAGGTGACCCCAGCGGCCGCTCCCTTGATCAGCGGGTTTTGCGATCGCCTTCGACTGGAGATGCCAGAAACACTGGAACCGGATCTCCACGAACGACTCGTTTCTCTCACGAAACGGTACGGTCGGGTGGTCACCAGGATGGCGGATCACGTGCACCGCTGCACCGGCTGCGAAGATGATGACGTCACCGTGGCATTCCACGACATCTACCGAAGACACCGGGCCACCGTGGACTTTCTTTCCGGATTCGTGGATTCTCTTCCCGACGAAAGAACGGCCCAGGCAGCCGAGCTCGTGACCCGCGGCCTCGACCGGGACAAGTTCGTCCTGGATATCGGACCTGCGAGTCTGTCGGTGCGCCCCAAGCCGCCCAAGGGGACAGAGGCGGGCCACATGGTCGAAATCTACTTCGGCCTCCACTCCGAGAGTCTCTCGGTCATCTTGTATGTCGACCAGGCGTCAGGAAGCCTGGATTGTATCTTCCAGGAAGCGGCGCGCATTGGAAAAACCCAGGGGATCGAAATCGATCTACCCGACAAACTGACGAGAAATCTCGTTTTCGTGGAAAAAGTCTACGACAATCTCGACCTAGCGACCGCCGTATCCGATCTCCTCGAACTGACAAGCTTCATCGCCACACTCTGTGACGCCTGTCGCGAACCAACGAATCATTGACGACGACAATGCCTGTCAGGGTTCCTTGAGGACCCAATGGACCACACCGTGGGCCCCCACGATAATGCCACCGACCACCAGGGGGGCCAACCACACCAGGAGCGTATTGCGGGTCCCGTCTGAATGGGCAAACTCCAATTCGCGGCTCGTGATCTTGTTGTGGGCCAACACGAATTCGAGATCTTCGACCAACCCCGGGCAGAAGCGTCCCAACCTGGTCTGAAGCAGTTTTTTTCCAACGAGTCTCGATGCATCATCCTTGACGAACATGGCGAAACTGCGGTTCGCCAGAGTGATTTCCCCGTCCTCGTTGACCGCGAACATGGGCAAGGGATTGCCCTCGACCATGTTGCGGCAGGATTCGTCCCGGGGCTTGTGCACAGGAGGCACCAGGGGTGTGGGCATCCTGCGGCGAAAGATTCCCAGATCCGCCATGTAGGCATGGAGCACATCGCGAAAATCCGCCACTCTCTGGTAGCGGGCCGCAGGCTCTTTGGCCATACAAGTCAAGATGATATCATCGACGCGTTCGTCGAGTCCCTGGCCCGGCAAGAGAAAAGAAGGCGGTGTGGGCGGTTCGTTGAGATGCGCACTCAAGATCTGAGCCACGTTCCCGTCGAAGGGCAGTCGTCCGGTGAGCATCTCGTAGAACAACACACCGAGTGAATAGAGGTCACTGTGTTCGTCGGGAGGGGCACCCATGATTCGTTCCGGTGCCAGGTACGCCGGAGTCCCTGCAAGCTGTTCGGATCGGTCGGCCCGGTAATGCTGCTTCATCCGACTCAGTCCGAAGTCGAGCACTTTGACGAGATTGCGTCGCCGATCGTCTTCCTCGGGAGAACGGGCCAGGAAAATATTTTCCGGCTTGATGTCTCCATGGATGATCCCAGACTCGTGCATGTATGCCAGTGCATCGGCGGTCTGGGACACGATGTCACAGACGGTCTTGATGTCTACGTGTCTCTCACGATCCAGTCGGTCGGCCAGGCTCTCACCCTTGAGGAACTCCATGACGATGAAGGCCCCACGTCGGAGGTCCTCGCCGAAATCCGTGATGGAGACGATGTTTCGGTGCTCCAGGGAACTGGCGAGCCTCGCCTCGGCGTAAAACATCTCGCGGACCCTGGCATTCTCCGACATCTCCGAATGGATGATCTTGAGCGCGAAGATCTTTCCCAACTCCACATGCCGGACCTTGAAGACGGCGCCCATGCCCCCTGTGCCGATCCGGTCCAGGATCTCGTACCTGTTGGCCACGAGATTCTCGTGACGCGGCGTCGGGGGCGCCAGGTGCAACTGTCCATCGACCGGCTCTTCCATGAGCGGAGGCGGCGGAAGTGGATCGATGTCTTCGACCACCGATGAAGTCTCGACATCATCGACGCGACCCACTCTGGGCAGCGTGGGCACCCCGAAAGGGCTGTGCGAACTGTGCCGCCTTCTTCTGCCCGTCACCTCTGCGCCTCCTTGCGACGTCGCTTTCGATGCTTCCGATACCACCGCCGTACCAAAACGCCCCTGCGCCGGACAATAGCTCGAATCCGAGACAGCCGGTATCTCGCCCGAAGTGGTCTCGTCCTGGTCCAAGGCCACAAGACACCTCGGACCTCTACGAGAACCGTACGATAAATCCTTTTTTTCGCACGGTCCAGCGGGTGAAACACCGAAACGTGGAAATGATCCCTGTGGCCATGGTCATAGTCCGGGGCCAGGATCCGGCCGAACAGATTCGACGAGTCCAGGTCACAGGCCAGGTCGCGGAGCATGCGCCCTTTCCAGGTCGCCGCCACACCTTCACAGGTCCTGCCCCTCCCAAGCCCCTTTTCGTAATCCGACTCCACCATGACCCGGCGTCCGTTTTTGGCCACGAAACCATGCATGTCCACGGCAAGGCCGAAGGAATGGAGGCTCCGACGGTGGGTTCCAGCCACGTACCTCCAACTGTAAAAATTCGAATAGAGCACAGTGCGAACCCCGTTGACCCGGAAGATGGGAGAAGCCCGATGCAGGGCCACGGCCAATCGGCAGTCCATGATCATTCGGCCCTTGCCGTAGAGCTGCCGATAGGAAACCCTCCCAATCCGGCCACCGAGCAGTTCCACGGGCGTGGCCACGCCCCGGACCCGGGACAGTCGACGAAAACGCACTTTGAGTCTTCTCAGGAGGCGGAGACACCTGCGGTCGCGAAAGCCATCCGGGGCCGGGTGGTGAAACTCAGCGCCCACTGCAGGATGCATTCGCCCCATGGGCCGCCCCGGAACAGGATGACCCTGCGGATGGGCCGACAGCAGCCAGAAAGAAAGAAGCAGCGCCTGGCCCGTCACGACTCAGACCCTCCCGGTGCCTGCCCGGAGTCGTCCTCTCCAGTTTCTTCGACTGGCTCATTCTTGGGCCGAAGCACGGACGCATACTCGGCCAGGGCATCCGACACAGTGGTCAACATGCGACTGAGACGCAAAAGATGCTCCGCCTGGATCGGATTGTTGTCCGAGCGCTCCAGGCGATCCACCCGCATCTCCACCGCCGTCGTCTTGCCCCCAAGAGAAGATGCCACGCGCTGAACCAGATCCAGCTTTTTCTCCATGGCCTCCATGCTCCCTTGGACCCGGTCGAGGACTTCATTCAAGCGCACAATCTCGGACCCATGCTCCACATGCCGGGAAGAGCGCTCCGTGAGTTCGTCCAGGCGCCCCTCCATCCCGGCAACGAGCCCCTCGACAGCAGCCAGGCGTCGGATGAGATCGGCCGCCACCTCATGGAACTCGTCAGGGGAGGACATCGAAGGCTGCGATGCGGAAGCCCCTGCCGGCGAAACCGCCTGAAACTCCGGTCCAGATTCCGCCGCCCCGCGTTGCTCTGTTCCATGTCTGCTGGACGAGACATCCTCGACCACTTCGTGGACATCGCCTTCTTCGGGCAACTCCGCTTCCATCTCGAT
>CAZIJS010000037.1:0-20066 GCA_964539505.1 uncultured Myxococcales bacterium
CCTAGCCGAACATATGGAGAACCTCGGTGGACACTACGACCCCACGTTGATGCATTGGATGGCCAACATCGACGCCCATCGCGACGAGATCAGGTCTCTTGGATATAACGAACGTTTCTATCGGATGTGGCGCTACTTCCTTCTGAGTTGTGCAGGGGCAGACCGAGCGCGACGCAACCAACTGTGGCAAATCGTCTTCAGCAAGAGGCGGCCCCAACACCCGTCACCAACGCACCGTCGATATTGTGATTGCACGAATCTATCACGAGGTTAACTATGAACAGTACTCTGAGCAGCACCCGTACTGCGGTCTTCATCCCTGAGTTCGTTCCCATCGAGCAGATCTGTGACACAATTAGACCACAAATGTTCGTGGACGGAACACCGGCGCGGCTCTACAAATTGGGCATGAACGCCCTGTCCTTCGTCTCGAAAGCACCCCATCTCACCGAATCGAACAAGACGGTGGATGTCATGCTCACAGTAGAGGATGAGGTTTACTACGAAGGCAGATGCGTCGTGGTGGAGTCGACACCGCGACGAGCGGGAAACGAAGTCCTGGCCCTTGTGTCGGACGGCCATCTCGATCTGGCTCGACTGGTTCAACTACACGAAATGGCGGTTGCTGTCCGGTCCCTCCGAGCGCGACAAGACGAGGTTATCGATTCTGAGTACAAGCAGTTCTGTTCGGACTGCGTATATACGCTTCGCCGGTACGAACATCTGCTGAACCGGCTGGAGGCGCGCTGCGCCGACCCTGGGTGCAGCGACTCTGAATCGATCCGAACAGTGTACGAGACATGTGAAGCGCAATTTCTGGAAGAATGGTCGGCAATCTGGAAACGCGGCGGCCAGCTCGTTCAACCGATTCTTGGCGATGAGGCTGCGGTCGCGGCCTACAAAAAATACACAGAAACCGTGCTCACTCCCCATTTGCTAGTCGGCCCCGTGTGGCGACGGAGCTATGAAAAACCGCTCGGCTATCCCGGAGATTATCGCATCATGCGATACGTCTACGACTGGGAACCTGAAGGAGACACCGCCTATGCCAGGCTCTGCCACCGCGTTGGGCTCGAGGTCGGCAAGCCAGTGGCCACCCGCATGGTCTTGGTGGTGGAAGCCATCGAGCGCGCCATGGCGGCCCATGGTGACTCGCTGACGCGAATCTGCAGCATCGGCTCGGGGCCTGCCTATGAGGTGAGCCAGGTTCTATCGAAAGGTCAGCCTCAGGGCGCCGTGCAGTTTACGCTGATCGATCAGGAGCCCCGCGCGCTCGCCGACGCGTTTCAGCGGATCTTCCCCATCACCCAGTCCATGGGGGGTGCTGTATCAGTCGACTACCGGAAGCTTTCATACAAAGACCTGCTCTCCGGGAAGCTGTCCGCCGATGAACTGCCCAAACAGCATTTGATATACTGTGTTGGGTTGTTGGACTATCTGCCGACGAGTCACGCCCAGCGGCTCGTCGAACACCTGTTCTCCAACTTGGAGCATGGCGGTGTCCTGATCATCGGAAATATGAAAGCCGGTACGGACAACGTCTGGCCGCTCAAGTTCGTGTTGGACTGGGATCTCATATACCGCGACGAAGCAGAGATGAAGGAACTCACGTCGGGAATCAACCCGGTGGACAGCTACTTGACTCTGGATTCGACAGGGTACAACTACCTCATGTTCCTCATCCGCTGACAGGCACCTCGACGACGGGCGGCGATGCAACCGTGTCGTCATGCCCGAGTTGATCACCACAAGATGGAAGTTGGTTTTTGTTCCTTGCAATTTTTACTGCATTGGAAAAAACCTCGATCAACCTCGACAAAGGACTGCTTGTGAGATGTTTTCGGTCCGGTCCAGGCAACGGCGTGCCGTTGCAGTCGAGAGAGTATGCCTTGCCGTGGAGGAGATATGACAGAATTCAAAGAACCGGTACTCGTGACGAGCGCTTTGCCCTATGCGAATGGAGACATCCATATCGGCCACCTGGTCGAATACATCCAGACAGATGTGTTCGTCCGGTTTTTGCGCATGATGGGCAAAGACGTGGTCTATTTTTGTGCTTCGGATACGCACGGAACGCCCATCGACGTGAAGGCTTCCCAGCTTGGGGTGGCTCCTGAAGAACTCGTGGCCCGGTACAACAGGGAACATCTCGATGACTTCAAGGGCTTCCACATCCATTTCGATCGGTTCTACACGACCCATTCGGAGGAGACGCGCAAGCACGCGGTGGCCATATTCGAGGCCTGCAAGGAAAAGGGCCTGATCGAGAAGCGCGAGGTGGAACTGACATACTGCGAGCACGACAAGCGCTTTCTGCCGGACCGCTACGTGCGGGGCACCTGTCCCAAGTGCGGCGCCCAGGACCAGTATGGCGACAACTGCGAGGTCTGCGGCGCCACCTACGACCCAACGGACATGAAAGATGCCAGTTGTGTGATCTGCGGAAACCCTCCGGTGCGACGTCGCTCGGATCACTATTTCTTTCTCCTGGAGCAGTGCCATCGAGACCTGGCCGACTGGGTTTCCGTGCCGGGGCACCTCCACGAGAACACGAAGAACTGGATCGAGGCCACGTTCCTTGCCGACAAGCTCCGGGATTGGGACATCTCTCGGGATGCGCCCTATTTCGGATTCGAGATTCCCGGTGAAAAGGACAAGTATTTCTATGTCTGGATGGATGCCCCGGTGGGCTATATCGGGACCACCGACAAGTACTGTCAGGAGACGGGCAAGGATTTCGATCGATACTGGCGCAACCCGAACAGCACGGTGATCCATTTCATCGGCAAGGACATTGCCTATTTCCACATCTTGTTCTGGCCTGCCATGCTCATGAATTCCGGCTACCACGTGCCGGACCTGGTTCAGGTCCACGGGTTCTTGACGGTCAACGGTGAGAAGATGTCGAAGCGGACGGGCACGGCCGTGTCCGCCAGGACCTATCTCAAACACCTCGATCCCCAGTACCTGCGCTATTACTATGCCGCCAAGCTGGGGCCCACCAATGCGGATCTCGACTTGAACCTGGAAGACTTCGTCAACCGGGTCAACGCGGAGTTGGTCAACAAGATCGCCAACCTGGCATCCCGGTCCCTGTCGTTGATCAATCGCCGCCTCGATGGGAAGGTGGGAGCCATACCCGAGGAGGCCAGGCCCCTGCTCGATGAGATGCGGGCCAGGCTGGATACCATTGCTGCTTTCTACGAGGCCAGGGAGTTTGCAAAAGCCCTGCGCGAGATCGTCGAGATTGCTGAGAAGGCCAACAAGTATTTCCAGGATTCCGAGCCCTTCAAACTCGTCGGTGACGATCCCGAAAAGGCGCGGGGGGTCTGCACTGCAGCCGTCAATATGCTCAAACTCATCGCCGGTGCGCTCAAGCCGGTGGTACCGGTGATGGTCGCTCAAATCGAGGAGAGTCTGGGACTCGACGAACTGACTTGGGCGGACCTGGCGCAGGACTACGAGAATCGAACAGTGGGACGGTTCAAACGGCTCATTTCCCGGATGGAGAGAAAGGACGTGGATGCAGTGATCGAGGAAACAAGGAAACAGGCCGAGGCAGCGGGTGCGGACGCCGGTTCCGGCGGCTCTTCGGGCGAGACTGAAAAGCAATATATCGACATCGATACGTTCGCCGCCGTCGATCTCCGGGTCGCGCGGGTGGTCGAGGCAGAGGAAGTGGAAGAGGCCAGGGCACTCATTCGCCTCCTGGTGGACCTGGGAGACGAGAAACGGCAGATTTTCGCCGGGCTCAAGGGCCATGTGGACACCGAGGCCCTGGTGGGAAAAAACGTCATCGTGGTGGCCAACCTGGCACCGCGCAAGATGCGGTTCGGAACGAGTGAGGGCATGGTCATCGCCGCCAGTATCAAGTCGGGCAAGAAGACCGAGAAGGTCTGGCCCATCCTTGCGGACGACGAGGTGCCGCCGGGAACCAGGATCAGTTAGGGCTGGGGCGACTGGTGAGGGTTGGGGCCTTCGGGCAGAGGTCTTCGGGCAGAGACATGGTTCGTTGTCCGGAAAGCCGAAGAACCAGGTGTCTGTCAGGGCGCTTTTTGGAGAGACGGGAGGATGGTATGACCAGGAAGCTTGCGGTTGGGATTGTTTGTCTGTTGGCGATGACGGCCTGTGGGAAAAAGAACGACAAGACGGATCAGGGTCGTCACGTGGAGGCCAGGCAGGCGGGCCAATCCTTGACTGGGAACGTGGCTGCGAGACCGGCCCCGGCCCGTGGGTCCCGTCCTGGTCCAGCAAAGCCGCAGACGACGGACCCCAGACCTCGTCCTGCTGACGGGGCCACCGACAGCAGGCCTGCGGGAGGTTCTCAGGCGAGGCAGGCGCCTGCGGGAAAGGATGCTCAGACCCAGCAAGTTTGGAAGGAACAGGCAAAGGCCCAGGGAGGTAAGGGACGCATCTATCACCTGGCCTTGAACATGAAAAAAGGTTTTTTGTATCATGCAAAGATGGTTTCCAATCAGACCATCACGCAGACTATTTTTGGAAAGCAGCAGGTGGTCGAGCAGGTCATTGGCTTTGGATACGACCTCAAGTTGCTGGGCCGCGACAAGCAGGGCGTCATGCACGTGCTCAACCAGTATACCTGGGTCCGGTTCAAACAGAAGCTGATGGGACGCAGCGTGGACTATGATTCGTCTCGGGGCGGGCCGGTCCCGCAAAACCCCATGGCGCGTGTGTATGCCGCGCTCAACGGCGCCAGTTTCACCTTCTACGTGACGCCAGATGGCCACATCACCAAGGTGGATGGCATGGCGGCTCTCATGAAACGGGTGGTGGACGCCCTGCCAGACGGCCCGAACAAGCCAAGGCTGGCCGAACAGATCAAAAAGAAGTTTTCAGACAAGATGTTTCGCGAGTCCCTGGAAAACATCATGGCGGTCTACCCGGAAGGCGGCGTTCGGGTGGGTGGGACATGGTCGAGGCTCAAGCGGATCAGCCTGGGGATGGCGTTGGAGACTTTTACGAAATACCGACTGGTCCGGGTGGCCAAGGGGCTGGCTCATCTGGCCATCGAGGGTAAGGTGCGCACTCCGCCCGGGGCATCCATGGACACCTTCAATCCCAAGGTGGCCATGCACTATGACATCCACGGGACGCAGACCGGAGACAACGACATTGCGATTGCCGACGGAATGGTTCGGTCCTGGACACTCACGCAGAAGATGTCGGGCCGGGTGACCATTTCAAGGCCGGGGGGATCGAGCCAGGATTCCCGGAGTTGGCCCATTGCCATTGCCAGCGTGGTGTCGGGGACGGTCACGGTGGGACGGGCGAGATAGGGATCACGACGTCTGGCGGATTTTCTCGTTGGTGCTCAGTGGCTTGCCGCAACGAGCGATTTTTCCTTCTTCATCCAATCCGGCAAATGGTTCAGGGTGGGCTGGATTTTGTGGTCAGTCTTCGTGGGGTTCGTCCGGCTCGATGTGGACCACCACGTCCACCACGGCGAGAGATTTTTCTTCCAGAAGAGCACTCTTGACGTTTTCGGAGACTGCATGGCCGAGGCGCACGGTCATTTCCGGATCCACCGTCACATGGAGGTCCACCGAGATTTGTGTGCCCGTTTGACGGGTGCGGACGAAATGGACGTTTCGGACCTTTGGAACGGATTCGGCGGTGCGTCGAATGATCTCGATGGCGGCCTGTGGCGCTGAGCTGTCCGAGAGGCTGCGCAGTTCAGGGGTCAGGAGCTTCCATGCCGTTCTGAGGATGAAGACCGAGACCACTACGGCGCCGACGCGATCGAGAAATGCCAGTCTGGGATCAAGCATGGCCGCACCCACGGTGAAGAAGACGGGAATGGAGCTGAGGGCATCGCTTCGGTGGTGCCATGCATTGGCCGCCACTGCGCTCGACCCTGTCTTCCGAGCGACCTTCCTGGTCCAGCGAAAGAGGCCCTCCTTGGTGACGATGGAAACAGCCGCCGCCGCAAGGGCCGGCCAGGTGGGGACAGAACCTTTCGTGCCTTCGAGACTGGCGAGGGCATCGTATCCGATGGCCAGCCCGGCACCCGCGAGCATGAGAGCAATGGCCGCCGTGATCAACGATTCGATTTTTTCGTGTCCGTGGGGATGGCTTTCATCGGCTGGTTTGGTCCAATAGCGTACGCCCACCAGGATAGCGAGGTCGGTGCTCAGGTCGGAGAAGCTGTGGATGCCGTCGGCCACCACCGCACGGCTGTGGCCCAGCAGCCCCGTGGTCACTTTGATGGCAGAGAGTGTGACATTGAGCACCAGTCCCGACCAGGTGACCAGTTTGATGGCAGAGATCCGGCCCGGTTTTGTGTCAGACGAATCTTGCAAGGCAAAATCCTTGCTGTCTTGAGATGCGGTTTTCGATGTCATATGCCCATGAGACCCAATCATTAGGCCATCATGCCAGAACGCCATGGGAGCTGCAATGCCGTCAACAGGGAATTGCTTTCACAGGAGAGACTTGTGGTATCGTCGGCGCTGTTATCAACAGTGGTGACCTGGGCGCTGTCTCGTCCATGGTATGGAGGCAAAAGAGGGCTTTCCTTTCATGCTGCATTTTTTGTTGCTCATCATTCTGGCCGGCGTGGGGTTGGCCATGTCGCGGACCAATCCCCATGCCGGGATCGAGGCCAGGTTGGCCTTCGGCCTGGGATTCCTGGTCATGGGGTCCTACCTGGCGGGCGAGATCACTCGTCGCCTCTCGGCTCCCAGAATCACCGGCTATCTCCTGGTGGGACTCTTTTTCGGTCCCTTCGCTTTCAAGGTGATCGACAGTGAGGTCGTTTCCCGTCTCAAGTTGGTGGATGAGCTGGCGCTCTGTTTCATTGCCTTTGCCGCCGGCGGCGAACTGGAGATAAAGAAGATCCGTAGCCGGATCCGTGCGATGATCGCAGTGGCTGTCGGTCAGCTCCTGATTGTGGTTCCCCTGTTGGCGGGTGTCACCTTGGCGATGGCATTGGCGCTGGGTGGGCTCGATGGACTCACTGTCGGACAGACCCTGGTCGTGGGTTGTCTGTTGGGGCTCGTGGCATACCCGACCGGCCTGGCTTCCACCATGGGTGTGGTTCTCGAGACAGGGGCCAGGGGCCTGGTGGCCGAGACAGTGGTGGGCACGACCATCGTCAAGGAACTCATCGACATCGTTTTGTTCACCATGGTTTCAGGATTCGCCGTTTCCTATATGGGCAATGGAGTGGGGAGCGGAATGGCCAGGTTGCTGGGCGAGATTTTTTTATCCCTAACTGCAGGGGGCATTTTCGGAGCAGGGGCCTGGTTGTATTTCGAAAAGGTGGGACGCGACCTGGCGGTATTCACGCTTGGGTTGGCGTTCTTCATGATCATGATTGCGCGGGTCTTTCATCTCGAAACCATGCTGGTGGCCATGTCGGCCGGTTTCGTGGTGACGAATTTCAGCAAGGAGGCGGCCAGATTTATCGAGAGTATCGAGCATGCATCGGCACCCGTCTTCATCATATTTTTCGCCATTGCCGGCGCTTCTTTGGATGTCCGGTCGTTGGGATGGGCCTGGGTGATTGCGGTTGGTTTCGTGGTGGTGAGGTGGCTCGGCCTTTGGGGGGGCACCAGGGCGGGACTTTGGATGGTGCAGAGATCGGCAGGAGAGTTTCATGGACTGCGGACCAAGGGCTGGACCGGTTTTCTGGGCCATGCCGGGCTCAGCCTCGGGCTTTTGTCCATGATGGTGGATATGTTGCCCAGGATTGCCGGTCATCTTGCCGGGTTCGTGGTGGCTGCCGTCCTCCTTTCCGAGGTGGCAGGTCCCATTGCGTTCAAGTCGGCCCTGGTTCGGTTGGGAGAGGGAAGCTGATCGGCGCAGTGATCCAGGAGGCAACATTGGAGGCAACATGCTAAAAAAGGATTTGGGGATGTTTCAGGTCTTCAGCATCGCTGCTGGAGCCATGATCAGTTCGGGCCTGTTCGTTTTGCCCGGCATCGTGTTCGCGACCGTGGGGCCTGCGGTGACCGTCGCCTATTTTATCGCAGGCATGATGATGATTCCCACCATGCTGGCTCAGGCGGAGTTGGCCACGGCCATGCCCAAGTCCGGGGGGAGCTATTTCTATATTGAGAGGAGTTTGGGCAGTCTCCTGGGGACCATGGCCGGCTTGACGGACTGGTTGTCCCTTTCGTTGAAGGCGGCTTTTGCCCTGGTGGGCATAGGAGCCCTCGCATCGTTCTTTGGTGCGGGACTTGGACCCTGGGCGACAAAAGGTGTGGCTGCGGCCGCCTGCCTGTTGTTCGGTGCCGTCAATATCATGGGAGCCAAGGATGCAGGCCGGTTCCAGGTGTGGCTCGTGGTGGGACTCCTTGGGATCCTCGTGGGCTTCGTGGCGCTGGGAATCGGGAAAGTGGATGCAGCACGTTTCCATCCATTCATGGTTTCAGGGGTCCAGTCCGTCATCGGGACGGCGGGCATGGTGTTCGTGTCCTACGGAGGTCTGACCAAGGTCACTGCTGTTTCCGAGGAGATCAGGGATCCGGGAAAGAACATTCCCCGGGGAATGTTCCTGGCGTTTTTCACTGTGAATTTCATCTACCTGGTGGTGCTCGTGGTGGTGGTGGGCACCGTGGAACCCCAAAGACTTGCAGGGTCCCTGGTCCCATTGAATCTCAGTGCCGAGGCTGTTTCAGGGCGATGGATCTCCTGGGCCCTCTCCCTGGCCGCGTTCTTGGCCTTTGCCACCACGGCGAATGCCGGCATCCTGTCGGCTTCCAGGTCCCCCATGGCGATGAGCAGGGACGGATTGCTTCCCGCCTTCCTGGCCAAGACCCATCCCCGGTTCGGCACTCCCGTCAGTGGCATTTTGCTCACCGTGACTTTCATGGTGGCGGCGATTTTGTTTCTTCCGCTCGATGTTCTCGTCAAGACGGCCTCGACCATGATGATCCTCATGTTCATTCTCGTGAACGCTTCACTCCTCGTTGTCCGTCGGGCCAGGCTTCCTGCCTATCGACCCAGTTTTCGCGCACCTCTCTATCCTTGGCTTCCCATTGGGGCCATTCTGGTCTACGGGTTTCTGGTGGTGGAGATGGGAATTGTCCCGTTGGTTCTCACCGGCATGTTCGCTTTGTTCTCCATGGCCTGGTATCTCGGCTATGTCTGGCGCCGGATCGACCGGGAGTCCGCCTTCGTCCACCTGGTCAAACGCGTGACGGCCAGGGAGGTCAGAAGGCCCGGCTTCGAGGCAGAACTCCGGCAGATTGCTCTCCAGAGGGACGAGCAGGAACTGGATTGGTTCGACCATTTGGTGAAAAGTTGTGTTCGACCTACAGGATGCCATGTCGGGCCGCGAGTTTTTCCGCCTGGTGGCCGACAAGCTCGCAGCAAGGTTGGAAGCATCTCCTGATGACTTGTATGAGCGGTTCCTGGAAAGAGAAAAGGAGTCGAGCACTGTGGTGGAGGCTGGTGTAGCCATCCCTCACGTGGTCGTGGATGGCGAAGGAATCTTCGAACTCCTCCTCGTTCGGGCCAGGCCGGGGATCGAGTTCAGTGATCTCCATCCCCCGGTGCAGACGGCCTTTGTCATCGTGGGATCGACAGACACCAGGACCCTTCATCTTCGGGCGCTCATGGCGATTGCGTACGTGGTGCAGGACGCTCAATTTCGGAAGCGATGGTTGGAAGCAGCGCACGAAGAGCAGCTCAGGGATATCGTGCTCCTGGCCGAACGCAGGCGGTTTTCCGGCTGAATCCCTTTGGACGACGTCTTCGGGCGGGAGCAGCGTTTCCGTGACTCCCGGGAGTGGTTGGAGCCTTGCGCAGGATGCATTTCCAAGGTAAAGGGACAAGCCCTCGGCTCCAGAAGTAGGGGCGGTGACAAAGCGAGGAATCGGGATCGAGGACGAAGGAGAGTCATACGTGGAAAATGCCCGATCGGATTCGGCATGGTCCTGGAACTGGTTGCGTTTGCTCATGTTGGCGGCGGCTCTGGCTTGGACCATGTTTCTGTTCTGGGGCCTTGTGGCACCGGCGGAGACGGTACGGCAGTTTCCGTTCAGAATTTGGGACAAGGCTGCCCATTTTCTTCTCTTTTTTCCTTTTGGGATCCTGTGGCTGGCTGCCCTGGCGCTCCGTCCGGCTTTCGGCCTGCTGGTGGTGGCGGCTGGATGGGGCATTGGTGCTCTGACGGAAGTGCTCCAAAATGAGATGACGAAGGGTCGGCACGGAGAACTGTGGGACTTTGTCGCGGATGCAGGAGCCGTGCTGTTTGCTTGGGCCCTTTACTATCTTATCGTGCGTTTGCGCCGGCGGACCAGGTAGGAGAGCGCCAGCAGGAGGATGACTGGGAAGAGGGGGCGCGATCCCCCTGCTCCAGACATGTTGCAGTGGCCGCGGATCGAGTTCAGCCCATTGCTGGGCGGGGACTGGCCTGCATCTGCCTCGGACCCTCCCACGCATTGGCCCGAAGCGTTGCAGAGTGCATCCGCCGGACAGGTGCCGCAGAGCATTCCACATTCGGGATCGAGCCCGCATTTCCGGTTGGTGCAGTCCGGGGTGCAGTCGTTGGTCAGACAGTGGCCGCTCGAATTGCAGAATTGTCCGTAGGGGCAGGTGCCACAGGATGTGCCGCAGGTGGGTTCGAGTCCGCATTCCCTGCCGCCACAGTTCGGCGTGCATGCGCCGTTGACACAGTGGCCGGTGGAATCGCAATATTCTTCCTTGTCGCACAGACCACAGGACGTGTTGCAGTTGGGATCGGGCCCGCATTCCCTGCCCGAGCAATCCGGTGTGCAGTCCTCCAGGATGCAGCTTCCCCCCGTACAATACATGCCCTGGGGGCAGGTGCCGCAGGATGTGCCGCAGACTGGATCCGGACCACATTCGAGCCCCGAGCAGTCCGGCGTGCAGTTGTCGGTGACGCATCGGCCCAGGTAGTCACAATATTTGCCATTGTCGCAGGTGCCGCAGGATGTGTTGCAGACTGGATCCGGTCCGCATTCCAGGCCCCAACAATTGGGTGTGCAGCTCGAAGATTCGCATTGGCCCGAGGCGTTGCATGTCTCGTCGGTACCGCAGGTGCCGCAGGACTGGCTGCAAACCGGGTCGGGCCCGCATTGCCTGCCGGAGCAATCCGGGGTGCAGCCGCCCCCCGTGAGGTTGTCTCTTTCGATGGCCACATAAGTGGAGCCCAGGCTGCGCAGGTTGTGCACGATTCCATAGGAACATCCTCTGGCTTCGAAGGTCCACATGTCGCCCCAGGGGTCGCCCTTTTCGAAGAGCACGATGTGTCCGGCGCTGTCCGAGCTGTTGCGGTAGACCATGGCGTCGCCCATCTGGGCCGAGCTGCGATCCACCTGGGTCCAGTATGTCTCGGAGTACCGGAACGTGTGCGTGGAATAGGGGTGTAAGTCCTCGGTGACGTCGCTTGCGCTCGGGACCTGCCAGACTTTCGCCACGAAGCCCGAGCAGTCGGCCCCGTAGGACCCACTGTGAGTGCAGTTCGGGCAGGATCCGGAGCAAGACCCGAGACTCTGGCCGTCTGTGCGCCAACAGCCATGTCCCCAATAGTAAGAATAGCCCACTGCCGGACTTGCCCGATCGATGAGTTCCTGCCTGGTGGACTGGGGCGGGGCCGCATGGGCGGATGACCAGGAGATAAGGCCCAGGGCGATCCAGGTCGGCAGGGCCCAGGCAATCGTGGTTGGTGGGATGCGAGTCCGTGCCGTCTTCATGGCGACACCTCCTCGATGGAAACGCCCTGCTCTTCGAGATGGAGGAGAGCCACTCCGCCGCTCGGGGTCGGTCTCAACATCTGGAAGACCTCCTCTGCCATGGCCGGAACCAGGGTGGTCCATCGGCCGACCCTGGTCCTGCCGTCGGGAGCAATGAAGTCGAGGTAGATCCGGTCCATTGGGGGCGTCTTGGAGGATGCCGATAGAGATGCCGCTGAAACGGCAAAGCCCCCGTTTGCCAGTCGGACGAGACCGGTGAGTCGGATGGGCTCTGGGTAGGTCAAAGATATGCTCGCTTCTCCGGCCGAAGGCGTTTTTGCATGTTTCGTGACGAGCGTTGCGCGCAGCGGACTGTCACGCCAGAGCCTCGCTGTGGCATCGCCCAGGACTCGCCCGGAGACTTGGACACGCTTTGCGACGGGTCTTCCTCTGCGGTCGGCGATGAGCACCGAGAAGCGGTGTTCCACCTCGACCCAGATTCCATCCGGCTGGAGGCGGAGGGCTGTCACCGCACCTCCCTCGGGAACGAAAGTCCCCTCCAACGGGGTTTTGCCCAGGACATCGCCCGCACGCGACAGGACCAGAACCTCCCGCCGGTCGAGCCGGTCCAGGAGCGCCACGGCTCCATCGTCGAGGAGTTTCATGTCTTGAAATGTCGTCCGAGAAAGGGGGATGGATGCTTGGGGACGACCGGATGGATCCACAAAGAGGATCTTTTGATTGACCTGATCCAAGACGGCCAGTCCACCGTCCGGGGAGATGTCGAACGACATGGGACCTTCCGGGGCTCCTTCTTTCGGCACGAGACGGCCGATGTCGTCGCCATTGTTACCCCAGGGCAAAAAACATAGGAGTCTGACGTGTTTCGCGCTCGTGACTCTTTGCATGGTCTTGTCGACGGAACGAGCTTTGTCACTGCTGTTCGGACAGGCAGTCGAAAGGGCAAACAGGATGGCCAGGAGGAGGCCGGTCCAAGTGCCTCTGCTCTTGGCGCCTACGAGCGCATTGCCTTGCATGATCGATTCACCTTACCATGTGCCAGGCCCGGGACCCTGGTGTTTTGCGAACCTTTGACCTTGGGCCTGTTACCTTTTGCTGAAAAAGACCCAAATCGATAATAGCATGGAGAATTCTTCGCGCGAAGGGCATTTTGGAAGTGTATCGGTGCAGATGTGTTGGAAGCGAGGAGTTTGGATGGGAGGAGGTTCGATGGGCGGACGAACGTGGTGGCAATGGCTCTTGGTTGGGAAGTCGGGCCTTGGATGGCTCAAAAGTTCGAGTGGTTTCCATGAGATCCAACAGGCTCGATGGAGCGCGGGAACTCGTTGACTTCCAAGGTGGCCTTGCCTATGATGCCCAATACCAACTTCACGTAAAGGATGGTCGTGAGATGAAGATTCGCTATGCTGCAAAGACCGACGTGGGGATGAAACGCAGCCACAATGAAGACTACTTCTCTCTCATCGAGGACGAGCAGCTCTTCATCGTGGCCGATGGAATGGGGGGACACGCGTCTGGAGAAGTGGCCTCCAAGATGGCTGCAGAAGCCATCAGTGAATTCTATCAGCGTACCAAGGATGAAGAGGCCACCTGGCCGTACAAAATGGACCGGCAGCTCAACTATACGGAAAATAGGCTGGTTTGTGGGATCAAACTCGCCAATTACCGCATTTTCCATGCTGCGGCATCCGAGATCCGTTTCAAGGGAATGGGAACCACCGTGGTCACGGTCCTGGTGCAGGGAGACCGGGTCTACATTGCCCATGTCGGAGACAGTCGGGTCTATCGGATCCGACAATCCGCGATAGAGCAGATGACAAAGGACCATTCCCTGCTGGAAGATTATAAAGACGCCAAGCCGGACATGACGCCGGAAGACGAGCGCAATTTTCCTCACAAAAACGTCATCACCCGGGCCCTCGGCATGCGTGAGACGGTCCAGGTGGACAGCAAGAACGTCAAGATCGAAGACGGCGACGTGTTCTTGCTCTGTTCAGACGGCCTTTCGGGGATGGTCCCAGACGACCAGATGTTCGAGATCGTGCAGGCGTCATCCAACCTGGAGGAGGCTGTGGGAAAACTGGTGGACGCGGCGAATCGTGCGGGAGGGGTGGACAACATCACATGTCTTTTGATCGAATGCCGATTGTAGGTGTGTCGGGGAGAGGATTTGCTCGGGTGAGAGAGAACACAGGGACTTGGTGGACTGAAAATCAAGGAGGCACGACACGATGAGCGGGATGACCTTGGCGATGGGCGGCGGCCTTGGGGCCTTGTTGAGATCTGCACTTGGCGGGCCTTTGCCCATGATGCAATTTTTCGGCGGGGGCGGCAAGGCGTTTTTCATGGGGCTGCCTGGCATGCTCTTGTGGGCTGTGGCCTTTGGGTTTTTGTACCTCAAGTGGCGCGAGAAGGATGACGAGGACAAAGATCCCCAGATGGAATTGAAGCTGGCGCTCTATGCCGTCGAGGTGTTTGCTTTCCAGGCCGTTTTGTTTGGTGTGTTTCTCGTCCTGGATTTCGTGTTCGGAAAAATCGGCAGCGAAGGTTTGCCCAAGGAAGCCCTGCTGAGTGGGCTTGGTTTCATCGTGGGTGGTGCCGGCACCCTGTTCGGTATGGAGGTGCTCCTTGGGTCGAGCAATACGGCCGAGTTCTGGCGGCCGCGCAAGTTTTTCTATGAAGTCAATGCCCTGATCACTCTTCTTTATGGAGTCGTTGGGCTCGTTTGGTTCCTGGGGTCGCTGTTTTCCTGGGCGAGCGGTCAGGAATTCCACGTACCTTTGACCCTGACGATTGTCTACGTGCCTTCGGCGTTCGTGGCCGTGATGCTGGTCAAGTCTCTGTTCGGGGCAGGTGGTGCGCCTACTGGCGCTTTGGCCAACGGCCTGCTTGCTCTGGGCGGGACGAAGGTGCAGTCCTGGGGAGACCAGGCAGCCGCCGGGATGGGCGCTGCGGCCAGTGGTTTCGATTCAGCGGTTCAGGCCGCATCCCAGCCGGCGGCCCAGCCCATGGGCGGACAACCCATGGGTGGCATGGGCGGACAACCCATGGGTGGGGAAGCAGCTCAGCCCGTTGCGCAACAACCCGTAGCAGCGGCTCCTGCAGCTCAGCCCCAGTCCCAAGCGTGCCCCACTTGTGGTGGACAGGCCCGCTACATCGCTCAATACCAGCGCTATTGGTGTGACACCTGCCAGAAGTACCTCTGAGGATGTGACTTCGTTCCTTCCGTGGGTTGACCAGTCTGTTTTCTTTTTCGTTTCGGACCCCGAATCATCCCTGACGTAGGGTGCATTGCCTACATGGTGGCTCCGTCGATGCCGTCGATTTGCGCCGAATTTTCGTTGTGCAGGGGATCGTCACTCACAGACACCTCGAATGTGTCGAGATCCCGGCCCAGGACCGCTGAGGGAAACTCTGTGCGAGCCTCTTGTCTGAGGCGCCTGCGCACCTGGTCCTGATACCTGGGACTGATGTGCACCAGGACGATACGGGATGCGCGGGCGCGGGCCGCCATGGCTGAAGCTTCCACGACGGTCATGTGTTTTTTGTCTTTCGCCAGGGACTCATCTTCGTCCAGGAACATGCCCTCCACGAAACCCAAATCGACCCTGTGGAGGAGTCGGACGGCTCCATTACAAGGTCTGGTGTCCGTGACATAGGCCGTGGCTCTGCCGCGGCGGGTCGGGCCGAGGACCTGGTCGGGACGTACCGGCCTGCCGTCTGGGGTCGTGACTGTCTGGCCCTGCTGCAGGAGCCTCCATTGTGGCCCTTTGGGCAGACCCAACCGTTCGGCCCTGTCGGGATGAAACCGGCCCGGCCTGGGATGCTCTTCCAGACGGAAGCCGATGCAAGGAACAGAGTGGTTCAGTGGGGCCCAATGGAGGTTTTCCGCGACTCCTTCCAATGCTGTGCCGCCTGCGGCTGACGGGTCCAATTCCACATACTCGACGGGAAATGTGATGTGGGTACGAAGGTCGGTGCGTACGTGTTCCACGAAGCGCTTGATACCTTTGGGCCCCACGATGGTCAAAGGCGGTGGGTCATCGACCTGGGATCGAAGCATGAGCAGCCCGGGAAGCCCCAGGACGTGGTCTGCGTGGAGATGACTGACGGCCACGACAGAGAGCCGCTTGATGCCCAGGCCCAGTTCTTTGAAGGACACCTGCACGCCCTCGCCGGCGTCGAACAGGTAGTCTTGCTGATCGGTCCGGACCAGGACGGACGTGAGACGACGCCTGGGCATGGGCATCATGCCACCCGAGCCGAGAAGGAAACATTCCACGATGGAGCCTCCGAAGGATTGTCGTGTATTTTTTTTGGGCGCAGTGTGGGACAGCTCGACTCTGTCGTCAAGGGTCTGTCGTCAACGGATTTTCTGGAAGGGCCGTGGGATGGGAATCGAGAGGATGAACACTGCGGGCAACCGGACAATGGCGGGGGGCTGAATGCATTTTTCGGGAACAGATGTCTTGAATCGGGGCATGGAAAGGGGCTATGTGATTTCTGTCTCCATGTGACGGCCAGTGAAAAAGACATGATTTTCGTGCCGGCCCCAGATTTTTCATTGAGGGACGGTGACCAGGAGGTGCGCACCATGCTCGACGTTCAGCACACGAAGAGAAATTTTTTCTTGAGCGAGGTAGAACACGACTACGGTAAGAACGTGCACATCATCTCCGACCCCGTGGCGCTGACCATGCTGGCTCGTGTCTGCTCCCGTGAGACCGGCCAGCCGGTGTTCAATGACCTGGTCGAGGAGATCTATCGTCGTCTCCTGACTGCGGTCATCAACCGTGAGTTCCCGTTGCGCAGAGCTCGATACGTCTCGCGCATGGCAGAGATCTTGGCCCAGGAAGGCGAGGATGCCGAGCGGGGTGTGATCGAGGGTGAGATGCTCGATCCCTCGACCCGGGTGGTGACGGTGGATATCGCCCGTGCCGGTATCCTGCCGAGTTTAACATGCTATCGGTTTCTCAACGAGGTTCTCGATCCGCGCAATGTCCGCCAGGATCATCTCATCGTGAGCCGGGCGCTCGATTCGGCGGACCGCGTGGTGGGGGCCAGGATCGCCGGTGAGAAGATTGGTGGTCCCATCGACGGTCGGATCGTACTTTTTCCAGATCCCATGGGAGCAACGGGAAGTTCGCTGACAGCAGCCATTCGATTCTACAAAGAGCACTATGGGGGAAGGCCGGCCCGGCTCATTACGTTGAATCTCATCGTGACGCCCGAGTACATACGGCGCCTGAGAGAAGACCACCCCGAGGCGGTGATCTATGCGGTCAGGTTGGACCGGGGCATGAGTCCTCCCGATGTCCTGGCTGCCAAGCCTGGGAGTCGATGGGACGAAGAGTCCGGTCTCAACGAACATGGCTACATCGTTCCAGGTGGAGGAGGATTCGGTGAGTTGATGAACAATGCCTGGGTGTGAGCCGATGTGACTTGGAACGAGTGCCCTACTTTCGGGATTTCTTTTTCCTTGCGATGATCCGGAGCACGGCGGATGCGGATAGAGAGCAGAGTGTGTGGAGTTGTCCAGCCACCTGGTCCGGTGCCGCGTTGTTTTTGACTGCGCCGCAGACGAGCAGGACCGGCCTGTTGCGGACCGAGACCACGTCGGATACGACGGCCTGGCCCTCCTTGTCACGAATTTTCGAAGCCAGATTCTCGTCGGCATCGGTTCCTGTTTCGGTGACGATGGCTGGTCCAGAGCCAGTCGCCGGCGCGAGAATCCGTGAACCAGCGACTGGCTGGACGATGTTCTTGGCTCGAGACGAGTCTATCATGGCTCCCGCCGCCCGCCATCCCGTTGCCTGCCCGCCCTGGACCTTGAACACCAGGATGCTGTCGAGGTAGGTGGCTCCGAAACGCAGGAAGATCCTGTAGAGGTCATCGAGAGAGACGGCTTCGTTCAGGGTCTGTTCCATCTGGTCCAGCGGCAAGGGTGACAGTCCGTCGCCCAATGTGCCGCTGTTGTTTACTTCGGCTTCCATGCGGTCGGCTGCTGCAGCTTCTTCAGGAGTTTCCACGATGAGCAACGGAAGCTCTTCGTCCAGGATGGGAACGACTTCCTCTCCTGATTCTCCGCTGGAACCGAGGGGGATTTGGGCAAGCAGCCCCTGGTCGCCCAAGCCGGCCCCCATGCCGGCCATGGGGTCATAGAGCAGAGAATCGTCTTCGGTTTCCAGACCCTGTCGTTGAGACTCATGCCGGGAGTTGTCCGTGAAATGTGCTTCCATGGCGCTGCGCAGGTGTTGGGGGGCATCGATCCCATACCACTGCTCCAGATGCCAGAGAAACCGGAGTTCGTTGACGGGACAGGCGACAATCTGCTCTATACCGCTCTTTTTCCGGACTTCGCGATGCATTCCTTCGTTGGAGGGATCCACGGCAAGGACGACCAGCCTGTCTCCCCGAAGTTTCAAGGGAATGACTTCGAGCCTGGCGGCCCGGTCCCGGTCCAGGAGGCCCAGGGCTTCCGGCTCTGGATCCTCGTCGTAGCGGCAGTCGGATGGTACGGGATGAATCTGTGCCAGGTAGGATTGAAGAACGTCTTCGGCGATCAATCCGTCTGCGAGGAGATAGAGCGCCGGACTGCCTCCGAGAACTCGCTGTTTCTGGATGGCCAGGTCCAGTTGCGCCTCGGTGATCACTCCGCTTCGTTTGAGCATGTCTGTCAGCTTGTCCATGGATGACTCCGCGAGCAGAGGCGTGGGACGGCACCGCGTTGGGGGCCGGCGCCTTCGCTGTTGAACTCATGGGCCCTGCGGTCCCGTTGTTGCCGTGACATTATATGCGAACTCGTCTTTTCTTGCGACTTTTGAGCGTTTGTGTGGGATGCAGGAACAGAAAGGGGCTGCGTGGGGGCATATCGGGAACGGATGGTCATCCCAGGATTTTGAATCCCACCAGCGCGAGGGCCATCGTCCCCACGGAAAGGGCCTGTAGCATGATGATTTGTCCTTGGAAAGGCACGAGTTCCTTTGGTCGTTGCAGGTTAGCATGGATTCCTCTGAGAGCCTGGATGGCCAACGGAATGGGCAGGAGCGCCAGCAGGGACCAGGCCGGCAGGATGCCGGCGGCCCACAGACTTACTTGCGTGCCGACCCAGGCAGTGACGAGCAGCGTCAGCCCCCACCAGGCTCGATCTTTGCCCAGGCGCACCACGAGTGTCTGCTTGCCGCTTTGCTGGTCTGCGTCCATGTCCGGAATTTCGTTGGCCCAGAGAATGGCAGTGGTCAGGATTCCCGCCGGAATACCGATGACAAAGGCGGCGGGATCCATGGTGCCCGTGATGGCGTAGGACGTGCCCAGAGTTGTCAATGGGCCGAACATGACGAGGATGTCGAATTCGCCCAGTCCACGCGCCTGCAATTGGATGGGCTTGGTGGAATAGAGCAGGCCCCCGGCGGCACCCATGATGCCCAGGGTCAGCACATGCGGTCGGTCCAGCCACACGAGGGCCAATCCACTGGCCAAGGCCAGGACCAGGAAGACCAGGGTGAGGACGGCAAACCAGGATCGAGGAACCTTGCCATCGAGGCGGTGTCGGCTTCCGCCGGAAAATGGTCCGGCATGCTGATTGACTGCGTCTGACCCATTCCAGTCGTAATAGTCGTTGGCCGTGTTCGCTGCCAGGTGGACAGAGGCAATGCCGAGCAGTGCCAGCAATGCCCTCGGCCAGGAAAATGTCTGGCCGGTGCTCCAAACCCATGCGCATCCAAGCAGGCCCGTGAGCACCGAGGCGCTCAAAAAGGGTGCCCGGGCGGCTGCCAGACTCAAACCGGGAGATATCATGAAAGACCTGGATGCTGCTTCTGGTCGAGCTCTCTCTGTCCTGTCCATGACATCGTGCTCCTTTCATAGTGGGGCCAGATTTGCCAGGCCCCACAAGACTCTTTTCCGAAAGAATTTTGTCTCTATTATGGGAAGTGACCATGTGGATGCAATAGACAATCCTCATGGTCAGCGCTAAACTGTGGACTTCGGAACTCATGGACAGGGAAGTTTTCCAGGATTTTTGCGACCAGGCGAGGATCGTGGAGGAGATCGTGGCGCAGTTTCCCGGTTGATGCAGGCATGCCAAACGCGTCTGTGGATGGTTGACTCGGTGCGGGGTTTTACGATACTAACCCGGTCATGACTGGAACACAGCTACTCTTCGTTGTTTTCTTGGTGTGCCTTGCCTTGGTGCTGGTCTGGGTGGGCCGTGAGTTCATCCGGGCTAGGCGGGAGGAAGAGGAGCATCGAGAGATCGAGCCAGGCGAGGGAGACGTCTCGTCTGCATTGCAAGAGGCAAAACCCAAGGCCGAAGTGGAGCCAGCAGCCGAGGCAAAACCCAAGGCCGAAGTGGAGCCGGCAGTCGAGGCAAAACCCAAGGCC
>CAZIJS010000037.1:20166-26142 GCA_964539505.1 uncultured Myxococcales bacterium
CAAAACCCAAGGCCGAAGTGGAGCCGGCAGTCGAGGCAAAACCCAAGGCCGAAGTCGAGCCGGCAGTCGAGGCCGTGGTCCGCCAGCCGGTGCCCAAGCCTGCGCCACCCGTTGCCAAGGTGGCCCAGGTCAAGAAGGGAAAGAGCCTGGCAGAGGGCCTGAGTAAGACCCGCAAGGGATTCGTGGCCCGTCTCGGCCGACTGTTTCGGGGGAAACAGACGCTGGATGATGACCTGGTCGATCAGATCGAGGAGGTTCTCTTCACTGCGGATCTTGGTGTGCGGACCTCGGAGATGCTCCTCGACAAGCTCAAGAACGAATTGGACGGCAAGTCTCTCAAGGACCCAGGGGCAGTCTGGGCGTTCATCAAGGAGGAAGCGCGGCGGATTCTTTCGGTGCCGACAGATCCCTGGGATTTGAATGCGCACAAGCCGTTCGTGATTTTGACCATTGGGGTCAACGGGGTGGGCAAGACCACCACCATCGGGAAACTCGCCGCCAAGTTGTCAGAGCAGGGCAAGTCCGTCCTGCTGGCTGCAGGAGACACATTCAGAGCTGCGGCCGTGGAGCAGCTCGAGGTCTGGGGCGACAAGGTTGGGGCCAAGGTCGTTCGAGGAAAGGAAAATGCCGATCCCTCTTCGGTGATTTTCGATGGGATCAAAAAGGCCCTTGCCGATGGCGTGGACGTGGTGATTGCAGACACCGCCGGTCGTCTCCATACAAAAGTAGATCTCATGGACGAGTTGAAGAAGGTGCATCGCGTCATGGGAAAGGCGCTGGAGGGTGCCCCCCACGAGACGCTTCTCATTTTGGATGCCACAACGGGACAAAACGCCATTCAGCAGGCCCGGTTGTTTCAGCAGGCGGTGTCGTTTACTGGAGTGGTTTTGACGAAAATGGATGGCACTGCGAAGGGTGGGGTGATCCTCGGGGTCTGTGACGAATTGAAGGTGCCGGTCCGCTTCGTGGGGATCGGAGAACGAGTCGAAGACTTACGGGAGTTCGATCCCGGACAGTTCGTGGAGGCATTGTTCAGGCAGGAAGATGATCCCGTCTAGCGGCATTGGCATTCGCAAAAGACAGATGCATGAAATGCTCAAGCCGGCACGGATGGCGGATTTGCGAGTGGCTAGAAATCAGATGCAAACGCGTTTCCAAATGGTGTGCCCCCCTGCCTGGCCAGGTCGGGGCCACCTGATATGAAAACGCGGGCAGGAAAAAAGAGTTGCCTGGTTTTTTTTTTCTTGTGATATAGTGACGCAAATTTAAGTTTTGCTGTTGTAGGTGGTTGATTTCAAAGGGGTTTTTCGTTTTGACGAACACAGGATTCACACATTCTGCCGAAATTGGAGAAGCGCAATGAGAAAGGCTGCTCTGTTCGTCTCGTTTACAGTGCTGGCCTGGGCCTTGTCAGCGTCGCCTGCGTTGGCCCAGGGCAGCGGCGAGGACAAGCCTGAGAGTCCGGAGCCGACACAGCCGGCTACGGACGAAGCTGGTCCGGTCACACCTGATGAAGCCGGACCGGTCACACCCGATGAAGCCGGTGGCCCGGTGACGCCTCGAGAGGCTGCCCGAGGGGGGCCACCATCCACGTCCGGTAAGGGCGGAGGTAAGATCAAGTCGGTGCGTGGTGCCAAGGCCTACTGGAAAGACATCAAAGTCGTCTCCAGGAAATTGATCTTGAAGCAAAAGCGTGTCGAGTTGTTCATTTATCCTCTTGGAGTGACTCTGAACGACAATTTGATCCGCCATTGGTTCATGGGCGGCGAGATCAGCTATTTTCTCAGCGACGCAATGAGCATCGGAGCCGGGGCGCATTATTATTTCCCGGACATCACCCAGCGGGCATATTTGATGGGGTTGCAGCAGCGCGTGCTGCCCACGCTCAACAAATATCATTTTACGACCACGGCGAACTTCCATTACAACTGGATGTATGGAAAATTCGCGCTGCACAATAAAGTGATCCAGCAGTTTGGCGGGTACATCGGCGCCGGCGTTGGGTTGACCATGACGTCCGTGATTCCGCGGCGTGCCGGCGATAGTTCGTGGAGTAACTACAATTTCACGATCTTGTTTCCCTCTTTCGGGTTCAGAATGTTCATTCTCAAGTGGCTGACCCTGAACTTGGGGATTCGCGTCTATATCATGCGAGACAACTTCGAGGCTCCGGATCGACCAGCCGATGACGACCCGAGCAACCCGCCGGGATACAAGGCCGAGGACCATGGGGCCCATCGGTGGATCCCCAACGTCGTGTTCCAGCTTGGAGTGAGTTTCTTCCTGCCTCCGAGCTTCAAGTACACGACCTTCAAGTAGGCAGGTGGAGGTAGAGCAATGAAGAAGCGAGTTTTCCTTGGCTCACTGTTGATGACCATGTTGCTGTCCTCCGCTGCGTTTGCACAGCGCAAGAATCCTCTGGAAGGACAGCCGGCCGTGCGCAAGCGGGTTTTGTACCTGCCGAACCGGTTCGAGGTGACCCCGTCTTTTGGAATGACTTTTCTCCAGGATTTCAGGCATTCCTTCCTGGTGGGGTTGAAGGCAGAGTACCATATTCCTTGGTGCTTCGGCGCCAAGTACTACAAAGAATGTCTCTCTGTGGGTGCGAGCTTTCACTACGCCGCAGTGGACTGGGATACGGAGCTGACCACCGAGATCAAGAATACCTTGGGGGACAACTTCGACAATCCGGACATCAATCCGGCTCCCACGAAGCAGGCCCTGGAGGACGCCTTCAACCACATCGTGTTCATGGCCACGGCCCCTTACATTGCGTACACGCCCTGGCTGGGCAAGATGAGCCTCCTGGGCCAGGTGTTCTTCGATTTCGATTTCTACGTCATGGCCGGTCTCGGAATGGTCTATTTGAAGGCTGGCAACATCGATAAGTACGCGACGGACCTGAATCTGAACGTGAAAGACAAAAACGGCGGGATACGGTTCGGCCCATCGTTCGGCATCGGCGCCAGGTTCTACATACTCAAGTGGTTGGCGATACACTTTGCGTTTCGCGACATTTACCTGAGCCAGGCCATGGGCCAGGGACGCAACTCCGCTGGATTCGATCGGAACGGTTCGGTGGATGACCAGGGACGGATCGTCATCGACAAGAGTGACCGCGTGTCCGAGCATGTCATGTATTTCACAGTCGGCGTGAGTTTCATGCTGCCTCCCTCCACCAAGATCGGTCTCTAGTTCCGTCCTCGTTGCAGGTCTGCTGCGAGCAAGTCCCTTTCTGCCATGTTGTTTCGCCTACTGGCAGAGTACCAGGTCTTGAGCACCGTAGTCTACGATGAAGCACATGGGCCGCGATGAATCATCGCCTTGGCGGTAGGACAGGTGCATCCGGTCACCAGGGTCGGCCGCGACAGGGGGACTGCGAAAGCCGCCCTGGTCGTCTGCATAGAAGAAGTAGCCAAATCCCTTGGTATCGTTGAAGATGCGGACTTCCGCATTGGGAGCGACTACGCCGGCCGCGCCGTTCATCACCATGAATCCATCCTCACTGTATGGCTGGATATCGAGCTGCTCGGGATCGGGGGGCGGGAGCGGAAAGGATGGGGTCTTGCATGCCCATGTGGAGAGGATTGCCAGGCCGGCTGCAGCCAACATGATGATCTGTCTGGTTCTCTTCGTCATGACTCCATTCTCCCTGTTCGTTCCAGGGCCTGGGATGACGGGTGCCCTGGGCTGCAATCTGTACCGGCTTGTCCGGCCTTCTTTTTGGTATCAAGAGACCCTGGTTCATCCAGACCATAGCGCCTCAGCTTCTTGAGGAGACCGTATCTGCTCAGACCGAGCAGTTGGGCGGCTCTGCTTCGATTTCCACCGGTTTGTTGCATGGCACGGCGGATGAGACGCTTTTCCAGTGCCTCGACGTTTGTTTTGACGTCGAGGGTGTCGAGTGCCTTCCCATCTCGCAGGGCGGCAACGGGGGCAGACAGGTCTGCCAGGGTAATGGGACCCGGGGAAAGTGCCACGATCCGCATGATTTCGTTTTCCAGTTGTCGCACATTGCCCGGCCATGGATAAGACATGATGGCTTCCATGGCGTCTGGTTCCACGAGAATGTTTCGGTCCGGTCCGGCGTAGCGCTGGAGGAAGTGGGTCACCAGGAGCGGAATGTCTTCGGTGCGCTGTCTGAGTGGGGGGAGACGGATAATGACCACCGCAAGGCGGTAGAAGAGATCTTGCCGGAAGGTTCCGGTGGTCACCAGGGCCTCGATGTCCTGATTGGATGCAGCGAGCACTCGGACGTTTACCGAAACAGGCTTGTCTCCGCCAACGCGTCGGAAGGTTCCATCTTGAAGAACCCTGAGCAGCTTGACCTGCATGGCTGGACTCATCTCGCCCACTTCGTCCAGAAAGAGGGTTCCCTGGTGGGCGATTTCAAACAGCCCCTTCTGTCTGCGCGAAGCCCCGGTGAAGGCTCCCTTCTCGTGCCCGAACAAGAGGCTTTCGAGCAGGGATTCAGTGACAGCCCCGCAATTTTCCGATGCAAAGGGTCCCTCGGACCGCAGACTCCTGCTGTGGATCGCCTTGGCGACGAGTTCCTTGCCCGTTCCGCTTTCGCCCAGGATCACCACGGGAAGGTCGGTCGCCGAGACACGCTCGATGAGGTCGAAGACATCCCGCATGGCTGGGCTTCTGCCCACCAGGTGTTCGTAGCCGTGGTCCTCAGCGAGAAACCGTCGGGCGGAGGCCACCTCGGTTCTCAATGTCTGGATGTGGCTTTGGGCCTTTTCGAGTCGAAGAGCCAGTCGTTCGTTGAGTCGCTCGATTTCTCGGCGCCGCTGTTCGGCCAGTTCCAAGAGCCTGGTGGTCTCGATGGCCGCAGCCGCCTGGTCGGCGAAACTCAGGGCGAGTTCAGCGTCTCGCTGCGTGAATGCGCCTCGTCGCATCCGGTTGTCCACATACAAGGTGCCCACTGGTTTCGACCGCGCAATCAAGGGGACTGCGAGGACCGATCGAAGTTTCAGGTTCATGACGCTTCTTGCTTGGGCGAACCGGGCGTCGTCGGTTGCATCCACGGTGAGGACTGGTGCAGCTTCCTCCATGGCCTGTTTGGCGATGGAATGACTCCACCTGGTCTTCGAGTCTGTGGCCTCGGCATCCATGTGGCGCTGTGCACCCAGGGTGAGCTCGTCGTCCTGGGCCAGGAGGAGGAACCCCCGCTCCGCTCCGGTGAGGTCTATCACTGCATCCAGGATGAAAGCCAGGAGCGAATCGAGTCGCCTTGCTTCAGCCAACCGCCTGGTCACTTCCAGGAGCCGTTTGAGGGCCAGTGCGTCGACCTGCGTGGATTCGCTGGATGAGCGCGAACTGCCTTGCTCTCTGTTCTGGTCTTCGTAAGCCGAAGCGAGGAAACGCTGTCTGGGTGATGGGGTGGATGCTGCCATCTCCAACAACATGGATGCTTCTGGATCAGACTTCCTGCCTGCTCGATAGGAGAGTTCGGTTTCTTCGATGATGCCGGAATAGATGCGTCTTGCCTGTTCTACGAACAGGGGGCGATGATGGAAAGGGGCGGCCATGCCGGCTCTGAGCGCCAGTCGCCAGGCCAATTCCCTGGCACCTGACCGTTCGAGTTTTTCGACGAGTTGGAACGTGTCTTCGAAGATCTCCTCCGGCCTGCCGCCCAGCAGGTGTTCGGTCTGTTCCGGGGTGGCTTGCGCGCCGTGACTGTCGTGCTGCAAAAGCGCGAAAAGGGCCTGTCTGGCCACGGCCTTCGCTGTGCCGTCGCTGCTGATCGATGCTCGCCTCAACGCCTCGATGGCTTCTCCACGTCGGGGTAGGGGTTCGTCCACTGCCGTTGCCACCAGGACCAGATTGGCCCAGGCGTACGTGAGTCTGGTGGGGGCATGCAGTCCTTCCAGGAGTCGGACTGCTTCCATGGCCGGTTCGAGGGGGCGGCCGGGTCGGATCGAGACTGGTCCCGATTCCATGTTTTCATGGCCTGGTTCTTCGACTGTGGAC
>CAZIJS010000038.1:0-26132 GCA_964539505.1 uncultured Myxococcales bacterium
ATCGCAGGTAAAATTCTTATAGCAGGCACAGCCGGCCGTCCCTGGATCGCAAAGAGCCGACTGACAGACCCCGGCACTGCAGACCAACTTTCCGTTGCAGGTGCCGTTTGGATAGCAGTCACAGCCACGATCGCCCGTGGGGCAGGTTCCATCGCAAGCCGCAACGGCTGCCAGGACCGGCAGGACGGCCAGCACGGCCAGAATGACCCAACCTGCCGGAGACGCCGCCTGTCCGACAAGACTTCCTCCTGGATTGGGCGAGTGTTTTTCACGAAAAATAAAGAAACGAACGACAGAGGAGCCCTTGTACATCTACCCACCTCCTGGCGAGCGACGGTCTCCATGGCAGGCGATCGAATCGCCCGGCCTGGACGCCCCAGTCGGCGAGCGACGAAACCGCTGACAAGTGACGATCTCTCGACAAACGAACGGATCTCACTGACAGCCCACGACATCCGATGATGCTCGTCCCCCCTGGACAACCCCTATTTCCTAGCCAATCCGACCAAACGACCCTTGAACGATTCTCAGGTTTTCAGGATCAATTTTTGTATTTTACCGCATGCCAAAATAGGGCACAACAAAAAGTGTCCACATTGACCAATTTGGAAACTTTGGTTTGCGCCGCCCCCATCACGTCCCTCCATGCTGTACAAAAGCACAAAACGCAGCACCCCTAGCGCCGGTCCGAAAAACATTGTAGTATACAGACGTCTAGAAACATTCGACCTGCCGCTGCGCACCACCAGGCAAACCGGCCAAAGGCCATCCTGGAGTGGGCACGGTGTCCCGATGGAGGTCTTGCCATGACCAAGCATTCCCATTCATTGATTCGAGCCTTGCTTTTGCTCACCGCCTTTGGACTGGTGGCAACAGCCTGCGCAAAAAAGGCCGATGACAGCGGGTCGCGATGCCAGAGCAACTACGAGGGAACCTGTGAAGCCACCAAGGACAGCGGAATGCTCCTCAAGGCCTTTGGCCGCTACGACTACGAAGTGCCGGTGGGCCAGGCCCAGGAACTCAAGGCCATGGTGGTCAAGCTGGCGGACGGAAGCTGCGCCTCGGGCGGCGTGGCAGCGGGAGTGGACGTCCAGTTCTCCATCGTGACCCCCAACGCCCAGGCCAGCCTGTCGGCGGAATCGGCGACCACGTCGGATGCCGGCATCGCCTCTGTGAACCTCACGGCGGACAAGGCGGGAACGTACCAGATTCGCGCCTCTGCCGAAGGCACCTGCCCGGTGAACTTTACGATCAAGGTCGTGGACGTAAACAGGGGCCTTCGCACCGACGACCCCACCGAATTGTCCACCTGGACGAGGACCAGAAAGACGCTTTCGGTCAAGGCCTTTGCCGCCATTCCAGGCCAGGGCGAAATGCCGCTCCAGGGCGAGACCATACACATCACATTGGGCCCGGGCGGCTCGGGAACCCAACTCAGGGATGTCTCCGGACAGACCGCGGGCAACGACATCGCGCTGGTGACCGGGGCCAACGGTGTGGTCATGTTCCAGTTCGACAGCGGCACCCAGGCGGTCCCAAGCGGCGTCCAGGTCACCGCCACCCTGGAAGGCACCCAGCCCGTGGTCTTTCTCATCCACATCAACGAATACAATGGCGATCCCTGCCAGTCCAACGCGGACTGCCCCTCGGACTTCCCCATTTGCGATCAGGGGACCTGCGTGGAAAACAACCCGACGGGCGACGGAACCTGCACCGACAACTCCGACTGCGTGCCTCCCTACGAATGCGTCCAGGTGGGCAACGACAAGCGCTGCGTGCGTCCCAACACCAACGGCCAGCGCTGCGACCCCATCGAAATGGTCAACTGTCCCGACGGGCAGGTCTGCATCGGCGGCTACTGCACCGACAACCCCAACAACGTGCAATGCACCAACAACGACGACTGCCCGGGCAACTTCATCTGCCAGGACGGGGTCTGCGTCCCGGACCCCAACGACACGGATTTCAACTGCGTGAGCAACACGGATTGCCACAATGGGCAGGTCTGCATCGGTGGGATCTGCACCGACCCCAGCCAATGCGAACCAGCCCCTGACCCCACCAGGCTCCAGGGCACCTGGCACTTCGACTCCACGCTCCACTTGCGGCAGGCCCTGGCCGGATGGCTCGACGGGTTCCTCTCGGCCATGGAATTTTTCCGGGACGTCATCGAAGGCAACCTGGACCTGGGCCTGCCCGGCTGGGTCCAGGACCTCATCGAAAGCGCCATCCAGAGCCTCATCGACGCTTATATTCCACCTTGGGGCCAGAGTCTCATCGTGGCCCTGGGCAACATCTCCGACATCATCGACGACATGCAGGTCCAACACACGGTCCAGCTTGTGGCCACGGGCAATTATGAATACGTCGGAACCAGCACCTGGGACCTGGTGCAGTTCGAATACCGCGGGCAGATGGTCTCGGAACGCCCGGAGAACATCCCGGAGATCGGTCAGGTGCCCACATATGACTTCACGTCTCGGGAAATCTGCTACGTGTTCTTCATCGACCGCCACGAAATCCACAACGTGGTAGGCGGCCTCATCAAGTGGGTCATCGACGCCCTGGTCAACGTGGTGACATGCTCCCAGGGCTGGGGTTGCTACGACGACCTGGAAAGCGCCCTCGAAGACCTCGTCGACTGCGACGCCATCGCTGCAGCCATCGACGAGTTCGCGTCCGATGCGTTCGGCTTCGACGGAGCCTACGATCTCGCCTACCAGGCATGCGACGCCGGAAAGCAGCCTGCCATCAACGCCATCGTCGACTATCTCGACCAGCTCACCGTGTCCTTCTCCATCCTGACCATGCGCGGCCAGGCTCCGATCCCCGACAACGACCATCTCGGAGATCCCCCCTCGAATCCCGGTCGGTGGTACGGAACCCTTGGCGGCGGAAACTGGCAGGGCGAATTCAACGCGGTGCGCCAGTAGACGCTTCGCCGCCCCTCCGCCCGCGACAACCCACACTTGCGCTTTGCAGCCCTCCCGCTATGATAGCGGCCAAAACCAACGATCAATCGTGACCATGGACAAAAAACCGACCAAAACCGGGATGGATCCGAGACTGCTCGCCATGTCCCGAGACGACGTCGGGGACGAAAACGCCTCGATGACCATCATCTTTGCGGGCGGAAGGGCAGCCATCAAGCAACTCCGCACCAGCCGCCTCGTAGTCACGGACGGTCCGGACAAGGGTCTGTCGGTCACCGTGGACAGACCGAGGGTCACGGGAGGCCGCAGCGCGGTCAACGACCTGGTCATCACCGACAAGGCGGTCTCGGGTGCCCACTTCGAGATCCTCAGCAGGGAAGACGGCTACCTTCTCAAAGATCTCGAGAGCACCAACGGAACCTTTGTGGGTGGCGTGCGCATCAGGGAGGTCTATCTCAAGCCAGGAACAAAGTTCCAGGTGGGCCACACGGTGATCCGTTTCCAGCCCACCGACGAGATGGTCGAAATCGCCCTGAGCAGCAAAGATCGTTTCGGCAAGGCCCTGGGCCGAAGCGTGCCCATGCGAGAGGTCTTTGCCGTGCTCGAAAGGGTGGCTCCCTCGGACCTGACGGTGCTCATCTCGGGAGAGACCGGCACGGGAAAGGACGTGATCGCCCAAGGCATCCACGAAAAGAGCGACCGTCGCAAGGGTCCCTTCGTGGTCCTGGATTGCAGTGCCATCCCAAGAAACCTCATCGAGAGCACGCTGTTCGGACACGAAAAGGGCGCCTTCACCGGCGCAGTGGACCGACGCCAGGGGTTCTTCGAGCAGGCCGACGGAGGCACCATCTTCCTGGACGAAATCGGAGAACTGGACCTGGGCCTTCAGCCAAAGCTGCTCCGTGTCCTGGAAAACAAAGAAATCAAACGCGTGGGGGGACACAAGACCATCGGCGTGGACGTGCGCGTCATTGCGGCCACCAACCGCGACCTGCGCAAGATGGTCAGCGACGGGACCTTCCGAGAGGACCTCTACTTCCGCCTCTCGGTGATGCACGTGGCCCTGCCGCCGCTCAGAAACCGGGTGGACGACGTCCCGCTCCTGGCCAGACACTTCCTCGAAATGGTGGAAAAACGTCGCGGTGTCAGCATGTCCTTTGCACCCGAGACTCTCGCCCTGCTCAAGCAGCACGATTGGCCCGGAAACGTGCGAGAACTGCGCAACGTGGTGGAGCGAGCGGCTTCTCTGGCCGACGGCCCGGTGATCCAACCAGAAGACATCCTCTGGGGCCACCCCATCACCGGCGAAGGACGCAGTGCCGGGTCGGCGGCCATGCCCATGGGCGAGTTGGACCCCAAGACCATGGCATCGACCATGCTTTTCAAAGACGCCAAGCAAAAGGTCGTAGACCTCTTCGAAAAGGAATACCTGACCGCACTGATGGCCATCCACACCGGAAACATCACCAGGGCCTCAGAGCAGGCCGGGCTGACCCGCTACCACCTGAGAGAGCTCCTCAAAAAGCACGGCCTGCATGGCCCCAAAGAGTGAGAGCCTCTCACTGTCCCGATGTTTCGGACGGTTTTTCTGCCACGACGAAAGCCGACACACCAAAGGGGGGGCTCCAACGAGCCAAGACGTGCCGTTCCGAGGCAAAGAGCCGGGCCAGTGGGCGGTCCACCCACTGAGGTGTCCAAAGATTTTCGGACGGTGCCTGCACAGGATGCAGGCGCCAGAGGGCCCTGGCCAGGGCGATGGGACCGAAGAGCCAAAAATTGAAATACCCGGCGCGAAGGACCCTGGCGCCGGACCGTCGCACCAGGTCCATGATTTGGCCCTTCCGATAGCGTCTCTTGTGATGGGACATCTCGTCCTGCAGGCCCCAAAGAAACCGGAACGCCGGAACGAACACCAGGAGCTTGCCCCCTGGTCTGAGCACCCGAACCATTTCCTTCAAGGCCCCCAGGTCGTCGTCGAGATGCTCCACCACGTCCAGGGCACAGACCAGGCCCGTGCTGTCAGAAGCCAGGGGAAGGCGGTCTGCGTCGGCCAGCAGGACATGATCGAAGGCATCTCTGGCCGTCTCCAGCGCCTGCCTGGATCGATCCAGCCCCAGGGTCTTTCCAAACTTGCGAAGCACAGGGACATTGGCCCCCGTGCCGCAGCCCACCTCCACCAGGGCGGCATCCGGATCGAGGTCCAGTCCATCGAGCAGGGTTTCGAGGATACGACGGCGCCCCTCGAACCACCAATGACTCGATTGAACCGAGGCCTCCGCCTGGTGGGCCGCAGGATCCATGAGCCGATCAGCCCCGCGACTTCTTGAGCAGGTGGGCTGCCGCCTCGTTCATGTGGGCAAGGCGATTGATGTGGCGCCTGGCCTCGGGCAAAATCGCCTCGAAGAGCACACCGAACCCGGACTTGAGCGCAATCTCGACGGTCTTTCCATCGGGCATCGCTTTCGAGATGGTGCGATCTTCCTTGCGCCGCCACAAGACCCAACCGATGGCTTCCACCTGGCTCATGCCAGGCAGGGGAAATCGAAGGAGCAGCCGCGACAGCAGCGGCACCGTGGGCCCGGTGATGAAGGCTCCGTTGGCACTCAAATCACGCACCATGCCCTGAAAAGACTGCTCGGCGAACTCGGCGTTGGGCAAGACACGTTCGTACACGTCCACGAGTTGAGGCGGCAGATCCACCTCTTTTCCCGGAAGAACCTGGTAGGTGACGGGCAACGTGACGTTCAACCTCAAAGATTGTCGGCGATCGCCTTGCATCGAGCCTCCTCGTAGCCCCTCCGGCCCTGGACGGGCAACCTGGCCCGCGTATCACAGGAGGGACACAACCAACTGACATCTTCCGAAAGCCCTGAGACCTCGGAAACAACTCGGATAGAAGCATACACAGGCATCGGGGCCACTGTCTAGCCCCGAATCTTCGAACGGGCTGAGTTCATCAATTCAACACCGGCCGACGGGGTCCCAAGGAATGAAATGGACGAAAAACCGGTTCGAGATAAGAATCGAGCACCAGACGCACCCGGTCTCCCTGCCTCGTCCAGGGACAGGAACCACAGAGCCGAATGGAGGCTGCACATGACAATCGATTGGAGCCAACGAAAACACACGGTCCGAGAGCACACCCCATCCATGAGCCATTGGGCCTTTCTCCTGGGAATCCTCTTCTTGGCAACCACGTCCTGGTCGGCCTGCGGCAAAAAGACATGCAAGACCGACAAAGACTGCAAGGGTGACGACACCGCCTGCATCCAGGGCAAATGCGTGGACTTGAGCAAACGCAGCGGTCCCACGGTGCAAATTCCACAGGCGACCCAGGGGCCTGCCGAGCCAGACCCAGGCACCACCTACAAAGTGCTCTTCGATCCCACCAAGAATCCTGTCCGGGGCCCCAAGGACGCCCTGGTGACCATCGTGGAGTTCAGCGACTTTCAATGTCCCTTCTGCGGTCGAGCCACCAGGACCGTCCACGAAGTGCTCCGCGAGTATCCCAAAGACGTCCGGCTCGTGTTCATGCATAACCCCCTCGGGTTCCACAAGCATGCAGAGCCTGCCGCCGAGGCAGCCATCGAGGTCTTCAAGGAAAAGGGCGCCGAGGCCTTCTGGAAGTATCACGATCTCCTCTTCTCCAATCAAAAGAGCCTCGACGACGACAGCCTGGTCAACTTCGCCAAGCAGGTGGGCGCAGACCCCAAGAAAGTCCGCTCCGCCATCACCTCCCATGCGCACCGAAAAGAAATCGACGCCCAGACCGCCCAGGGAGCCAAGTTCGGAGTCCGTGGCACACCGGCCTTCTTCATCAACGGAAGGCCACTGAGCGGCGCCCAACCCATTGGAAAATTCAAGGTGCTCATCGAAGAAGAGCTGACAAAGGCTCGCAAACTCGTCCAGGACAAAAAGATCCCGGCCAACAAGGTCTATGATGAAATCATGAAGCAGGCCGCAGCCTCGCTGTAGCAGAAGCCCCAGCCTCGATGGAGTACCCTCCCCACCGTCCTTGCACCACATCACTCCCCCTCCACCACAGGCCGAGACGGCACCAGGGGCCTGGGCGCAACGATACCCGTCCCCAATTCAAAGCCGGGCACATGTCCCACATCCCTCCTTGCCACCACTGCCCTGCCTGCAGATAATAGATGATAAACAACTGATGAACCGAGGACTCCTGCTAAGACACAGGGCACTCGTTTCCATCCGAAGACCCAAGCAAGGGAGTTCAACCATGAAAAGACAGTTTTTGACATGGGCTGGCGCGACAACCACTCTTTTCTTCCTGATCGCTCCACAGAGCGCCAGGGCTGCGGACTACCAGGCAGATCCATCCAACTACCGCGACATGCTCTCCCAACTCCAACCGGGAGACACCCTCCACCTGGCGGCCGGGACCTATGAGCACCTGCTCAACATCACCAATCTCAACGGCAGCCAGGATGCCTGGATCACCATCACCGGGCCGGAATCAGGGGACCCGGCAATCTTTGTGGCCGATCCCGGCCCCTGCTGTAACACCGTAGAAATCAGAGACTCCAGTTACGTGGCCATCGAACACATCACCGTGGACGGAAACCATGTGGATGGCGCCTTCGGACTAAGCGCCAAGGACGGCACGTCGAACCTGGTGCACCATATCCGCGTATCATACTGCACGTTCATCAACCACGAAGCCTCCCAGCAAACCGTGGCCATCTCCACCAAGACCCCCACCTGGGGATGGATCATCGATCACAACCATATCCTGGAGGCCGGCACCGGCCTCTACTTGGGAAACTCCAACGGGACCATGCCCTTCGTGGCCGGCATCATCGAATACAACCTCATCGAAAACACCGTGGGATACGACATGGAGATCAAGTGGCAGCAACCCAGACCCCAGGTCGAGGGCATGCCCACGACGCCACAGAGCACCATCATCCGGCACAACGTGTTCATCAAAGACGACAGGCCCAGTCCAGACGGCGACCGGCCCAACCTGCTGGTGGGCGGATTTCCCGACTCGGGCCCTGGCTCCGAAGACCTCTATGTCATCTATGGAAACTTTTTCTACCACAACCCGAGAGAGTCCCTGCTCCAGGTCTCGGGCAGGGTCTCCATCCACGACAACATTTTTGTGGACGTGCCCGGCACAGCCATCTTGCTGCGCAACCACGACCTGCCCCTCAAGCTGGCCCATGTCTACAACAACACCATCTTTGCGGCAGGCAGGGGCATCGCCCTGGCGAGTTCTCCCGTGGAGGAGGCCCATATCATGGGCAACCTGATCTTTTCCGACAACCCAATCACCGGCGTCGACCAGTGGCAACTCAGCAACATCGCCGACAGCCCCTCTGCGGCATCCAACTATGTCACCAATCCCTCCACCACCCTGGGAGACATGGACTTTTACCCCTTGCCAAACGGCTCTTGCAAGGACCAACCCCTCCCGCTGGGAGACTTTGTCATCGCAGACCAGGACTCATATTGGCTCATAGACTTCAACGGCACAGACAAGGGCGACTTTCTCTACCGGGGCGCTTATGCGGGTGAGGGGAGCAACCCCGGCTGGGCCCTGGACCGTGGAATCAAGGACGCACCATCCAACCCCCATCCCAATCCCGACGGAGGGCTGTCCGACGGGGGCCTGCCCGATGGCGGCCCCAACTCCGGCGATGCCACCCTGTCAACAGACGGATCACCCTCCAGCGCAGACGGCGGAAGCAGCAAGAGCGGCTCCTCTGGCGGCTGTGACTGCCGCACCGAAACCCAGAATCCCCTTCAAGACAATCTCCTGTGGATTCTGCTCTTTGCTGGAATCATCCTGGCCCAGACCACACATCGACACCACCGGGAGGGCTGACCGTCCCCACGAACTCCCAAACCGATCCGCGATCCATCGTGGCCCCACGACCAATCCCCGGTTCATCCAAAGGCCCCTACCTCTTGGATGGACAAGAGCTTCGTCCTTGCCCCACTTTCTCCCGCCTCCCTACTTGCCACGACGAGTTTCCAGGGGGCCTGCCCTCCCTGGCCCCTTGTCGGTCCCTGCTGCTCCAGGATCCAGAGCCTTGTCCGCCGCGATCCGCTTGGCCACGTCCAGAAATGGACATGCCTGTCGCGGACCTGCCCGTTCCACTCGACCCAAGATGCGGCCCTTGCGAAACACGAGGCCTTCCTTGTCGCCAAAGGCCCCATCACCCACCTCGTAGTGCTTCCAGCCAGGGTCCTTCTCAGTCTCGAGCAAACCCTTGGCAGAAGCCTCATCCTTGAGCAAAAATACGGTCACGCGACAAGCCGGCGCGTCCCCTTTTCCCAGTTCTACGAACGCAACGCGCAGGACTCCTTTCTGGACATAGGCGTCCGCCCCACCGTCGAGGAGCTGATAGAGGTTTCGAGCACTGTACATGCTCGGACTCTCGGAAACCCCAAGTCCTCCTGCCCAGGCCTTGGCCTGGGTCCGGGTCACATTGAACCCGGCTCCTGGTGTCCTGGATGCCGCCCGCGCCTTGCCTGCCGCGCCTGCCTGGACTCCTGCACCCATGTTGTTGCCGCCAGCCTTCCCCTGCCCCGGCACCGCATGGTCCGCCCGCCGCTGTCCACCGGCACCCTGCCCGCCCCGGCGGGACTTGCATCCCCCGAGAAAAGGCCAGCATGCCACCGAGCACAGCAAGAGCCCCAAGACACCCGCTCGAAAAGACAGAGCCGACACATCGGCCCCGAGTCCAACCCGCGAATCAGCCACCAGTCTCGTTTTCATCACTGCACGTTGCTCCATCCTGTGGGTTTGCTCCATCACGTCCCGTTGCTCTGTCCCGTCGCTTCACTGCATGCCGTCACGTTGCTCCAAGGAACCGTTTGCGCAAAAAACCAATGGGCAGCCTAGCCCCAGGCCTTTTCGTTGGCAAGCAGCAGGTCCATGTCAGGCCAAGCAGGGCATGAGCACACCGTTGCGTTGTTGACCAAACTCTACTATCGAACTAGACTTCCTCTGTTGGTGTCATCGAGGTCCTGTACCGCAACCAGCATGAAGGAGCCTCAGGAATCACGACCATGACGAAAAAACACAATTTTCCACAAAACGACAACGAGCCGCAATGCGACACGAAGCATGGTCACACAACGGACGTCACCGCAACGGCTCCCCGGGAAACACCAGCCGGTTCTCCCCAGAACGACGACTTGTCACGATACCCGGGAACAGATCTGGACCGACGGACTTTTTTGGCTGGCATGGCTGCAGTAGGTGTCTCTGGAGTCGTCGGCTGCAACAAGGGACAAGACAACGTAAAACACCGAGACAGGGGTGGGCCTCGTCACGCCGCCCCACAAAGCCGTCGTCGAGGGGAGCGGGGCGCTCCAGCAAAGGGCTCCATCCAACAAGCGGGGTCTCGGGCGACTGGCAGCAGACCGGATTCCAGGGACAACGAAAACCAGCCAGACGACCATCCTGAAACGCGCCGGACCGCCCATGCTCTCGTCCGAAAGGGACTGGTCTTGAAGGCACAAAACCACCATGCCTTGGACATCAAGGGACGTGTCGCGACAAAACCCGTGGGTGAGATGCTCGACTGGCTCATCCGGGAACTGGTTGGCAAATCCTCTGTCACGGATTGCTGGGCAACAATCTTTTCACCCAAAGACGTGGTGGGCATCAAGCCAAACGCGTTCGCCACGCGCTGGAACGAGCCCAGCCCTGCGCTCATCGATGCCATCGTGGCCCGCCTGAATGCGGTGGGCATTCCCAGCAAAAACATCTACCTCTGGGACCATTGGAACTTCCGGCGTGGTCCCCTCTATGCGCACCTGCGCAAGAGTCCCATCCATGTGTCCACGCAGAAAATGATCGGATATGACGCCAAGGTGCATCGGCTCCCCACAGGGGGATGGGTTCGGTTCAACAAGTGGGTGCCCAGACTCACAGCCATCATCAACGTGCCCGTGTTCAAGGATCACGACCTGGCGGGCGTGACCTGCTCGATGAAGAACCTGGCCATGGGATCCATCATCAACCCGGCCTCGCACCACCCAAACTCTTGCAGTCCGTCGGTGCCCCAAATCTATGCATTGCCGGAATTGGGTCCAAAGGTCCGACTCATCGTGGCAGACGCCTTCCGGGTCATCTACAACAACGGCCCATTCGGCTCGAAGAGCCGAAACTTCAACGCCAGCCACGACAGTCTCTACATGTCCCTCGACCCAGTGGCCCAGGATCGCATCGCCTGGGACGTGATCGATGGCCTGCGCAAGGCCAAGGGCCTTGCCCTGCTCATGGACAGGGGAAGGGGGCCGAAAAAAGTGGGGCGCCCCATCCATGTACTCTATGCCGGTGAGATCGGGCTGGGAGAAGCGGATCTATCCAAGGTCCGTCTCAAGGAACGCAACTTCGGATAGTCGTCGCAACAGACAAATGGGGGCAGGCCAAGGCCCGACCCCAACCAGGCCACATCAACAACGAAAGGCGAACTCCTCGGGCTCTGTGGTCAGGACATGGGACAAGGCCTGCTCTTCGAGCAGGTCCTGCATGCGGCGCCCACCGTAGACCGCAGCGATCTTGTCGTCGTACTCGTCGGCCACCAGAGCCACCTGGGCCACGGTGGCCACTATTTCTTCTGCATCCAGGGTCTCCCCCCCCAAAATCGCGTGGATGAAATAGATGCGGTTTCCATCCGGGACGAAGGCAAAACTGCCAAACCGCATCATGCTGTTGAGCTTGAGCAGGTCCCATGCCAGATCCAAAGAGCGGTCAACCCCCACGAGCACCTGGGCGGCGCAGCGCACCACGGCTCGGTCCTCGCCCCAGGGCAGGACATTGACCATGACATAGGCGGATCCCTGCTTGATCACATAGAGCCCGTCTTCCACCTTGCGGTAGGCGTCACTTTCGCCCAGCACCGATTCGATGCGCGCACAGGTCTCATCCACCGCAGGATTGTTGCGCTTGTTCGACATGATCGTCTCTCCTCATCCTTTCACTTGGTCTGCCGGCCCAGCCTTCCTGGATGTTGTCGTCTTTGCGGCGCAATTACTCGTCCCTCCTGGACGCGGCAATGAGCTGGTTGGCAAAGAGCATCTCCAGGCCAACCCACCGAACGAAATGCTCCACCCCTTCTTCCAGTGGGAGTCCCACCGGAGAAAGCATGAACCGCTTGGTTCCCACCGGATCGAGGCCCGCTCCCTCGCAAAGCTGGGTGAGGCGCTCGATGGTCATGGTTTCATGATGCTGTTCGTCCGGCAGGTGTCCCACCAAAGTGGCCAGTTCCTCCCAGAAGGGATGCGGCGTGGTGATCACCACCAGCCCGCCTGGCGCCAACACCCGATGCATCTCGGCAAAAACCTGCTCGGGCCTGGGCACGTGCTCCACCACCGCAGTAGCCACCAGGAGGTCCACAGAGGCATCAGCGACCGGCAGAGCTTCGGCATCGGCCAAAGCCAGGTCGACTTTCGGATCGCGGCAGGTCTTCAAAAGCTCCAACGAGAGATCCACCCCGACGAGTCTGGCTGAAGGCCAGGTGCCGCCAAGGGCCGACAGCATCATGGCATCCGCCGTGCCCACGTCCAGGATCACCCTGGGCTCGCGGTCCAGGTGACGCGAAGCGGCAAGACAGACTTCGGCGGTACGCCGATGCAACCGATACTTCAAGGCCGGGCTGCGCTCGCGCCCCACGTGATATGCTTCGGTGCAGATTCCACTGCCCGAAGGTTTCTGTCGCTTCGGCAACCGAGACAAGAGCCACTTGGGAATTACTTGTTTCATGACGCCCAGTGTAGCCAGGCCGCACCAAAATCCAAGCCCGTTGAGGCACAGATGATCCCGGAACGTTCCCCGACGAAATCCAGGATCGCCAGGCAAGACACCTCCCGCCTTCCATCGACAAGGATCGAAAAAAAGGCAGACAGCATGCAGCGCAACTGCCCCTTGTTTCCCAAACCCAACCTGATAGACTCGGTGATTCGAAACGCGATTGCGACATGATCGCGCCGGCCGGATCGCCGGCAGGCGGCCGGTCGGCAGCACCGAAGAGATTCAACCAGGTTGGGACGAAACGAAATACAGGAAGAAAGGCAGGAGCCCATGAAACTCAGCCGAGACCCCAGAGAGGCCGAACAGCAGGTCTACGCGGTCTTGTTGTACCTGACGACCTTTGGCTACATCGACGGCGACTTCGATTTCTCCGAACGGGAGTTTATCCTCGAACACATCGAAAAGCTCGCCAGGGAACAAATCGAAGCCTCTGGTGCCGGAAGCGGTCTGGATACCGAGACCCTGGAACAGCTCGTGGAGCAGCGGGCCACACACTATCGCGAAATGTTCGAAGAGATCGACCGGGGCATCCGGGACCTGTTCAAAGAAGCAGTGGCCGCAGGAGAGAGCCTCCACAAATTCGTCTACGCGAAGCTGAAGCTGCGTTGCTACGAAATCTTCAGCCGCTTCGACGAGACCAACCGCCAGGCGCTCATGGACACCATCGACCAGTTCATCATGGCCGACGGCGTGGCCCATCCCGCGGAAGTGGCCTTCCGAAACGAGCTGGCAGACCTGCTCCACCAAGACATCATGCTGGAACTCGACGACCTGGAGTTCGTCGAATCCGAGGTCACGGTTCAACCCGAAGTCCGGCTCGACCCGGTGGAAAAGAACCACCCCCTGCTCAAGCACCTCGAAGAACATTACTCCGCCGATGATGCAAAGCGCCTCGAACAGGCCAAACGCGAGATCGAGAGTCTGGACCGGGCCTTGATGCTCCTGAAGGCCAAACGGGCCAAGGGCAGAGGCCGCCTCACCGGCGTCCAGCGGTTCGACGAGCTCATGGAGGGAGAGGAGTTCTTGGACGGGCACGTGTTCGTCATCCCGCCCCGGCCTGGAAAGCAATACGACATCACGGTGCTCGGGGACCTGCACGGCTGCTACAGCTCTTTGAAGGGAGCATTGCTCCAGGCCGACTTCTTCAACAAGGTCGATGCCTTCGAAAAGGATCCGGAGACCAATCCAGAGCCCAAGTTGATCCTGCTGGGTGACTACATCGACCGGGGCAACTTCCACTACAACGGAACGCTCAGGGCGGTGATCAACCTGTTCCTTCGCTATCCAAAGTATGTCTATCCCCTTCGGGGCAACCACGAATTCTATTTCGAACACGAAGGCATCGTGTACGGAGGCGTTCTGCCGGCCGAGGCCATCAATGGCTACCGGCGCTACTTCCCCAAGGAATTCTTCGTTCGCTACATGCGCTTTTTCGAAGAGCTGCCCACGGTGGTGGTCTTCGACAAGCTCTTTTTCGTGCATGCAGGCATCCCCAAAGATGCCACCATGGACAAGTGGCAGGACCTGTCTTCGCTCAACGACCAGGAAATCCGCTTCGAGATGATCTGGTCCGATCCCAGTGAAGCCGAGGTCATCCCAAGGGCCCTGCAGGAAGAGAGCGCGCGGTTCCCCTTCGGGCGGGCCCAGTTCGCAGCATTCATGTCCCGGGTGGGTTGTAACGTGATGGTCCGGGGGCACACAAAGGTCATAGAAGGCTTTCGAACAGTCATCGACGACGGCAACAACATGCTGCTCAACCTCTTTTCGGCAGGCGGAAAATACAACGACGATCTCCCAGCCGACAGCAGCTACCGAGTGGTGGAACCCAAGGCCCTGACCATCACCTACGCAGAGGGCCAGGCAGACATCACTCCCTGGGCCATCGACTACGAGTCGTTCAATTCACCTCTGCACAACCGCTTCTTCAGCGCGGCCCCCGAACTCAAGCCAGTGGACGAAGGCCCGCCCCTGCCAGGCTGATCGAGGCCGCCCCACTCACCCCACCCGAAAGAACCTCTCAGAATCCATCCCCGTAGTCATTGTAGTCGGCATAATCTCCGTAGTCGCTGTAGTCCGAGTAGTCGTCGTAGCTGTCTGCGTAATCGGCATAGTCTACATAATCCGCGTAATCCGAGTAGTCGCCGTAGCTGTCTGCGTAATTGGAATAGTCCGCATAATCCGAGTAATCCGAATAGTCGTCGTAGCCGTCGCTATACCCGTCGCTATAGTCCGAATAGTCGTCGTAGCCGTCGCCATACCCGTCGCTGTAGTCCGAGTAGTCGTCGTAGCCGTCGCTATACCCGTCGCTGTAGTCCGAGTAATCGTCGTAGCCGTCGCTATACCCGTCGCTATACCCGTCGCCGTAGCCATTGGCATACCCATTGGCATAGTCGGAGTAGGAGTCGAGATACCCGTTGGAATAGGCATCGGAATAGGCCCCGTCGGGATAGCCATCTCCGTAGGCCCGGCCACAGCCAAGGCCACTGGTGGCAGCAGCCGCACCAGCCACCAGGGACCACTGTCCGAGCCGTTCGAGAAACTCTCTCCTCGTCACTTTTGCCATGACCAACCTCAATGCCCAACCATCCTGGGCCGAATCCAATAAGAACGACAACTCATTTTATTATACCGAGACCGCACAAAATTCCCTCTATGCTTTTTCCCGATACCCCTGCCTGCAGGCCAAAAGAGGCATTTTTTTGCCCGATTCGACCCAAGCAGTCATCATGGGTGCATGAAAATCATCGGAAAGACAAAGCTCAAAAAAATGGCCATGGCCAGCAGGAGAGACGGACAGGATCGCAGGGAACGCATCGACGAGCCCACCCTGTCGAGCTTCGAGGTCTTCTCCAGCACGGAACGAAGCGCTCTGCGCCAGATGGATCGACGCCGCACGATTCGAAGGGAGCGCGACGTGAAACGCCGCACCGCTGGCATCGGTGGAGCGACCTTCGACCGGTTTCGCCTCTCCTGAAGCCCAGAGGCGCTGTAAGGCCCCTGCGGCGGTCGCGCTCGTTCCCTGGAAACTCGTCCTCAGGCAGACCCGTCTGGCCATGCCGCGGTCCGGACTGGCCGTCTTCCGGCCCGGCCCCCCCCTGCCGAGATCTCAGGTCGTGGTTTCGACCGAGCATTTCACGCGGCGAAGGCTCAGGAACGCCCGCCCTGCTTCCAACCATGCCTGGCCAGGCCCAAGGAGACGAGTTCGTCGAGCAGCCCAGCCATGGTCCGGCCCTCGTGAATCCAAAGCTTGGGGAACATGCTGATTTCAGTAAAGCCGGGAATGGTATTGATCTCGTTTAAGTAGAACCGGCCCGTGGCGCGCTCCAGGAGAAAATCCACCCGGCCGAAGCCCTCGCCGGTGATGGCGGAAAAAGCCCTGGCGGCAAGAGACTTCACGCGTCCAGTCTCTTCGGATGTCAGGGGCGCTGGCACCAGCAGGCCCGATGTGCCGTCCAGGTACTTGGCCTCGTAGTCATAGAACTCCCGGGATGGTTCGATCTCACCGGGACTCGACACCAGGACCTCTTCGTTGCCCATGACCGCGCATTCGATCTCCCTGGCATCGACGGCCTTTTCCACGAGCACCCTGTAGTCGTGTTCCAGGGCCAGATCCACCGCCCGTTCCAGTTCGGCCCGCCCGTCAGCCTTGGAAATCCCGACACTCGATCCCATGCGCACCGGCTTGACGAAACAAACCTCACCCAGTTCGGCGCCCATCTGGTCGAGCAGTCCTTCCCGGTCCCGGGACCAGCGAGCCCGGTGCACTTCGACCCAGGGCACGACGTCCAGACCGGCGTCCCTGGCCAACCGCTTGGTCAAGACCTTGTCCATGCCCACGGCCGAAGCCGCCACGGAGCAGCCCACCAGAGGCTTGCCGGTGAGTTCCACCAGCCCCTGGATCGTGCCATCTTCTCCCATGGGGCCGTGGAGCACTGGAAAAAAGATGTCGGGCTCCCACCGACGCTCGTCGGAGTCCAATCCTACGATGGAGACCAGGCCATCCCGACCAGGCTCCAGGCGTCCCTGGCAGGCCCGGACGCCTGCCGGGTCGCCTTGAAGCATGGACTGGGTCTCAGCCACCCCGGCAAATCGTCCCTCCCTGGTGATACCGAAGGCCAGCCGGTCGTAGCGATCTGCATCCAGGTTCCGCAGCACCGTAGACCCAGACACCAAAGACACGTCGTGTTCTCCCGACCGGCCGCCGAAAAGCACCGCGACCTTCAGTTTTTCCGGCATAAGCGACTCCTCGATGTTCCCGTCACGAAGCGCCGGCATACAAACCGCCCGTTCCAGGCGGTTCGTCCCGTCCTCCCACCGCCGCAGTCACCGGGCCGCATGTCGAGGCGATGGAGAAGAAGCAGCGCCCTGGGTCTGGATCCCCAACTCTTTTAGCAGGGAAATGGCATGGTCCACTTTCTCGGCCAAAAAGAGCACGACGCGGATGTCCACGCAAATGCTGCGCTGCTTGCCAGCCATGTAGAGCCAATCACTCACGATGGACTCGGGGGTGCCGTCGAAGAGAAGGCCCACGAGCTGCCCGCGGCCGTTGAGCACCGGGCTGCCCGAGTTGCCACCCGTGGTATCCAACGTCGCGGTAAAGTCCACCGGCACGTCGTTTATCACCGGGTCCACCCAGCGGCCGAAATCCTTTCTTCGATACACGTCTTTGAGCCGCTTGGGCACCAAAAACGGCTTTTTTCCGCGATCCTTGCGCACCAGCCAGGTCAGCCGGGACAAATAACGCCATTTCTTTCCCGTGGCAGCCTCGCGGTAGTCACGAACGAACCCATAGGACAGACGCACAGTGAAGTTGGCATCGTAGTAAGGCGGCCGGATGACCTTGTCGACGAGCTTCGGCCAAAGGACCGGCCGGTATTCTTCGTACAACGGCGCCAGCGGCCCCTGCCGAAACGCCCTGTCGTCGTCTACGAGCCTCCTGGCGAACTGGAGCAGGGGATCGCGGTCCCGGCGCAGCCTGGCATAGGACCAACGAAACATCTTCTTGCGCAGGCGAACGGCCTTGGCCACCGCGTGCTTGTCCCCCATGGGTTTGCCGTAGATCTTCGTCTCCGCAAGCATCAAGGCCACCGTGTCGCGGATCTTGTCTCGTGACATGGGCATCCCTGTCCGGGCCTTGAACAGATCCTCGACTTTCTTGTGGCGCTTGCGGGCCTTCCGGGCGAGTCGGGCCAACTGCTTGTCACCCCAGCGAAGGAGCCAGTCCACGGACTTGAGCCGCTCGGCCTTGGGCAAGGAAGCCACCTCGGACAGCATGGCGGAGATCACGGCCCGCTCCCCATCCAGGGTAGTCAACTGTTCCAGCTTGGCCGACGCGTCGTAGACGCGGTACATGTTCTTGTCACGATACCGATCCAGCTCACGTCTCAGGTCCGAGATTTTTTTCTGCCGACTCCACCGTACGATGTCTGCAGCCACCTGGAGACTCCGGCAAATCGAGCTGGTCAAATAGCCCGCCAGGGTGGCGCGTCGCGCCACCCGGCCCGCCATTGCATATATTTTCTTCATTTTTTCGAAAAGGCCCGACAAGCCCTTGGACAGCAGGGGATTCGAGGAAATCGCTTTTTGCCACCCGGTCTGCTGGCGCCGCTTGTAGTCGAGCACGCCAAAGGTGTCGAACTGCTTTCCCAGGTCGGTGTAGTACTTGACGGCGTTGTTGAGTCCCCAGTCCAGGGCCTGGTAGCGCCGGCGAGACAGGCCTTTCTTCGGCAGAGCGTCGAGCACCTTGCGAAAGAGACGCTGCTTGAAGGGCACCAGGGTCTTTCGATAATACTCTGCGGCGAAGGCCGTGGTGTGCCGCATGGTCCTGCCGGGAAAGCCCATGACCAACATCAGGTCTCCTCGACGGACACCGCCCACAGACACGGTAAGATGTCTCTTGGGATGATACACCCGGTTGTTGGCCGAATAGGGCGCGCCCTTACCATCGGGCGAGACATAGGCCCGCAGGAAGGTAAAGTCCGGCGTGTGTCTGGGATAGCGCCAGTTGTCGATGTCGCCCCCGAATTTTCCGATGGCTTCGGGGGGCGCATAGACGAGACGAATGTCGCGGATGCGATCGTAGACGGACAGCGTATACACCGCGCCGCCGTTTGCCGGCTTGACCTCGCAGACCACACCTCCCTGCTTTTCGCAGTCCCGCTCGATGCGCCGCTGTTGTTCCAAGACCGCGAGATAGCGCTTGTGGAAGGACATCTTCGGACGCACCACGGACAAGACCTTGGCCGTCACGTCCTCGACCTTGCGCACCACGAGCACGTAATACCCAGGACAGGGAAGCTCCTTTTCCCGACCAGCCGCCACGAATCCAGCGTCCATGATTCCCTTGTGCTCCCTGGTGCCGTCCAGGGCCGCGATGCAGCCGAAGGCCACGTGGTGGTTGGTCACGATGAGCCCGTCGGAAGACACGAACGAACCGGTCCCGTGCCCTGCCACTTGGACCACGGCCGGTTCGAGCTGTTTCAACTGCTCTGCATTCAATTGTAGCCCTGCCTTGGCAAGACGCTGAAAAGGAAACTGGTCTAGCCGACTGAGCATGAACATTCCCTCTTCGGCCCGGACCGGACCTGCCTGCCACAGGATGACAGACAACAAACCAACAGATACGATCCCAAAACGTTTCATGATTCGCCTCCCTCGTGATGTGTCGCATCCCCTGCCCGGCTGGGTGCCGAAAACCAGCAGGGATTCGACGGCCCGGAATGTACCACCGGCATGCAAACAGGCAAGCCCCAGGTGCCCCGACGTCTTCGATGGCATCCATGGTTTTCCGATCCTGATCCTGATCCTGATCCTGACCCTGATCCTGATGCCTGTCCTTCTTCACTCCTCTGGTCCTGGGATCCTTCCTGCAATCCGACTCTTCTTCGAGTTGCTTTGCGATGCGTCGACTCCTTGATTCTTCGATGCCTCCTGCAATCCGCCGATTCTTCCATTGACGAAACCCGGAACCGACTCGTACCATCCAACAATCCATAGAAGAAAGGCACCTGGGACCGGCCGCCTCCCATTGCGGCCATCAACAGTGGAGGATTGGCACATGAAGACCCTGACAAGATTCCTGGCGCTCGCCATCATGGCAGGATGGCTGGCATGGACGGGGTGCAGCGACAACGGCAACGACAAGCCCCTGGCCCCCATCTGTGGAAACGGAGTCGCAGAAAACGGCGAAGACTGCGACCTGGGTGATCTCCATGAGGCGACCTGTCTCAGCCTCGGCTACCAGAGCGGCCTGCTGGGATGTCGCTCCGACTGCACCTACGACACATCGGCATGCCGGGAGCCGCCCCAATGCGGAGACGGCCGCAAGGGGCCCGACGAAGACTGTGACGGCACCGATTTGGCGGGTACATCCTGCCAGGACTTGGGCTTTACCGGCGGCAGTCTGGCCTGCAACGACGACTGCACCTTCGACGTGTCCGCCTGCACAGGCACACCAGTCTGCGGAAACGGTCACGTCGATTGGGGAGAAGACTGCGACGGCACCGATCTGGCGGACACATCTTGCCAGGATTTGGGCTTTGATGACGGCAGTCTGGCATGCAACGACGACTGCACCTTCGACACCTCGGCCTGCACCGCTGCGAGCATCTGCGGAAACGGCCTGGCCGAGGGCAACGAAGACTGCGACGCCTCGGATCTGAAGGGACAGGACTGCACAGACCTGGGCTTTGCCGACGGCAGTCTGGCATGCAACGACGACTGCACCTTCGACACCTCGGCCTGCACCGCTGCGAGCACCTGCGGAAACGGCCTGGCCGAAGCCAACGAAGACTGCGACGGCACGGACATGGCCGGGACGAGCTGCTCCGACCTGGCTGACTTCGACGGCGGCCTGCTGCGATGCAATGCAGATTGCACTTTCGACACCACCTACTGCTCCAGTTGCGGGGATGGCTTCTGCGAAACGTACGGGGGTGAATCCTGTGCTTCCTGCCCATCGGACTGCGGCACCTGCCCCACTTGCGGAGACGGCACCTGCGATCCCGCAGAAACCTGCGCCACATGTGAGGCGGACTGCGGCACATGCCGTTGTGGCGATGGGTTCTGTGATGCCTGGAGCAACGAAACCTGCGTCAATTGCGAGGCTGACTGCGGAGCCTGCCCCACCTGCGGAGACGGAGTCTGCTCGAACATCCAGGGGGAAAACTGCGCCAACTGCCAGGCAGACTGCGGCGCCTGCCCCACTTGCGGCGATGGGAGCTGCGACCCTGGAGAAGACTGCTCGGTCTGCCCGGACGATTGCGGCTCTTGCTTCTGCGGGGACGGCATCTGTTCTTCAGACCGAAACGAGCAATGTGACACCTGTCTGTGGGACTGCGGGCCCTGCCCCGACTCCTGCGGCAACGGCCGCTGCGACCCAGGAGAAGGATGTCTGAGTTGCCCGCAGGACTGTGACTGCCCTGCGGTCTGCGGCGATGGTGTCTGCGATCCTCCTGAAACCTGCCGCACATGCTCGGACGACTGCGGGTCCTGCGGCCAATGCGGAGATGCGGCCTGCGACGGATCCGAGGACTGCTGGACCTGCCCGGCAGACTGTGGGTCCTGCCCGGACCAATGCGGCGACGGACGCTGCACAGGCGACGAGACCACCGACACCTGTGCCCAGGACTGCACAGACACCTGTGGCAACGGACAGTGCGAAAGCAACGAAACCTATGCCACCTGTCCCGCCGACTGCGCTTGGTCCCAATGCGGTGATGGAGCCTGCGGTCCATGGGAAAACTGTGACGTCTGTCCGCAAGATTGTGGGACCTGCGCGGTTCCCGAATGCGGAGACGGCTACTGCAACGTTCAAACCGAAAATTGCGACTCCTGCCCAGACGACTGCGGCACCTGCCCATGCGGCAACGGCACCTGTGATGCCTTTGAAAACTGCACGTCCTGCCCCGATGACTGCGGGAACTGTCCCGCGACCTGCGGTGACGGAACCTGCGATACCGGAGAAGACTGCCACAACTGCGGCCGGGATTGCGGACCCTGCGACGAATCCTGCGGCGATGGTGACTGCAGCCCCAACGATAACTGCCGGACCTGCCCGTCGGATTGCGGACCCTGCGACAGGTGCGGCAACCTGGTCTGTGACCCGGGAGAAAACTGTCACAACTGCACGCGGGACTGTGGACCCTGTCCAAACCAAGGCGACCCATGCGGAGACGGGATCTGCGCCCCATCCGAAGACTGCTCCACCTGTGCAGCCGACTGCGGCCAATGCGAGACAGACTGCGGCAACGGCATCTGTGAGGCATCGGAGACTTGCAGCAACTGCTCCACGGACTGCGGGGGCTGCACCGGGATCTGTGGAGACGGAGCCTGCGACATGGAAACGGAGTATTGCTGGAATTGCCCTGAAGACTGCGGCTCCTGTTTCAGCGTTTGCGGAGACGGATTCTGCGACGACTGGGGCACGGAAAGCTGTGCCACCTGCGCCCGAGACTGCGGGCAATGTCCGCCCTCCTGCGGCGACGGGGTCTGCCAGCAGGGAGAAGACTGCACGAACTGCAAGCCCGACTGCGGTGCCTGCCAGGGCGGCTGAGTCCATGACGATGCACCATTTCCTCCCGGAACTCTTCCATGGCCCGTAGGCAACCTGAACCATCCAGGCTGGCCCGGTCCTGGCGCCGGCTGACCAGACACGAGGACCGAATCTTCCAGGTCCTCCTGCTCCTCGCCCTGGCCGCCAACATCGCACCCTTGCTGGTCACGGAATTTCTCCCCTTTTCCGACCTCCCGGGACATCTGGGTGTGGTGGGAGCGAACCTCCATGCCCACAGGCCTGCTGCGCACATTGCCCGCTTCTACTCGCTCAACCCCCATTTCGGGCCGAACAGCCTGGAATTCGGCCTGCTCCTCGTCCTGGGAAAAGTCATGTCCCTGACCAGCGCCGCCAGGATCCTGGTGGGCCTTTCCGTGACCCTGCTGCCCCTCTCCTTTCTGGCCCTGCTCTCTGCGTTCCGCCGCAGTCCCTGGCTCGTCTTCCTCTCCCTGCCCTTCGCCTATCCCAGAATCCTCTGGTACGGTTTCCTGGGAGCAAGCCTCGGGATCAGCCTCATGTTCCTCACCCTGGCCGCCGCCAGAACCGCTGCAACGGACAACAGTCCCTGGATGGCCCTGGCCGCATCGGCCCTCTGTTTCCTGTCGGGTCTGGCCCACCCCTTTTTTCTCGCAGCAACCCTCGGACTCTTCCTGCTCGTCTGGATCGGATCCATCCTGGAACATCCCACCTCATGGAAAACCTGGGCGGTGGGCCTGGTGCCCCTGCCCAGCCTCCTGATCTTCGGCCACTGGTTTCTGGCCATGGCAGCGGGGAAGGCCTCCACAGGGGCCCACAAACACCAGTCCCTCTGGAAACACATCCTGTCGAAGAGGCCAGCCCTGCCGATCTACAAAAAATGGCTGGAGCAATGGTCCATCCATGCCTTCAAGGATCGGGGCCTGGAACAGACAATCCTCCTCATCCTGTCTGCAACGGTCGCCATCCTCTTCCTCTCTGCCCTCTGGACCTGGACCAAGGCTCTGTGGCACCGACTCCAGGCCGCAATGGCCGAAAAAACAAGATCCGCCAAAGGCATGACAAAGGACAGTCACCCAGAAAGCAACGCATCACCAGACCAGGACGAGGGACCCAACCAAGACGACCAACCCGACCAAGACGACCAACCCAACCAACCCGACCAACCCAACCAACCCGACCAACCCAACCAAGACGACCAACGCCACACAGACAGTCACGCCGGCATGTCGTCATCCCTGAGGTGTCGTCTCCTCGCCAATCTGATTCCAGCAGCCCTCCTGGCAGCAACAGCCGCGGCCTATCTGTCATTGCCCGGCGTGATCACCTACCCGGTCTATTGGTGGGCCGTGGCCCAAAGACTCGTCACCCCGCTGCTCCTCCTCCTGGTCCTGGCCCTGCCCTCTGCGGTTTCTCCCAAACTGGCCCGGTTGGCTGGACTGGCCGGGCTGGTGGTGGGTCTCGTCTATGCTTCCTTTCTCACCAAAGACTTCCGGCAGCACTTTGCCCGTCGCGAGATGGCCGGATTCCACGAGCTGATAGACAAAATCCCTCCGGGCAAGCGACTCTGCGCCCTCTATGATGACCGCGAGCAGCACTATGCCCACTTCCCGCTCCACTTTGCCTCAGCCTACTACGTGGCCCTGCGCGGCGGCTTTGCCATGCCCTTTCCCCGGGTGGCCGGCTACAAGAGCATCGCTTGGGCCTATCCCGACAAAGTCCCGCCCAGCCCTCCCTGGGGCAAACTCAGAGCTTTTTCCCGGCGACGATACAGCCGCTTCTACGACTACTTCCTGGTCAAGAAGAACGCAGATGGAAAGACGCGATGGGAAGGCCGCCTGCCCAAACGCTGCTTCCAGATCGTGGCAGCCAAGGGTCTCTGGGTCCTCCTGAAGAAAACCTCGGCCCCAGGCTGCTGACCGGGAAGTTTTTCCCATCTGCCACGTAGACTCTTTTGTATGCAATCTTTATAGAATAAACAGGCGTCCTGGGCATCGTTCCAGTCGCGGGATGCAGAGCAGAGGCCATCGTACAGAAATACAACAACAAACAACGCAGCCCAACTCTGACGAGATGGGCTGGCACAGAGTCGAACTGCCGGCCCGAGAGAAATGCAGACTACCATAGACCTTTTGCACCGCTATCGGGCAGGCGCAGCTCAAACTTTGGAAAGGAGAGACCCATGCACAAGACGATACTCGCCATCATGCTGACCCTGACCTCCGGCCTCGCCCTGAGCAGCGCCTCGGGCTGCGGAGACGACGGCATCTGCTCAGATGACCAGAACTGCGTGCTGAGCGGGGACAAGTCGTACAGCCACACCTGCGGCACCGACACCGGCTGCAACTACACCTGCAAGGACGGCGCCACCTGCCATCTGAAGTGCCCCTCGGGCAATTGCCGTGTCGTGGGCAACAATGCCAAGGAGGTCATTGTGGACTGCGTTGGCAACAACTGTCACCTGCAATGCACCAACACCGACGTCTGTCAGATCAACTCCTGCACCGCTGGCTGTGACCTGCAATGCACCGCGGCACAGACCTGCGAGAATAGTTGTAACGCGGACTCGGGCTGCGACACCGTCGACGACGGCATCCCCTCTGGCTACTGATCCCCTCCTGCTCCTCGGTTCATCGGGAAAGAACTACCCCTGAACACATTCCCAAAGCCGCCAATCACAGAGGCAAACCCGTCACTGGTTCCCAGGAGATTGTTCACTCACGATATTTACCCCCAGGCTCGACTCCACGCAGGCATTGAACTCATCCTGGCTGGCATCGCAGGCCAGCCCGTCGAGGCAATTGCCCAAGTCACTCAGGGTAGCAGGCTTGAAGCACTTAAACATGTCGTTGCCATCGCTGGAAAGCTGCTGGGTGATGCAGTTGTCGATGTCACTCTGCGTCCCGCCATTGCAATTGACCTGATGGGCACAAACCGTCTCCATCAAGGGCCGGATGTCCGTAGTGCAGTATTCTCGACCAGCGCCGTCACAGACGTCATTATCCAGTTCCGTGCAGCTATGGCCCATGATGCAGTCTGCCGAAGCCGTCACGAAACCGTCGTTCATCTTGGGGAGCATATTGCCGCAATCGGCCTCGCAGGAGGCCTGGTCGTCACTTGCGTTGCAGGACACCTGCTTGGCGCAGACATCAGAGCAGGTCTTGTGCACATCGACACCTGAACCAGAGTCATCGCTGCAGGCAGCTACCGACCAGGTCAGCATCAATGCCAGGACGCCTGTCCATCCCATGGTTTTCGTCCATCTCATCGTCACTTTCATCTTCATACCTCCTATTGCATCACAACAAAGGACCCAAAGGGCCCCCATCCATCGATACAGCAATCCTTCCGGGACAGTGACACAGTACGGGACCAGTCCCGACGATCCCCCCTTCTTCTGCAGAAATAATCAGGCGCTTCTGCAGAAACAATCACGCAGCATCGGGCGCTTGTCACCCGAGCATGGCAGCGTTAGTATCCCAATTATCGCATCAAAGCAAAAACCACGCGCAGGCGCGTAGGCGTCTGTCAGCCGGCAGCGCAGTTCGTCATGAGGGAGGGACGGCTTGAACTGTCGAACAGCCATGACACAGAGCATGACTGGACTCGATCCGGAAACCGGCAGGTCCATCCCGACTGTCGGCCCGGAAGGCGGACCCATCGTATGAAGGCAGTCTGAGGACCCATGACCGCATCGAGCAACGAGACACCGGAGTCGACGAAGGAAACCAGCCACAACCGGCGCATGGTCGTGACCGGGGCCACGGGGTTCGTGGGCAGTCACGTGGTTGCGCGACTCCTGGAGGCTGGGGCCCAGGTCACCTGCCTGGTGCGCCCCAGCAGCGACCTGCGTTGGATCGCCGGTCTGGACGTTCGG
>CAZIJS010000039.1:0-25884 GCA_964539505.1 uncultured Myxococcales bacterium
CCACCGCGGCGGTGATCTCGCGCATAAAGATCATGTCCCGGCTGAACATCGCCGAGCGCCGCCTGCCCCAGGACGGGCGCATCAAGCTCAAGCTCGGTAAGGGCAAGGAACTCGATTTCCGTGTCTCTGTGCTACCCACGTTGTTCGGTGAAAAGGTGGTGTTGCGGCTCCTGGACAAGTCGAACCTGCAGCTCGACATGACCAAGCTCGGGTTCGAGCCGGGACCACTGAAGCACTTCAAAGACGCCATCCATCAGCCCTACGGCATGGTCCTGGTTACCGGCCCAACTGGGTCAGGCAAGACCACTACGTTGTATAGCGCCCTGTCAGAGTTGAACAAGGCCACCGAAAACATCTCCACTGCGGAAGACCCGGTCGAATACAACCTGCCGGGAATCAACCAGGTGCAGATTCACGAAGACATCGGCCTCAACTTTGCCGCAGCGCTCAGGTCCTTTCTGCGACAGGACCCAGACATCATCATGGTCGGAGAGATCCGAGACTACGAAACCGCCGAAATCGCCATCAAGGCCGCCTTGACCGGCCATATGGTGCTCTCCACCCTCCATACGAACGATGCACCTTCGACCATCACCCGCCTGCTCAACATGGGCATCGAGCCCTTCCTGGTGACGGCTTCGGTGAACCTCATCCTGGCCCAGCGATTGGCCCGACGAATCTGCCCGGAATGCAAGACTCCCGTGGAGACGAATCCACAGGCACTCATTGACATGGGCGTAGCGCCCGAGGACGCCACCAAGGCCCAGGTCTATAAGGGCGTTGGATGCCGGCACTGCAACAACACCGGGTACAAGGGACGCGTCGCCCTCTACGAAGTGATGCCCTTCCAGGATGAATTGAAGGAACTCGTTCTCCAGGGTGTCTCTACCGCGGAGCTCAAGGCAGAGGCCATTCGACTGGGCATGCGCACCCTGCGCATGGCTGGAATCGGCAAGATGCTCGAGGGCGTCACCACCGCCGAAGAAGTGCTCCGCGTCACATCCTCTGACTGAACCGACCAGGAACCGGAAACATGACCAGCATGCCAAGAATCGATCAGCTCCTTCGGGCCATGCTCGAAAAAGGCGCATCCGATCTACATGTCACCTCGGGCAGCCCCCCTCAACTGCGGATCGACGGCAGGCTCGTGCCGCTGCGTATGCCCCCGCTCAACCCCACGCAGACAAAGCAGCTGTGCTACAGCGTGCTCACGGACGCACAAAAAATGCGCTTCGAAGAGGAGCAGGAACTGGACCTGAGCTTCGGCGTCAAGAACCTGGCCCGATTTCGAGCCAACATTTATTGGCAGCGAGGCGCCGTGGCCGGGGCCTTCCGGCTCATCCCCTTCAAAGTGCGCAATCTCGACGAGCTGGGTCTTCCGCCCGTGGTCCGCGACCTCTGCGAAAAACCACGTGGCCTCATCCTGGTGACCGGGCCCACGGGCTCTGGAAAATCCACCACTTTGGCCGCCATGATCGACCTGATCAACACCGAGCGGCGCGGACATATCATCACCATCGAAGATCCCATCGAGTATCTCCACCCCCACAAGGGCTGTCTCATCAACCAACGGGAGGTGGGGGCAGACACCAAGAGCTTTCCCAGGGCGCTCAAATACATCCTTCGACAGGATCCCGACGTGGTCCTCATCGGCGAAATGCGAGACCTGGAGACCATCCAGGCCGCATTGACCACAGCGGAAACCGGCCACCTCTGCCTGGCCACGCTCCACACGAACAGTGCCGTGCAGACCATCAACCGGATCATCGACGTGTTCCCACCGCATCAACAGACACAGATCCGCGTGGAGCTGTCGTTCGTGCTCGAAGGCATCATCTCCCAGCAGCTCTTGCCCAGGGCGGACCGGCCCGGCCGAGTGCTCGGCGTCGAGGTGCTCGTGCCCAATCCGGCCATCCGGAATCTCATCAGAGACGACAAAGCGCACCAAATCTATTCCCAGATGCAGATCGGACAGGCCAAACATGGCATGCAGACCATGAACCAGTCCCTGCTGGAACACTTCCTGGCTCGCACCATTTCCCTGGAGGAGGCTTTGGGCCGCAGCGCAGACCCCGATGAGTTGCGCAACATGATCACCGCTGCCGGCGGCGCCGTTCCCCGCGAAAAAGACTACCGCATCCGCTGACGAGCAAGGTCCAGTCCATGGAAGTAGTGAGCCGGATCATCGCGTTCTACAACACCTGGATCGGGCCCTATGCCCTGCTGGTGCTGCTCCTGCCCATGGGGATCTTGTTTACGGTCCTGCTCAAGTTCATCCAGATTCGAAAGCTGGGTCATGCCTTCGCCGTTGTGGCTGGCCGGTACGACGATCCAAACGACGAAGGAGACATCAACCATTTCCAGGCCTTGAGCGCCGCGCTTTCTGCCACCGTGGGAATCGGCAACATCGCCGGTGTTGCCCTGGCCATCCATCTGGGGGGGCCCGGCGCGGTGTTTTGGATGTGGATGACCGGTCTGCTGGGCATGACACTCAAATACGCCGAATGCTCCCTGGCCCTGGAATACCGGGAAATCGACGACCAGGGCAACGTGGCGGGTGGCCCCATGTATACCATGCGCAAGGCCCTTGGGGCCAAGTATGGACGGACGGCAAGAGTCATGGCCCTGGTCTTCGCTGCAGCCGTAGTGATCTGTTCCTTCGGAACGGGCAACATGGCACAATCGAATTCCATGGCAGACGCGCTTCGATCCTCCTACGGGGTGCCCACCTACCTGTCGGGCATCGGCATCGCCCTGGTGGTGTTCGTGGTCATCGTCGGGGGCATCCAGCGCATCGGGGCCGTGGCATCCAAGCTCGTACCCTTCATGGCTGCTTTCTATATTCTGGGGGCGCTCACCGTGATCTTCGCAAACATCTCGCGCGTGCCCGCCGCCTTCCACCTCATCTTGAGCGATGCATTCACTGGGCATGCCGTGGGCGGCGGATTTCTGTGGACCATGATCTGGGGCATCCGCAGAGGCCTGTTCTCCAACGAGGCAGGCCAGGGATCGGCCCCAATCGCCCATGCCGCCGCCAAGACGAAGTGGCCGGCCCGAGAGGGCCTGGTGGCCATGACCGAGCCCTTCATCGACACGCTGCTCATCTGCACCATGACCGCCCTGGTGGTTGTGTTGGCGGGCGATTACCTGCACCTGGCCGGCGCATCTCTCACCACCCAGGCATTCAGCGCCGGCCTGGCGCCCTTGGGCATGTCCCAAGGGGGCCGTCACATCGTCACCATCGGCACGGTGCTCTTTGCCCTCTCCACGGCGATTTCCTGGTCCTACTACGGCGACCGGGCCGTGGAGTTCCTTTCCGGGTCGAGTAAATTGATCACCGCCTATCGCGTTGCCTTTTCCTTCTTTCTCTTCGTGGGTGCGGTCTGGAAGCTCAAGCTGGTCTGGGCCTTCGTGGACATGGTCATCACCTTCATGGCCATCCCGAACCTGATCTCCCTCTTCCTGCTTCGCAAAGAAGTGGTGGACCTGACCAGGCGCTACTTCTCGGTGCGCCACAAGGTGTACAAAAAGTCAGCCCTTTCTCCGAACTGACCTTGGGCGATGACGAGTCGCCCCTGACCCTTCGGGAGAAACGTGACTGACGCCGTCGCCGTCTTCGCCAATCGTGCGGAAGAAACGAGACTGAAACCAGTGCCGTCTCTGCCAACCTCGTTGGTCAACGCAGATCAGAAGCGATACGATGCGTCACCATTCAGCGCCGCCTTCGCAACACGAGGCCGAGTCCGAGGGCCAGGAGGAGCCACAGCGGAAGACTGGTGTCACCACCCGAGCTGCGGCAGTTGCAGCCGGAAGACTCGTTGTCGTCTGTGTTGATACCGCAATCCGCAATGGGCACGAAATCCCAACCCACGGCGTCGGCCAGCCCTCCCGAATCCACACCGGCATCCAAGGACGCATCCACCTCGACCCCAGCATCCGGCTCCCTGGTATCGATGCAGCGGCCACTGTCGGAGTCACAGGCGATACCCGTCCATTGGGGGTCGCCGCCGGTGCATTGATCATCGGTGGTGCAGTGCTTGTAGCAGGTGCCGGCCCTGGGCCCGGATTGTTCACAAACGTAGCCGGGCCGACAGTCCCCGTCCAGAGAGCAGCCCTTGTAACAAAAGCTGCCGTATTGTTCGAGGAACACACATTGGTTCGTGCCACCGCACTCCTGGTCCGACGAACAGGACATGGTGCAATACCCACCATCAAATCCCATCATGGCGCTGAGGCAAAAGCCGCCCGACAGGCGACAGTCGCTGTTCTCGTTGCAAGGAGAGCCCACCTGGCCGTCGGTGGCCAGGGCGCAAAGATGCGTGTCGGGGTCACAAAACTCTCCATTGCCGCAGTCCTGGTCTCCGCTGCAGGAGGGAAGACACCAACCCAGTTCGTCGTTGGAGCAGACGAAATTCTCCTGGCATTCCGAGTCGGCCACACATTCCCGGACACAGATCCCATCGACACAGGCACTGCCCGCAGGACAGGGCCTTTGAGAACAGTCGAAGGTGCACAGACCCTGGGATTTTCCCGAAGACGGACATTCCCAAAACGGTGCTGCGCCGCATTCCGAAACCTCGCTGCAGGGCTGGCCCAGAGTGGGATTGGATGTGCAGCCCTCGTCTACGAACCCGTCGCAGTTGTCATCTCTGTGTTGGTCACAGTCCTCCTGGGCCGCAGGGGAAGAACACCAGGGCTGGTCGTCTTGACCCGTGGCCGCCAGAAGGGCCCGCAGGGCATTGACCCGGCCGTATCCGTACTTCACACTGTGGCCGTCGCCGTCGTAGCGTGCCCCGTCTGGGTCCACCTTGTCTGCGGTCTGCTCGAGCAGGTCCACCACTTCGGCGGCGGTCAAGGTGGGATCCGCCGAGATGACGAGTGCAGCGAGACCTGACACCACGGGCGCGGCCCCAGAGGTGCCGCCGAACACCGACGTGTAGTCCCCGGCCACGTTCCCATTGCCCCGAATCTCCGCTGCGTAGACCTCCGGGCCCAGAAAGCCGTCCGAAGAGGGAGCGCAGACCGAAATCTCCGCACCGTAGTTGCTGTAGTCCGACTTGGTGTCGAACTGGTCCGAGGCTGCCACGGCCATGACGTTGGGTAGGCCGCTTTGCAGCTCTCCATCAAGCGAAGTGGACTGGTTGTCGTTGCCCGCAGCAAACACCACGACCGTTCCCAAGCCCCCGCGCCCCTGCACCTGGGCATACTGCAATCCCTGCCAGACTCCGTTGGGCATGGGCACGAAGTAGCCGCCGCCCTGCGGGCCCCAGGAATTGTTGATCACCGCTGCGCCCTGGTCCACGGCAAACGTGAAGGCCCGCAGCATCATCTCGTCGGACAGAAACGTGTTCGTCTCGATGAGACGGACAGGCACGATGGAACAGCCGGGGCAGACGCCCACCACGCCCGAGCCGTTGAGGGCACCCGCTGCAATGGATGCCACCGACGTGCCGTGGCCCGCCCCCATGTCCGTGCTCGGATCCGGGGGCGATGCGTCAGGCAGGTTGCGGATGGCATCCAATCCGTCGAGGCAGTTGGGCGCCAGGTCCGGGTGGCCACAGTCCACGCCCGAATCGATCACGCCCACGATCACGTCGGACGAGCCCGTCTCGATGTCCCAGGCTCCTTCCGCACGGATATCCGCACCAGCCACTGCAGGAAGGGCCTGACCGGTGAAGGCGGCAAACACATTGTCACCCTCATTCCACATGGTCCATTGCCTGGCAAAATACTGGTCATCGGGCAAAAGCCTGGGATAGAGCCGGACCATGAGTTCGGGAACCAGGTCCAGGCCCTCCCCAACCAGCCTCTCGGCCAGTTCCACCACGTCGCGCGTCTTGCGCGCCGGTTCCACCAGCGCCAGGGATTCACCGGCATGGAGCCATCGCACGAGCCGCAATCCCTTCGACGACAAAAAAGCCTTCGTGGCCTTTGCCTCGTCGAGGTAGAGCCAGAGCTTTCCCGTCACTGCCTGGGTTGCCGGCCCGGAAAAAAACACCGGCCCCACCCAGGTCACCTCTCCCGTCGCAAGAATCCTCTCGGTGAGCCGATGCCAGGACTCGATGCTTCTGGGAAGTCGATCCGAAGACTGGAGCCGCACCAGACAAACCCCGACCCTCGACACCTCGCGGATGCTTGCCACCGACAGACCGCTGCCGGCCAGCGCAGACTCCAACGTCCTGCCAACCGACCGCCTCGTTCCCGGTAACACCAGGCCATCTGCCGACTGAACATAGGGAAGGCCCATTTTGTGGCGCACCAACGTCCTTCGCCATTCTATTCTCGTCTTCGCCTCGGCAGGCCCACCCCACGCCACCAACAACAACGAAACAAACAAACCAAAATACACGCGCAGTTTCATCACAACGAAACCTCCTTGTCCCACCAGACATCTCCCGCGAGACATCTACACTATTGGGCGTCTCGAGTCGGCGCCAAGTCGTCTTAGGCTATGCCCCGCCCGGCGCACTGTCAATCAGGGACCCGGACAATGGGCAGGCACCGGTCATGGAGCGGTCTCCAACGAAGTCATTCAGCCATCCGGCGGCGCCAGTCGGCATAACGCACCAGGTGCCCCAGGGCACGCAGCGCCCGTTCAGGTGACGGATAGACGTGGCATCCCTGCTCGCGAAGAGCATCCAGGGCAGGATTGCCGATCACCTGGGCCGAAATGGCCGCATCCGAGGCAAACAGGAAGGTCTTGCCCGAAGAACGCGCCATGGCCAAAACATCCCTGGCCAGGCGACGATCCTCTTGAACCAGCATATCGAGCACCTGGGCCGCACCGGGCTCACGGGATAGGGTGGACTCGGACACCAGGGCGGCAGACAGGGAGACATAGCCCACGCCCAGCCAGGCCACGGCATCGTACTGGGATGACTCCAGGAGCATCTGGAAGGTCTTGCGCGTGGTCCGGGGATCGTCGGCGGCCACGAAGTCGATGGGGTTGTTCCGGCTCCACCTCGGGGGCAAAAGCTGGTCCAATGTGGCGATGACTTCCTGGGGAAGAGGGGCTAGGTCGAGACCCTGATCTGCGGCGGCATCAGAAGCGAGCACCCCCCATCCACCGCCCTCTGTGACCAGGGCGAGACGGTTGCCCCGGGGAAGAGGCATGGTGGCAAAGGCTGCGGCTGCGTCGAAGAGTTCCTCGAGGTCGAAGACCCGCTGGGCCCCAGCCTGGCGCAGGGCGCCGTCGTAGATTCTGTCCGAACCAGCCAAGGCGCCTGTATGGGACACTGCGGCCCTGGCGCCAAAATTTGTGCGACCGGACTTGAGGACCACCACGGGCTTTTTTCGTGCGGCTCGGGACATGGCCGCCAGAAAACGACGGCCGTCGTCTACCCCCTCGAGGTAGACGGCGATCACCTTGGTGTCTCGGTCGTCGGCCAGGTAGTCGAGATAGTCCGCCGTGGTCAGGGAGGCTTCGTTGCCCGCACTGATGGTCTTGGACAGGCCGATGTTGTGGTAGACGGCCTTGTGGGACAAACTCACCCCCACGTTGCCGCTCTGGGCCACCAGGGAAATACCCCCCTTGGGCGGCACGATGGGAAACATCTGCGCACAGAGGTCGGCCTGGGTGCAGGTGATGCCCTGGCCATTGGGACCACCCAACGGAATGCCGGCCCGGGACAAAAGGCGATGCATCTGCGCCTCGCGCTCGTGGCCTTCTGGTCCGGATTCGGAAAAACCCGCAGTGATCATGAACACAGAGCCCACGTCCAGCCGGACGCAGTCGGCCAGCACGCCCATGACATGCTCGGGGGGAACCACGATCAACACCAGATCGATGGGGCCGGGCACTGCCTCGAGACTGGGCGCGACATCCATGCCAAGAATCTTGCCGCCCTTGGGATTGACCGGCACGACCCGGCCCCCAAACCCGCCCGACAAGATACTGTGGAGCACTCGGTTGCCCCACTTGGCCGGATTGGCGGAAGCCCCCACAAGGGCAACGGTCTGTGGATAGAACATTCGGTGCATTCGCTGCACCAATGACTTGTTCTTCGGGTAGGCCGCCTCGAAGAAATCTGTCGTGTCTTCCCAACGGTTCGCAGTCTGGCCATCACCTCGGTCCATGGATTCTCCTCGCGGAATTCTCCTCGCGGAATTCTCCTCGCGGAATTCTCCTCGCGGAATTCTCCTCGCGGAATTCTTCTCGCCGAATTCTCCTCGTCTCGCACGAAGACCTCGGTCCACTCGCCTGGCTTATGCCACAAAAGGGCCCTCTGCGCCAACCGGCTGCGATAAAATCGTGCCGGATCCCGTGTCGGAAATGTTCTCAATCTCCCAGGTTCCCTGCCAGACGATGTTCCCAGGGCCCCGGGAAAAGACCTGTGCTATGCTTGCCCATCGAAACCCCGAAATGTCTGGAGACGAAAAACCATGAACCAAGGAACCATCCACCGCTTCCACGCCCCGGCTGCATTGGGGCTGTCTCGTCTCGTGGCCGGTGAAGTCAAGGCGCTCGGGGCAAAAGACATTCGGGTCACCAGGTCGTCGGTGAGCTTCCTGGGCACCCAGGAAATAGGATATCGTGCCTGTCTTTGGTCCCGCTGTGCGAGCAGAATCCTCCTGGAACTTGCCAGGTTTCCGGCCAAAGACGCCACGAGTCTCTACCTGGGCGCCGCACAGGTCCCCTGGCACGAGCACATGGACCCATCGCAGACCTTTGCCATCCGGGCCACTGGAGCAAACCGAGAGTTGCATCACACGGGCTTCGTAGCCCAACGGGTCAAGGACGCAGTGGTGGATTCGTTTCGGAAACGCTCGGGCCGCAGGCCGTCGGTGGACAACAAGGCCCCCGACGTGCAATTCCAGGTGCACCTGGAAGGCACCCAAGCCCTGGTGTCCCTGGACCTCGCCGGGGCCCCCCTCCATCAGAGGGGCTATCGCGTCCAAGGGGCTCAGGCACCCTTGAAAGAGACCGTGGCGGCGGGAATCCTCTTGTTCGCCGATTGGCCTGGTATCGCCCGCTCCGGTGGAGCCTTCGTAGACCCCATGTGTGGAGGTGGCACCCTGCCCATCGAAGCGGCCTGGATTGCAGGTGACATCGCCCCAGGAATCCTCAGGAAGCGTTTCGGCTTTCATGGCTGGCTCCACCACGACGAAGCTCTCTGGCAACGAATCATCGAGGAAGCGGCCAACCGGGCCACACAGGGTCGGGCGGCCATTCCTCCAGTAGTGGGATTCGAAGCGGACCGGACAGCCGTGGCAGCCGCCATCGAGGCGGCCAGACGGGCGGGGCTCGAAGGGGTGGTCCATTTCGAAAGAAGGGAACTCCACCTGGCAGAGCCTCTCGACCGATCGAAGGGGGGCAGCGATCGAAGAGGCCTGGTGGCGGTCAACCCTCCGTACGGGCACCGGCTCGGCGAAGTCGCTCAGCTCCGAATATTGTATGCGAGCCTGGGCAGAATCCTCACCGAGCGATTTGCCGGCTTTCGGGTAGCGGTGCTCACGTCGGAGGAGGATCTCGCGGCCAGCCTGGGCCTGGGACAGGCCAAGGAAAAGGAGCTGCGCAATGGAGCCATCGCATGCAAGGTCTATCGATACGACCGGGATCGCTCCGAAGCGGATCATGGAACCAACCCAAGAAAACAGACCGACGCAACGAGAAAACCCAGCGGCACGACGAAAAAACCCATCGACGCCACGGGAAAGCAACGCAACACCACGGGAAAACAGATCGGCACGAGCCCACAGGACAAGGCGCAACGGGGCCTGCGAAACAACGAGACGCACAACGATCCGCAGGCGCAGGCCTTTGCAAACCGGTTGAAAAAGCGCGCTCGCCACATGGCACGATGGGCCAGGCGCAATGGCATCACCTGCTACCGGGTCTATGATGCCGACATCCCCGAATATGCCGTGGCCATCGATCGATACGAAGACTTCGTGCATGTCCAGGAATACGCTCCGCCCTCCACAGTGGACCGGGCGGCGGCGGCCAAGCGACTCGCTGATGTGCTGACCCTGATTCCCGAAGTGCTGGAGGTCCCCAGAGAGCAGATGTTTGTCAAGGTGCGCCGGCGCCACAAGGGCGCCAGTCAGTATCGCAAGATCGGTTCGGGGGGCAATTTTCGACAGGTGCGCGAAGGGGGCCACCGATTCCTGGTCAACTTCGAAAACTACCTGGACACCGGGCTGTTTCTGGATCACCGTCTCGTGCGACAACGTATCTTCGAGCTTGCCCGAAACAAACGCTTTTTGAATCTTTTTTGCTACACGGCCAGTGCTTCGGTGTATGCGGCCAAGGGGGGCAGTCGAGACACCACGAGCGTGGACCGCTCCCCCACCTACCTGGGCTGGGCCCGGCGGAACCTGGTGCTCAACGGTCTGTCGGAACGGCGCAATCGGGTGGTTCAGGCGGATGCCCGCCGGTTTCTCTCGGAGACCGACGAAACATGGGACCTCATCTTCGTCGATCCGCCCACCTTCTCCAACACCAAGAGCGGCGATCCGCCCTTCGACGTCCAACGAGATCACGTGGCCCTGCTGACGGCCACGGCCCAGCGACTGGCAGCCGGGGGCCTCATCTTGTTTTCAACCAACAAACGCCGGTTTCGCCTGGACGAAGACGCCTTGTCGGATTTCCACATCCAAAACATCTCCCCGGCTTGCCTGCCGGAAGACTTCAAACGCAGCCCGAAAATCCACCATGTCTACGAGCTGCGCCCCAAGACGAGCTGATCCCAGGTCCCTGCGAGCCTGCGGGCCATTTCATGACTCCTCCAAACGCATGCGTTCTGCTACCATACCGGCGGTGGATGCACGACCCTGGATGCTCAATGGTCTCATGGACGCAAGGACGGATGCGTTCAGGGACTTTGAGGACTCAAACTACCGTTTGACAACCCCAAACAGCCACCCTATATGAAAGAGACGTAAGAACGTGATAAATTGAAAGGGACGTCTCGAGACGTCAGAATATGGATCTGCCACCTCTAGCCGGCAAGCGCCGGGACAATCGGTGTCAGACCAGGCTTGGTAAGGAGGTCCCGTCGTGGCCCGCGTCACCGTCGAAGATTGTTTGGAACACGTAGACAACCGTTTCGCCCTGGTGGTCCTGGCAGCCAAGCGCGCGCGACAGATCGCGCAAGGCGCCAGGCCGGTGGTGGAATGCAACAACAAACCAGTGGTCACGGCCCTGCGTGAAATCGCGGCCGACAAAGTCTCGTTCAACGAGGACGTGCGAGCCATGGTCAACGACTATATCCGAGAACTGGCGGCACAGGCTGCCATGCCCGGCGGATACTGAACCACCCCGCCTGTCCGGATTTTCACCGATCCCGGTGATCGAATCCACCCCGAAAAACCAACCGTCGTTCGATGAGCGCAGGTTTGCACCCGGGCTCTTTCGATGCGCTCACCCTCGAAGGGCAGCCTGCATCGCGAGCAAGACCCACACATCTTCCAACGAACTCCCGCAGTGGCTAAATCGCTGAGTCCCGCTGTCCTGCAGGGTGCGCTTTTTTTGCCCCCAACGAATCCAGGGCTACCATGGGTTTATGGCACCACATGGCAGACACGCTGATTTTCTCCCTGCATCGCGCCGGGATCTCCTGGCAGAGCTCCTCTGGAACCTGGCGCGCCGCGGGTGGAAGGGAACGCTCCATATGAGTCACGGCGACAGGCATTGGTCTGTGACCCTGGCCGGTCGCCGCATCCGGGGGATCGAGATCTGGAACGGCGGGGATCTGCGCCTGGGCAGCTTGCTGGCCCGGGCCGGCCAGGCAACGTCCTGCGAGACGGATCGAGCGGCGAAACTGGCCAGGAGCCAATGTCGTCTCGCCGGACAGGTTCTCGCCGACCAGGGGCTGCCTGGACCCTTGCTGGAACAGGCCCTCAGCAGACAGGCCCGGCTGCGGTTTGGGCGATTCATGGACCAGGCACAAGGGCGGATCCGCATCGAGTCCGACGCCGTCATTCCCGTGCGCGCATCCCTGGGAAAGCCCCTGGACCTGGCTCGGTCCTTGATCGACTGGGCCAGACCGGTCGAGCCCCCCCCGGCCTCAGGGCGTAACCGAACCTGGCACCTGCGACCAGGCGGCAAGCGGATCGCTCAGACCCTGACCGAGTTGCTTCCCCCGGGGCTTCGGGGACCCCTGACTTTCTGGTTGCGCACTGGCGGCGGGTCTTGGCAGGATCTGCGCGAAACGCTCATCGCCAACCCCCGGCTTGGCAGCTCCTTCGTCGAGCACCTCTGGTCCTGGCTCGCCCTCCTGGAACGTCTCGACCTGGCGATATGCGGTCCAGGCCGAAGCAACCAACCAAGAAAACCAGCCGGACCGGACCGCACAGGGAACGACTCGCGTTCTGGGCAGAGGGCCCCGAAGACAGATGGTCCCACAATGCCCGACCTTCCGGATGAAAGAGACGTCGAGGCGCTGCGCCGCTGGTGGCATCAAATGGCCCGCCGCTATCATCCAGATTCGAATCCTGATGCAGACCCGACCGCTTTTCATACGGCCCGTGCCCGATACATGGCAGCCCTCGCCCGACTCCAGAAACAGTCTTGACCGAAAAGGCCCGGGGAGAAAAGATAGCCTGGCTGTATCCTGCGCAGGTCGATACGGCACCGGGCGCACAAAACCGCGGGCCTGCGAACTGCCGGACCAGGCCGGGATTGGAACAGGCCCTGCCCAGACCTTTGGGCTGTTTCAGGATATGCCTGCGCCGACTGGTGGAGGTGGGAGTGGAATCGAATCGAAAAGACAGCGAATTGCTCGCCCGTGCCGAACGGTTGGTGATCACCACCGGTGTGGGGGACACCGGCGAACGGCTCTGCCGTCTCAACATGCGCTACGGGCTGGCAAAAATGCACTATTACCAGATGAGCAGGGGCCTGGAGCCCGATGCCATGTTTCTCGGGGCACCGGATGCCACGGTCACGAGAAACCCTGGCCGATGGACGTCTGGATTCGGCTACGGAGGCCTGCTGCGTTGGTCCGGCGATTTCGTGCCCCTGGAGGCAAAACCGAACGGCTGCGGACTGCTCATGGTGGGGCTGCGACGAGAACCAACCCGATCCGCCCTTGTCGATCGCCTGATCCAATTGGAACGCTCCGGGTTGTCGCTGGAGGGGCAGACTGTCTCTGTCGACATCCGTCATTCGAACCACTTCCTGGAGGTCTGCAGGCTCTCTGCCGAAGCGAAAGACCACATTGACTGGGACGGCCCAGTCGCCCTGCTCCACAGCTCGGGCACGGAATTTCGCGGGGAAACGAGCTTCGGGCCGGGCCTCTATTGGGATGACTCTGAAGCGCTGCGGGCCATGGCGACTCGCCAGGAGACTCCCTGGGGCGATATCTGGGTCGTGGAAGGCCGAGCCGCTCATGACTACGAAAGAGAATGCCACCGGGTGCATCGCTTCCAGACGAAGCGCCGATTGGCCTTGGCCCAGGCTCTCCTGGGGGCAGACATCGAAATACTCTTCCATGGCATGCACCAGGGTCTGCATGCCATTGGAACTTTTCCCTTGGGATGCTATCTCCACGACGGAAACGGGCATGGGCTCACGCCCTTCGTAGAGACCCAGGCCGGACCGTTCCCTGTAACCCTGTCGGCGGATCTTCCCATCGCGCTCATCGAGCCGAAGGCTTCCTTCGACCCGGCGCGCATGGCCGCCCAGGGACGACCCCTCGATCATCTCACGGATCGCCAACGCGTCTGGGTCACCGATGCGAATCTCATTCCCCACGGAGGAGGGACGAAGCTGGCCGAAATGACCGACCTACAGGTCATCGACCAAAATGGGAGACGCGTTTTTTCGGGCAAGACGGCCGGCGGTGTCGTAAAATTCGAGGATCCAAAAAATCTTCCATTCGGATATCGCGGCACTGAAGTACTGGACCAAACCCTGGCGCTTGGCCTTGGCCGGCTGACAGGCACCATGGACGTGACCTGGTGGATCGGGGCCGACCAGTGAACGAGAGCCGGCCCGATCCCCCTCGACACGATGGAGGCACAAGGCCCGGGTCGAGACGAACACATGCCGTCAAACTGTGGCTGGGATACGGCGCCCTGTCTGCCGGACTGGAGGTCACCCGGCTGGTGGCCGAAACCCTGTTCGTCACGCGGATCGGGATTCGTCACCTGCCCACCATTTTCGCGATTCAAGCAATTCTCCGGGTCGCGGGATCCTGGGCGTATGTCCGGCGGGCCGAACATCTGGGAGCAAGGGCCCTGCTCACCTGGGCCCTGAGCTGGATGGCCGCGGCCGTGGTGCTCCCATCCCTTTGGTCGGGTGCCACGGGGACCTGGTGGCCCTATGCCATCGTCTATGCCACCATCGAAGCAGCCGACACGGTGATCAAGGTACATTGGGGAGTCTATCTCCTGGAACTCTATCGGCCGGGCGAAGCCAGGACCCTCTTTCCCATCCTTTACACGGCTGCCAGCGCCGGACGTTCTGCTGGGGGTGCTCTCGTGCGCCAGACCGCGGGCACGGCCCTGCTCACCTGGCTGCCCGCAGCCAGCCTCTCGGTGCTCCTTCCAATGGCGGGAATTTTTCTCCTGGGACTGAGACGACCGGGACCGACGCCCAAGAAAAAGGGGAAACGGGCCTTGGACCCATCGGACGAAGTCGGCAACCATCTCGATGACTTGCTCTGCAAGCCGCTGCCTGAGACCGGCTTGGAAAAAACGGCCCGACGCCTTCAACCAGTCGAGACAGGCCCGGAGGAGATGGCATTCGAGCTCGAGTCCCCCCGATCGAGCATTCGCCGGACGGTTGCCCTGTTGAAGGAGTCACGACTGGTCCGGGCCATTGCCCTGGCCACCATCCTGCTCGTGCTCACCCGGTTCCTGGTACGGTACGTGAGCCTTGCGTTGCTTCGCGCCAATCTGGACACAACCGCCATGGCCAGGATCCTGGGAACCTATTCGGCCCTTGCGCATGTGGCAGGCCTTGCCATACAAATCATGATCACGCCCTGGCTCACGAAACGATGGGGCATCACCGCAGCCAACGGAATCTTTGCCGGGCTGCTCTGGCTCGCCACTATCGCCCTGACGATATGGGGTCGGGTGAGCCTGGCCCTGACAGCCAGGTTCGCCGAGTCCGAAGCCAAGACGGCACTCAAGACCCCCATTTCTCCCATCTTCTACTACCCGATCCCAAGCAGACTGCGCCCTGGTGCCAGGGCCGTGATCTTGGGCCTGGTGTCCCCTGCCAGTGCGGTGTTGACCGCACTCACGCTGGAGCTGCTCCAAGGCACGCTGTCCCTCCAGTGGCTGGCAGGCCTGGCTGTCCTCTGCGCATCCGCCCTGTTGTTGGCCACGATCCACCAAAATCGCCTATATACATGGCTTACCCGCGAAAAGGCCGGGTGATGAAAGGCTGCCACCGGGCCCAGTGGGGGTCACTTGCGATCGTTGTGCCGAGACATGCTGTGGGCTATGATGCGACCCACGAGGAGAGGACGGAGCAATTGTCCCGGAAAGAAACCAGAATCGACGCCAACGAGCAGGATCGAGCGCCTGACGGCGGGGGCCAGCAGGCCCGGTTGGTGGAGAGCGTCTGTTTCCTGGTGGCGGGTCGTCCCATGGCCATTCCCATCGAACAAGTATCCGAGGCGGTGGAACCGCCCACCATCACGCCCATGTTTCACCTGCCTCGCTGGGTGCGCGGGCTGGCCCCCTTGCGAGGAGACATCCTCCTGGTCTTGGACCTGGCCGCCCTCATCGACCTGCCGTCCCAGGAGAGTCCCCAGACGCGGGTGCTCGTGGTCAGAGCGGAGGAGAAGCGATGGGGCGTGATCGTGGATGAAATCATGGGTGTGCGGCGACTTTCGAAGACCACGACCGGAACGCGGCGCATCCCAGGAATTCCCACCTGGGCCATGGGGCTCTTTGCGGACGAAAAAGAGCCCGTCCTGCTCTTGGACATGAACCGACTCGCAGAACAGGTGGGTGCCATGGGCCACATCCAGCAAACGGCTCGATCACCTTCGGGAGGAGACAACGGTGACTAAACGCGTTCGAATGAAACTCTGGGTCAAGATCTTCATCGCCTGCGCGATGATCACGGGTGTCGCAGTGGGCGCCACAGGCGGCATGTCCTACATCTTGCTGCAGAAAGGCCGCCGGGATCGCGGAAATTTTCTCAGAAAACACTTGCTCCGGTATCTCGACTATCAAAAAGGCCTTGGTGCATCCCTGGAAGCGGTCTGTCGACTCACCGTGCAAGACCCGGGGCTTCGCTCCTACCTTGCGGCAAACGCCGGCAGGCCCATGAAGCCGAATCTCCAGCCGGCCCGAACGCAAGGTGCAAAGGCGCAGACAGGGTCACCACTGAAACCAGGGACCACCCGGATCGGCTCGCTCGATGCCCGCCCAGCCACAGCCCCCCACCCCGCCGGCGAGAAGAGTCTCGACTCGGTGATTCAAGCATTGACCGCATCCCTGGACCCAGGGCTGGTGGTCCTGGTGGATGCCAAGGGCCGCCTCGTACGCATCCAGGGCTTGCCGAAAGCGGCGTTCAATCCTGCCAAACAGCTCATCATCTCGGAAGTCTTGAGTCGGATGCCAGTCTCTGGCCGGATTCTTCTCGTGGCCAACCGGGTCTTCGTCACATCGGCTGCACCTGCAACAGACACATCCGGCCGAGTCATCGGGGCCTTGCTGCTCGGGATCCCGATCCACCGGTATTTCCTAGACTACAAACAGCAATCCGATTCCCGTCCCAAGATGCAGCACCGTCTCGTGTTCACCGACGAAAACTACCAGGTCCTTGCATCCGTTTTCCCCAAGGAAATTTGGCCCTCGGTGGCAACCGCCTTGAGGCCGGAATCACGAAAAAAAGCCTGGGAAGGCCGCAAGAAGATTCAAATCATCAAGCTCGCCGACAAGCCCTACGATTTTTACTCCGTGCCCATCAAGGGGTACAAGGGACAAAACAAGGGCACCATCGGCCGGCTGTTCATCCTGCGCTTTCGCAAAAAGGACCTCTTGATGGCCCAACTCCTGAGCTGGATCGGTCCTGCCCTGGCTGCCATAGCCGTGGCTTCTCTCCTCATGGCCTGGGTCCTGTCTGTCTGGATCACATCCCCCATCCGCAAATTCATCAAGGCCACCGACGAAATTGTGGCGGGAAACGGAGACCTGACCAAGCGAATCAATATCCGATCTAAAGACGAGCTGGGGCAACTCGCCGATGGGATGAACCGCCTGTTCGAACGACTCGCCAGCATCACCGCGCAGGTCCAGGAGGCTGCTCTCCAGGTGGGCACGTCGAGCACCCAACTGTGCGCATCGTCTCAACAGATGCTCGAAGGAGCAAAGGAGCAGGCGATCAAGACCGAAAGTTCTACGGCCGCCGTGACCGAACTGTCGAGTTCCATCCAGCAGGTGGCCGACAACGCAATGGAAACCACCCAGGTGGCCAAACGTTCCGGCGACGAGGTTTCTGCCGCGGTCCAGCGAATGAACCAAATCCGGCGGTCCGTGGAAGACGTAGGGCAGCGCATCACCCGATTGGGAGAGAGTGGGAAACGTATCGGCAAGATCGTAGAAGTCATCCGCCAGATCTCGGAGCAGACATCCCTGCTGGCCCTCAATGCGTCCATCGAGGCCGCCCATGCCGGTGAACACGGCAAGGGGTTTGCCGTGGTTGCCGACGAAGTCTCCTCCCTGGCCAAGCGCGTGGGACAAAGTGCACGCGACATCGAAGAACTCATCGCAACCATCACCCAACAGACCGCTGAGGCCGTTCAGACGATGAACGCCGCCATCCAAGAAGTGGAACAAGGCACGAACCTGGTGAAAAACACCTTCGGCGACATCCAGAGAATCGTTGAGGTGTTCCAGGACACCGCCGCTGCGGTCCAAGAACAGGCCCTGGCGTCAGACGAGATCGCGCGCAACATGGACGTGGTTCAGCGCATTGCCCAGGAAGTACTCGCCTCCAGTGAGGATGCGGTGCTGCAGGGAGAACGTCTCTCTGAGCTGGCCCAAAGGCTCGAAGAGTCGGTCCAGGGATTCAAAGTCGCCCAGAGGGCTCTGGATGCACCAGGAAGTCTCCCTGTCGGCCGCGCCCTGCCTGCCGGACAGGAGGCGGATCGGACATGAGCCGAGACGAGTCCAACAGGCCGGATGGCCGGCAGCGCCTTGGGGCGCGTCGGGATCCTGGTGCGCGCCGGACTCTTGCGGAGATGTCCTCCCATGGAACCAAGAACCACGCCCTGGAGCGCATCGATCGAGCCTTGATGCGGTCCTTCGGCATCCAATGTTTGCCCCAACGAAATTGGCTCCTCGAAGGGCGCGCAACGAAGCGATGCGCCGAGCTGGGCCTGTCTGGTCTCGAAGAGTACGCGACGTTCCTGGAAAGCCGGCCCGAAGAGTCGGCCGAACTGTTCGAGATGGTTCGGATCGGCCAGACAGCCTGGATGCGGCATGCGCGATCGCTCGACCGGCTCATCGAAGAGCACCTCATCAAACGACCGATCCAGACAAACATCTGGAGCGCGGGCTGCGGCACAGGCCAAGAAGCGTACTCACTGGCCATGCTCCTGCTGGAAGCCGGACTGTCTCGATTTCGAGTCATCGGGACCGATCTCTCTCGAAAAGCGGTCCAACAGGCAGCCGGGGGCTTCTACGATGCCCAACAGGCCCAAGGGTTGGAAGAAAGTCTGAAAAGGAAGTACTGGATCCGCCATGGCCGGGGTATCGAGGCGGGGATGAAACTGCGCAGGCTCTGCAGCTTCTCCCGTCACAACCTCCTGTGCGATCCCCTCCCCAAAGCCCAGGACGTGATCTTGTGCCGAAACGTCTTGATGTACTTCGCGCCCCATGCTGCGCAGATGGTCCTCGACCGCCTCATCTCCGCTCTCAAACCCGGAGGGTTGCTGCTCCTCGGCCCATCCGAATTGGGCCGCGAGGCTGCCGAGCGACTGGTGCCCATCCGAAGTGCCGGAGGGGTGATCTGGCAAAAACCCGAGCCGGCCCTGGTCCCCGAGCCCGGGGACCCATGGAATGCCCATGGGCGTCATGAGACAGACCAGGGCGCAACCCTCTCCCTGGTTATGCCTCGGGAGGAACGAGAAAGGAAAGAGACATCCATTGTGCTGAAGGGTTCCTACACCGATGAACGCATCGGAGATCTGGAGGCTACCCTCTCAGCGCGACTGCGCACTGCGCCGACGATCCTCCTGCTGGATCTGGACGGCGCCGATTTTCTCTGCGACCAGGCCGCAGAGGTGATCTCGAGGGCGGCACACCACGTGGAACTGTTCCAGGGGGTCGTGAGGCTCAAGGCCACCAAGCCCGGGGTCGAACGCTGGGTCCGACGCTGCGGCCTGGCACACCTCCTCGAGGATCCTGACGGCGGAGGGCGCCCATGACGATGGACCTGTGGGACCTGTTTCTCACGGATGCCGCCGAGCGTCTCGACGAGCTGGAGGCCTGCCTGACCCAGGAATCCTGCTGGAAAGCCCATGGGCTGGCCTGGGCGTCCAAGCATCTCGGCCTCCTCGAAGCGGATGCCTGGATGGTGGGAGCAGACGGACTGGCACTTGCGGTGCGAACCGCCAGACAGGCCATGAATCGCTCGTCCCAAGACGATGAGATGCTGGGGGCCGTGCTGGCATTCGTAGACGAGTTTCGCCGGGTGGTCACAGAACTTCGTGACAGCGACATGGACGCTGCGCAACAACTTCTCGATCGTCTCGAACAAGCTGCCCGGCAGGTTGCGGAGCTGGGTTCGAGTCAGCCCGAGCAGACCACCGAGACATCCGGCAGGGAACCTGGTGAGTTCTTCGTCTGGAGTCCTCCCGAAGACGAACGTATGGTCGAGGCCTTTGTCCAGGAATGCCGCGAACGCCTCGAAGACCTGGGCTCAAAACTCTTGGATCTCGAAAATGCCGCAGATCCCCAGCCTCTCCTGGATGAAATATTCCGAGATATGCACACCTTGAAGGGCTCCTCGGCCTTCGTCCGCCTCTCGCCCCTCAACGAGTTGGCGCATGCCGCCGAGGATCTCATCAGCACATTGAAAAAGGCTGGACTCGTAAGCCACGCTCACGTAGACAGCCTCCTGGCCGTGGGAGACACCATGACCAGCCTGCTCGAGCTCGCGCAGGACGGACAGCCCCTTCCAGCAAGCCTGGTGGACCAAGCCCTCGACCGCCTGGCCAGACCCATGACCAAAGAGATGCTCGGCTCATCGGTCCAGGAAACAGCGCCCAAACCCGCTGCTCCGTCGGCCCACCGAAGCAAGGGGCAGACCATCCGGGTGGATTTCGAAAAGCTCGACTCCTTGCTCAATCTCGTCGGAGAACAGGTGGTGCTCAAGGCGAGCTTACGCGGCCTGGAGAGTCACATGGAGGCCATCGTCGCGGCAATGGAGAGCCTCGCCCACAAAACCGCTGAACTTGGGAGCCAATCCATGGACCCTGGTGACCTGCACCAGTCCCTGGATGCCGAGGTGCGCCGCAGCAGGGACGTGACGAGACGATTCGACGAGCTGCTGGGCAAAATGGAATTTTCAGTGGCCAAGCTCCGCGACCAGGTGATGCAGCTCCGCATGATTCCCGTGTCGCGGATCTTCTCCAAACACCGGCGCACCGTGCGCGATCTCTCCGAGGCGCTTGGCAAATCCGTACGCCTGGAACTCGTTGGGGAAACCACGGAACTCGACAAAATCCTGGTGGAAAAACTCGACGAACCCCTCGTGCACCTGGTGCGCAATGCATTGGACCACGGGATCGAACCCCCGGAAGAACGCACCAAGGCAGGAAAGGACCCAGTGGCCACCCTACGGCTTTCAGCCAGTCATCGTGGCTCGCGATTTGTCATCCAGGTCAGTGATGACGGCAGAGGGATCGATCCCAAGGCCGTTCGGGCCCGCGCCCTGGAAAAGGGCATCTTGCCGCAACAGGCATTGGACAGCCTCGACGACAAGAGAGTCCTCGATCTCCTCTTTTCTCCCGGCTTTTCCACCTCTTCGAAAGTGACGGATCTGTCGGGCCGCGGGGTGGGGCTCGACGTGGTGGCCCAGGTCACGAGAAGCCTTCGGGGCTCTGTGAGCATATCGAGCCAGCCGGGCAAGGGAACGACCTTCACGGTCACGGTGCCACTGACGCTTGCCATTCGCCAGGTCCTGCTGCTCGATGTGGCGGGCAGGCGGCTGGCCATCCCCCTCGAATCCGTATCTCGAACCACAAGGGTGGCTCCCAGTCAAATTCGGCCTGCTGGAAAAGGCTGGGTGTTCGGCACAGACCCGCCTGTAGCCGTGCTGGATCTGGCCGCCGTGCTGGGACTCCCCACCCGGAAGCGAGAAGAACGCCACCTCGTCTTGGTGGATTCGGCTGGGGAGCAGTTCGCCCTGATTTGCGATGAACTGGCAGGCAAACAAGAAATTCTCGTCAAGAGCCCCGAGGGTCTTCTCCCTCGATTGCCCTTCGTGGCCGGCGCCACCATCCTGGACAACCAGGTCGTGCCCATCCTCGACCTTCCTGCCGTGGTGGGCGCCGGTCTGGACATGGAACCAGTCGCTTCGCAGCAGGCCCAGAGTTCCAAGAATCGGAAAGCACTGGTCGTCGACGATTCACCATCCGCCAGGCAGGTGGTCACCGACATCCTCGAGCGACTCGGATTCCACGTCACCGAGGCCGGCGATGGCCGACAGGCCTTGGCACTGGCCCAAGCCACTGCCTTCGATCTTTTGGCCACAGACGTGAACATGCCGGAAATGGACGGCTACGAACTCACCCGGTCACTGCGCGCCAACAGGGAGACAGAAGCGATGCCCATCGTCATGATCTCGGTCATGGGAGAGGAGATCGATGTGGTTCGAGGTTTCGACGCGGGCGTGGACGCCTACCTGTCCAAGCCGGTCCAGGAATCTGAGTTGGCCCGGACCGTCCAGCGGTTGCTCTCCAACGAGGACCAGAAAAAAGATGACTGAATCGAGGCACATGGTCGACCAAGGGCCCGGAATCGTCGCACTGATTCCCCAAGGGGTACTCGCGTTGGGCATGGACGAAGATCTCGCTCAGAGTGGACTGGATTTGGAAACGACGGCCGATCCCAACCAGCTCTTGGAGCGTTGCCGGCAAGGCGCCGTGGACCTGGTGATCCTGCCGCTCTTTCTCCCGGACCTGGATGTCTTGGATCTGGCAGAAACCCTGAGACTCGACGCAGCGCTGGGACGACCGGCGGTGCTCTTGCTCGGTCTCGATGACGCCCACAGGCGCCAAGCGCACGGAATTGCTGGGGCGGCGTATCTCGAAATCCCATTCGGTCCCTCCGACCTGGCCGAAACCGTCTCCCGACTGATTCGGGACAAACCGCTCATCGTGCTGGCAGACGACAGCAAGCTTTTGCGACAACAAGTCGCCACCCTGCTCACGGACGCAGGATGTGAAGTCATCGAGGCCGAAGACGGCGCCAAGGCCCTCGATGTGATCCGGGAAAAGAGGCCTGACCTGGTCGTGACGGACATCGAAATGCCCGAGTTGGATGGATACGGCCTTTGTCGCGCCATCAAGGAAGATCCCCATCTCGAAACCACTCCCGTGGTCATCTGCTCTGCAAGGGGAGAGACGCCGGATCTGGAACTCGGATTCGAAGCCGGTGCCGATGACTACCTGGTCAAACCCGTGATGGGGCCCGACCTGCTCAAGCGGGTCAAACGGCTCCTGGCCGGGCTCCAAATAGAGGGGCGCGAACGCATCCTGGTGGTGGAAGACAGCGCCCCGGTGCGCCGGTTGGTGGCCGACAGTCTCAGTCGGCAGGGCTTTGTGGTCCATACCGCTCGTAACGGGAAGGAAGGCTTCGAGAAGGTCCTGGATTTGCGACCCGATCTCGTAATCACAGACCACGACATGCCGGAGTGGACGGGATTCGAGCTGGTCCATGCCATGAAGCGGGCCGCCGAGACACAGGACATCCCAGTGGTGATGCTCACGGCCCGCCAGTCGGAGCGCGACCAGGCCAGGATGAGGGCGGTCGGCCTGGAATCCTATCTGGTCAAGCCTTTCAGCACCGACAAGTGTATCGCCGTCGTGGAGCGGCTCCTGGCCGAGCGCAGGATGCGCGACTACAAGCGCGCTTCGCAGCTCTATCTTTCGCAACAAACCGCGAACGCCGCCGAGATGCAGGCGGCTACCGGACAAGTGGGCGCAGTGAGGGCCCAGGAAGTCCTTGTCACGGTGCTTTTTGCCGATCTCGTGGGGTTCACGTCGCTGAGCGGCTCGCGAAGTCCCAGGGAAGTCGTCTCGTTTCTCAACGAATATTTCGATTTGATTTGTCCGGTGGTTCTCGATGAACGAGGGGACATCGACAAATTCATCGGGGATGCGGTCATGGCGGTTTTCACCGACGACGAGGAAGAAACCGGGGCTATCCGGGCCATTCGTGCCGGTCTTGGTATCCAACGTGCCCTGCGAGACTGGACCACGAGCAAGGGAGTTCGACTACGCGCCAGGGTGGGCATCAATCGGGGCCCGGCGATCCGGGGAGATCTGGGCAGCAAACATTTCCGCCGGGACTATACGGTAATTGGTGACACGGTCAACCGAGCACAGAGATTCGAATCGAACGCACCCAAAGGAGGAGTTTTGGTGAGTGAGAGCACCTACGAGGCTGCCAAGGACCAGGTGCGGGCAAGACGAGTAGATGGCCTGGCTCTGAAAGGCGTTTCTGAACCAGTGACAGGATACGTCATCGAAGGCTTGGTTCCAGGTAAGGCGGCAGGACATGAGGACGGCACAATGGGCAGGCAGCGTTCCGACGGGATTTTCAAGGAAGGACCGGAATCATGAGTTTGCATCGAATACGGGTTTTGGTGGTCGACGACTCTCATTTCATGCGCCGAGCCATCTCCAAAATCCTTGAAGATGACGGTCGGTTCGAGGTCGTGGGACAGGCGCCTGATGGGGCCCGGGCCCTGGAACTGGTGCAAAAACTCGAGCCAGATGCCGTCACCATGGACTACAACATGCCCATCATGAACGGTGTGGATGCAGTACGCCGGATCATGGCGGTGCGGCCCACGCCCATCGTCATGATCAGTGCCCACACCACCGAGGGTGCGCGACAGACCCTCGACGCGCTGGAGGCAGGCGCCGTAGACTTCGTGACGAAACCGTCGGGCGAAGTCTCCGCGGACATCTCCAGGTCTGCAGACCAGGTGGTGCGCAAAGTGCTCGACGCCGCGACTGCCAGAGTGTCACAGCTCAAAGCTCGTCCCCGCCCGCGACGTGCGGTGATCGGGGCAACGGCGCGGGGAGGGCGCAAAATTGTGGTCATCGGCGTATCCACAGGTGGTCCGGTGGCCTTGACCCGGGTCCTTCCACAAGTTCCCAGAAGGACGAACCTCGCTGTCGTGGTGGTGCAACACATGCCCGCCACGTTCACCAAGGCTCTCGCCGAGCGCCTGGATCGCCTCTGCACCATCAAGGTCGAGGAGGCCAGGGCCGGTGACTTTGTCAAAGAGGGGATCGCCCTGGTGGCGCCAGGGGGAAAACACCTGGAATTCGACGAAACGGGTCGAGTCCTCCTCACTCAGGGCCCACCCATCAACGGCTGCAGACCCTCTGTGGACGTCACGATGAAGTCAGCCGCCGGGGTGTTCGGCAAGCAAACCGTGGGCGTCATCATGACGGGCATGGGCCGAGATGGCGCCGATGGCATGGCCGCCATCAAGGCTGCCGGGGGCAAGACCGTGGCCCAGGACCGCGCCACGAGCCTCATCTTCGGAATGCCCAAGGCTGCCATCGACCGGGGACTGGTGGATGCCGTGGTTGGCGTGGATGATATTCCGAAAACCATTCAGGAAATCTGACCTCCAGCCGAAGCCTCACCAAAGCCAGACTGGACCGAGCTGCTCGGCTCCCGCAAGGAATCTGTCCACCTCTTCTCTTGGCACGAAGAGGCGGCCCCAGACCACCACCGCATGATCCGAGGGTTCGAGCCCCAGCAGCCAGGCCCCGGCCTTGTGTGTGACGGCCAAGGCTCCCAGGAGCAGACTCGCGCCATCCCGGTCCAGTCGACTTTCCCGCACAGCCTGCGCAACCTGTTCGATTCCCGAAATGGGGTCTGCGCCCAGATCCAACCCCACCTCACCTGCAGCCTTCTCGATATCGGCCTCCACTTGGGCGATAAACTCCCCTGACAGAATGGCCTGAAGCTGCTCCTTGACGGCAGCGGCCTGCGCCAGGACCTCGTCATTGCCTTCGACCCCAATACGATCCAATGCCTCCATGGCCTCGACGGGCTGCCTGAGTCTCGCTTTCACCAACCCCATGCTCACGTCCACCGACGGCCGGGTGAGTCCCAGGCCCATGGCAGTCTGGAGGTGCATCTCAGCCTCCCGCCATTCTCCACGCACCATGTGGAGTCTCGCCTTGACGAAGTGATATATCGCCACATCCTGGCCGAATCCCGGGGACTTGGCCATCTCCAACCGGTCTTCTGCCTCGTCGAATTTGCCCTCGGCAAGAAGAGCCGCTGCCTGCTGTGCTCGTTCGAGACGCCTGAGGCGGCCTCGAAAAAGAAACGTCCAGAAATTGAACATCACCCAACCTCACCGTCACAATCGATAGCACCTTTAATGCAACTTCGGTTCACCTATGGTCGTTTTCGCACAACTTAGCACTTTTTGATCGAAGAGAAACAAAATTATGCTTAATTGAGCATATTTTGTGTTGACAGGTATAAAAAATGTCTCTAACGTCTTGTTCCAACCGACAACCCGAAACTCTCTTTCAAGGAGGGGTCCCCCATGGCGACCAAGAAAGCAACGACAAAGAAATCGGCAACAAAGAAGACCACAGCTAAGAAGACTGCGGCCAAGAAGACCACAGCTAAGAAGACTGCGGCCAAGAAGTCCGCCACTAAGAAGACTGCGGCCAAGAAGTCCGCCACTAAGAAGACTGCGGCCAAGAA
>CAZIJS010000040.1:0-25604 GCA_964539505.1 uncultured Myxococcales bacterium
GTTCGTTCATGAGGCTGTTTTTCCACCCTGGGGTCCGGCCCGTCAAGGGTGGCACTGATGCCGTTCATCTGCAGCTCTCGATCCGTGAGCAATGGATGGGGTTGCCTCGTTTGAAGATCAGTGGAATCTGCTCTGTTGTTTTTGCCGGTCAGATGAGCCATGCTGGCCTGTAAGATTGCGGTCCGCAAAGGTGCGCTGCGATTAATGGAGGAAGCAAGGAGGCTTTCGTGGCATGAGTGAGGACGAACGCAGTTCAGAACCAGCAGGTGTCGAGGCCGGTGGGCTGGGTTCTTCGTGGCAGCGCGCCATGGAGCGTTCCGAGCAAGTAGGCCGTATTCTGCGGGAGGCTGGCTGGACCTTGGCCCTGGCCGAATCTTGCACCGGCGGGTTGGTGGCTCATTTTGTGACAGAGATTCCCGGCAGCTCAAAATACTTTATTTTGGGCGCGGTGACCTATGCGAACAGGGCCAAGGAGCGCCTGCTCGCGGTTTCGGGAGAGGACCTGGCCCGGTTCGGAGCGGTGAGCCGCAAGGTGGCCGAGGCCATGGCCAGGGGGGTGCGGGATCTTGCCGCAGCGGATTGTGTGGTTGGTATCACCGGCATTGCTGGGCCGGGCGGCGGCACGAAACGAAAGCCCGTGGGTACGGTGTATTTGGCGGCGTTGGGCCCATGGGGCTTGCTCGAAAGACGGGAGGTTTTCTCCGGGTCGCGTAGTGAAATCAAGGTGCAGGCAGCGGCCGTGGCGTTGGACATGCTCGTCGAGGCATGCCAAAAGGGGGGAGGCAGGGCGAGGAAAGCGTGAGTCGCGATCGGGACAGAAGGATCGAGGTGTGTGATCATGGCGAAGCTTGAGACTATTCGTGCGTTTATCGCGGTTCGCCTCAGCGCTGAGGTGACCAACGAGGTGGCTCGGTTCGAGAAGGAATTGCGCAGGGACCTGTCGGGGGAATCCGTCAAGGTGACCTGGGTGCCGCCGGCCAACATCCATCAGACCATCAAGTTTCTTGGGCCCATCGATCCGGCCTTGGTGGACGCCCTCGCCAAGACCCTGCGAGGCATGGGGAGTGCGGTGGAGCCGTTTTCAGTGACTGCCCGTGGTTTCGGGGCCTTTCCTTCGGCCAAGGCCCCAAGGGTGCTCTGGGTGGGACTCGAGGATTCCGAGGGCAGACTCGAGACGCTCTTCCGTGGGGTGGAGGATGCCCTCGAAGCCATGGGCTTTCCAAGGGAGCGACGACCCTTTTCGCCGCACCTGACCCTGGGCCGGGTACGCAGGGGGGCTTTGGACCTGACAGAGAGGGTGGAAAGCTGGAAAGACAGGGAGTTTGGTGTCAGCCGAGTGGCGGAAGTCCTGCTCTACGAAAGTCGCCTGCGGCGCGCAGGAGCGGAATACGTGGTTCTGGCGCGGGCTGCTTTGGGCGGGCAACCAGAAGTGGCAGACCAGGGAGGGGCGGGGGCACAGACGTGAGGGGATGTTCCTGGTCGTTTCAAAAGGATCGTGGGAGGAGTTGACATGCAAAGGCGTTTGATTCCATGGGCGATTGTGGTGGTCGTGGGCTCGTTGGGCTGGGGTGGGGGTTGTGGATCCAATAGTCATGGTGACCGGGACGCGGCCAGTGGCGATGCGTCCGACAGCGGCCCGGTGGAAAACACGAATGCACTCTGTGGTGACGGCCTGGACAACGACGGCGACGGCACCACTGATTGTGAGGATTCCGATTGCCTGGGCAACCCGGATATCACGGTCTGCGACGCTGATGCAGACGGCATCGCCGACAGTGAGGACAACTGTCCGAATACGGCCAACTCGGACCAGGCCGACTACGACGGTGACGGCCAGGGTGATCTGTGCGACGGCGATGCAGACAACGACGGATATCCTGCGGCTGACGGCGATTGTGACGATCTCGATGAGTATGTCCATCCAGGCGCCGAAGAGATCGCAGACGGCAAGGACAACGACTGCAACGGCCACAGTGACGACGGAACCGCTCTTGTCGTCTACCAGGTCCAGGCGGTCACCGACGAATGGATCTTGCCCGACAGCGATTTGTCGGATCGAGACGTTGGGTACCAGACCGCACTGCGCGCCGCACAGGGCGAGATAGAGCCCGCAAGTTTCGTGGTCCGGGCAAAGAGGGATGTGACATCCTTGAGCCTGGAGCACGATGACCTGGTGGGGCCGTCGGGCGTCATTCCAGACGATGCCTTGGATATTCGCGTGGTGAAGGTATGGTACCAGGCCGGTTATAGCATTCGAGATAAGACCCACAAGCACTTGACCCCGGAACTGCTTGTCAAGGACGACAGTCTGGTCAAGGTGGGAGGGGGGAGCAACTTCGTCAAGTTGTCTGATGGGCGCTATGTGGACATAAGCGATCCTTCCGGTGTACCGGGTGTCTCCGATGTGCCCACCAATGATGAATTTTCGGTCCGAGACAGCGATACCCTGGAACCTGTAGATATTCCATCGGACAGGAACAAGCAGTTTTGGATCACGATTCGAGTGCCTGAAGATGCGCAGGAAGGCACCTACCGAACCACGATCCGTCTCAGGGATGCCAATGCGTTGGTGGGTCGGATGGAACTCACCCTGGAAGTGCTGCCGTTTCGTCTTCCCGACCCCATGATTCGATACAGCCTTTACTATTCATCCCGCATCTCAGACCAAGGGACCATTTCGAGCGGCCGCCGCAACGAGGAGCAACTGCGTGCAGAGTTGCGGGATCTCGTCGAGCATGGGGTCACGAATCCAACGGTCTATGCCCAAGGAGGACAGGAGCAATGGCTCGAGATGCTCTCTTTACGTGCAGATGCCGGAATGTCGAACGATGTGCTCTATGCGATAGATCTCGACTACTTGGAGACGGGTGATCCTTCGGTGGTGCAGAGTCGAACGGAAGATTTCTTGTCGCTGGTGAGCCCTGTCGGCGTGTCTCAACTTTATGTGTATGCGCCGGATGAACAGAATCTGGACAACCCGGAGATGAGGGCTCGTATGGCCGCCGTCCATGATGCCGGGGCAAAGGTATTCGATGCCCAGCGCCCCAGTTATGCCTTGGCCATGGCAGACATCTTGGATCTTGCCGTGGTCAGTCGTATTCCAGACGAGACACTTGCGGATCTGTACCACGAAAACGGAAACCTGATTGGTTCCTACGGCAATCCCCAGGTGGGCGAAGAACGGCCGGCGAAATATCGGCGGAACTACGGATTGTTGCTGTGGCAAAAGAACTACGACCTGGCCATGGATTTTGCCTACGATTGGTCGATGCACAATATTTGGAACGATTTCGATCATGACGTGTATCGCGATCACAACTTCGTCTATCCCACGACCAATGGGGTCATCGACACCATCCAATGGGAGGGGTTTCGCGAAGGCGTGGATGACATGCGGTATCTCACGCTCCTGTTGAACCAACTCGAAGAGCGGGGACATTGCTGTGACAGGGATCCCTTGTCCGATTGCTGCCCTGCCACAGTGTATTCTGCCTATATTTATGTGACGAGACTCAAGACGGATCGACTCGATCCGGAGCATCTGAATGACATCCGGTCGCACATGATTGATTTCATTCTTTGGTTCCTGGGCAAGGGGCCTGCACCGAGTTTTTGCGGCAATGGGGTCATCGAAGAGGGAGAAGACTGCGACACAGACGACTTCGGCGGGAAGACCTGCGCAGATTTCGGGTATTCGGCCGGACATCTGCTCTGCAAGGCCTGCTCTCTGAGCCTTTCAGATTGCATACCTGCCAACGCTTCGATCCGGTTCGTCGATCCCACGCCGGCAGACGGAGCCACGGTGGATGCCGACCATTTCACCATTGCAGTGCATTCCGAGAGCCTCCAGCCTGCCTTCGTGAGCATTGCTTTCCAGGGAGAAGACGGTCTGGTCGCCCATTGGAGTTTCGACGAAAACGGCGGCAGTCAGGTGCTGGACGGCTCTCCCAACGCAAATGACGGGAGCCTCGATCAGGGAGACTATGAAACAGCGGATACGGGGACGACGGAAACCAGGATTCACGAGACGAGCTCCTACAGATTGAGTTATGACAGCGGGGCGTACAATGGTTGGTTCGTCGAAATCCTGGATGGTTCGGCCTCTGGTGCGGTGACCAGTGTTTCCGATTACCTGGTCGATGACATCCAGAACGACAAGACGATTGTTTTGGCTTCATCGTTGACAGGCCTCGCTACGGGCGATCGCTATCATTTGTATGCCAATACCCAGATGCCACAGTTTGGTTTGGGGCGGTATCATGGTGCCGTTTGGCTGGACGGGGAGGATGACTACGTCCAGTTGGGATCCGGTCTGCCCGGACTGTCGCAGTTGAACGGGAACGCAGTGACTCTGGCAGGCTGGGTCAATCTGGTAAATCCCAGGAAGCACCAGCGGATCATCACGAAGAACGGGCCGTTCTCTCTGGGGATATCTGACAACATGCTCATCGGCGGTATCTATGCCGATGGCGTCTGGGAGCGAGTCACTGGTCAAACGCCCCTGGAGGCGAACCAGTGGCAGCATGTGGCCCTTGTCTATGATGGGACGGAAATTCGGCTCTACGTCAACGGCTTGCTGGATGGTTCCCAGGTCCAGTCAGGAGACCTGGAGGGCGATGGCTGCGTGCAGATCGGTCGGGGAAACAGTGGATCCTGTTTTGGCGGTCCCGGCAGTTACTTCGAGGGTGGGATCGATGATATTTTCATCTACCGGAAAGCTCTTTCTGCTTCAGAGATTGCATCCTTGGCTCGGGCCTCTGTCCAGGATGTGACGCGGGAGGTGTCAGGACTGTCCGCCGGGACTTATACCATCTCCGCCTACAGTGAAGATATCGACGGGAACCTGGAGCGGACGGAGACGCGATCGATCCATGTCAATCCTTGAAGAACGTTTCTGAGCGTCTCCAAAGTCTTCTGTTGTTGCGACTGAGGCTTTGAGTTTTCTGGGCTCTGGGCCAGACAACATGGTGTTGAAAGAGCTCGGGGAGCGTTTTATAACCCAAGTCGATCTCATGGTTTTTTGCTTGGGGTCAGTGAAGGAAAATCCAGGCTCGGCCGTCGAACCGGAAGCCGAGCGCATCACGTCGGTTGCAGGATGGAGAAGAGGAGCTTATGGCATTTCGAAAGAGCAGCGACAAGGGCAAGGGCAAGGACAAGGCCGTGTATCACCGCGAGGGAGACGAGCGCCAGCGCTCGGTGGATCTGACGATTACGGCCATCGAAAAGCAGTTTGGCAAGGGCGCCATCATGCGCCTTGGAGATGCGGACATCAAGGTAGGCCCCGACCAGGTGATCTCCACCGGGTCGGTGGCCCTGGACGTGGCCCTCGGGATCGGTGGATTGCCCCGGGGACGCGTGGTGGAGGTCTATGGTCCCGAGAGTTCAGGCAAGACCACGCTGACATTGCACGTGGTGGCCGAGGCGCAAAAGCAGGGCGGCATCTGTGCCTTCGTGGATGCAGAGCACGCCTTGGACGTGACTTATGCCAGAAAGTTGGGAGTCAACACCGACGACCTCTTGGTGTCTCAGCCCGATTACGGCGAGCAGGCCCTGGAGATCGCAGACATGCTCGTGCGGTCGGGCGCCGTGGACGTGGTTGTGGTGGATTCGGTGGCGGCTCTGACCCCCAAGGCGGAATTGGAAGGGGAAATGGGCGATGCCCATGTGGGGCTCCAGGCCAGGCTCATGAGCCAGGCCCTGCGAAAACTCACGTCTTCCATTGCCAAATCGCGAACCCTGGTGATTTTCATCAATCAGATCCGCATGAAGATCGGGGTCATGTTCGGCAACCCCGAGACGACCACGGGGGGCAACGCGCTCAAGTTCTATTCGTCGGTGCGGCTGGAGATTCGCCGGGGAGGCGCTATCAAGCAAGGCGATCAACTCGTGGGCAATCGGGCCAGGGTCAAGGTGGTCAAGAATAAGCTGGCGCCGCCGTTTCGCGAGGTGGAGTTCGATCTCATGTACGGAGAGGGGATCAGCAAGACCGGCGAACTCATCGACCTCGGAGTGGCCTGCGGAATCGTGGACAAAAGCGGCTCCTGGTATGCTTTCGACGGCCAGCGCATCGGCCAGGGCCGGGAGAACGCCAAGGCCACGCTTTCAGACAACCCCGACATGATGGAGACGATTCGACGCAGGGTGCTCGGTCATTACGGTCTGGGGACTGGAGTGACTCCCCAGGATGAGCCTGCGCCCGAGGAGAAGGAAGCAGAGAAGGAAGCTGGGAAAAAGAAATAGACCAGGGCGCCCGAGATCGAGCGCCTGATGGTGGAGACGGAACAGAGTCGATGCACCAGTCGGCGGGCTGGATGGGCTGCGCCGAGGAGAGGAGGCCGGCATGAAGAGGTACCAACCGTCCCTGGGACGGAGGATGCGTAGGGTCAGAACCGGGGCCGCCCTGCTGCTCGGGGTGATGGCTTCCTTCGTTGGTGTGACGGCCCGGGCCCAGAACGAGGCGGACATGTATCGGGCTGCCAGGGCGCAATTTAAGGCACGACACTATGTCAAGGCCATCATGATCTTGAAAAAGATCGTGGCCGCAGATCCCAGGAACCACAATGCGGTCACCTTGTTGGCCCACAGCTTGAGACGTACCGGACACTGCGATCAGGCAATGCCATACTATCACAAGATTTTGCGCATTTTTCCCAGGCGCAGCGATCTCTGGAACAACCTGGGAGTCTGCGCATTTCGTTTGCGGCATTATGACCAGGCGGTGACAGCCTTCAAGAAGGTCCTTGCATCCGAGCCCAAGAAACGAGATGTCTTGCGTTCGCTGTATCTCGTCTATCGGTTCCAGAAGAAATATAAAGAGGCGCTGGCTGTCGTGGACCGGGCGGCCAAGTTCTTTCCCAAGGACGTCGATTGGGTGGCGGCCAGGGGAGAGATTTTGTCTCGCCTCAAGCGGCATCGAGAGGCCATCGAGGTGCTGCGAAAGGCAGTGGGCATGGCTCCACGAAACGCAGACCTCCATTATCGTCTCGGGCTGGTGCTCCGCAGGGCCAAGCTCTACAAGGACGCAGTGGTCCAGTATCGCAAGGTGGTGTCGTTGCGGCCCGGTTTTGCGCCGGCCTACAGCGAGCTGGGAACATTGCTCGCATACATGGGTGCCAAGAAAGAGGCCGCGGCCATGTATCGAAAATATCTGGGCTTTATTGCATCGAGTCGTCCCAAGGAAGCGGCCTGGGTCCGCAAACGTATCCAGGAACTGACGAAGTAGCCCTTCCATGAAACGGGAGGCCCTGTCCGTTGTCTTCTGGGGGGTCGCTGTGGTCGCTGTGGTCGCCCTGGACGGGTGCCGGAGTTCGGGGCCTGTCTCCGCGCAGACAGCCCCGCTGTCCTGTCGTTCTGTGTCCGAACCGACTGCGAAGGATGCCAGACGTGTCTGGTTCGAAACCATCGACCGACTCCTTGCCTGTGCCTCACGGGCGGACAGAGAGGAACAGTCGTGGGCCCTGCGATCCAGAGCGGCAAGGATTGCGGGGCGACTGGCGGAGATGGACAGGTGGGTGGGATGGGAATGTCGTCGTCTGGCCGAAGCAGCGGAGTTGGAGCAGGATGCTGTCTGTCCGAAGCCCGCCGATATCGGGACAGAACGCGGGGATCGAGACGGCGCCGATATCGTGATCGAGCAGCCTCCGGCTGGGCGCCCGGGACCCAGTGGCGTTCATTCCAGGCTCCAGGCCGGGGTGCCCGTGCCTCTGATTCCACGAGCTTCTGCCACGAAGACCTTGGTACGCGCTCGCAGGACGCTGTCTGCCGGTGTCCCGTCGACGGTTGATGCAGGGAGAGCGGACAGGGCGCTTGCGTCGGCCGGACGAGACCATTCGCGTTCCCCCATGTCCAGCCGGTTTCAGGCGGACCGATGGATTTTTGGAGACCTCTTGGATGTGCCGTTCCACCAGGTACCGGCAGACCAGTCGGCATCGCAGGATTCGGAAAACAAGGGGACGGCGCTGCGGTCCCTGGGCATCAGGGCTTTGTCGGGACGCATGCTGGTGCCTTCTGTGGAACCAGCGAAGAAACCCGTGATGCCGGTCTCCATCCGCTGCTCGTCGGGACCAGGCAGGTTCCATCTGGTCCTGTCTCTGCCCAGCCCATTGTCCTACTCCGGCGGTGTGGCCAGGGCATCGGGCCGGCGTCCCAACCGCCTCTATCTCGACATTGCCGGGATGAATCTGCGGCGGCGGGATGTCAGGAAGTTGTCTCGTTGTGCAGGCGGGATCGTTTCTTCTGTGCGTGTTGGACGGCGAGGTCCCGGGGTGCGGATGGTTCTCGACGTGCCCATGCAGGCTGGCTTCCTGGTGTATTTCCGGAAGCGTCCTTTCCGTTTGGTGGTCGATTTGCATGCCAGGCTTTCGGGAACGGCCGGGTCGGTGAAGGTGGTGGCACTCGATCCGGGACACGGTGGATCGAGCAGGGGCGCGGTTGGGCCGGGAGGGCTGGAAGAAAAGACCGTGACCCTGGCGATCGCACGGTATGCCGCCAGGGCCCTGCGCAGAGCCGGCCTGAAGGTTGTCTTGACACGCAGCAGGGACCAGGATCGATCTTTGGAAGACAGAACCGCCCTGGCCCTGGCCGAGGGTGCCGATCTCTTTGTTTCCATCCACGCCAACTCGGACGGAAGGGGGTTGCGCCAGGCCGTGGAAACCTATTTTCTCGATCTGGGCGACGACGATTTTTCCAGGCGCCTGGCCCGGCGTGAAAACGAAGCCGCCGGAGCGCGGGTGGACCGCAGGCGCCTGGCCTTGGCCGGGGCGATGGAGGCGGCCCGCACCACTGAGTCGAGACGGCTGGCCCGGCTCGTCCAGGCCCGGGTCCTGGCTGCGGTGCGCCGATTTCTTCCCAAGACCGGGGATGGAGGCGTACGACGGGCCCTGTTTGCCGTGTTGCTCACTGCCCGGGTGCCGGCGGTGCTGGCTGAGGTTTCCTATATCAGCCAGCCTGGGGCCGAGAAGGCCCTGGCCAAGAGAGCCTTTCAGAAGGCAGTGGGATTTGCTGTTGCAAATGCTGTGCTGGCCTACAAAAACGAAGTTGCCAGAAAGCGGCTGTCCAATCATCACGTCAGGGAGGAACGACCATGAGGACCAGGTTATGGATGGGGGTAGTGTTATGGACGGGACTGGTGACACCCATGCTCGCGGGCTGTCCAAGCAGGCAACGAGGTGCCAAGGCTCCGAAGACTCCCGGTTCGGGCAATGAGACACCGTTCGTGGCCAAGGGGCCCAAGGGGACTGGAGGCGAGGGCTCTGGCTCCCTCGCCCAGATCCGGCGCCTCATTGGTGCGGGACGCTGCTCGGAGGCCTTGCGCCGGCTCGATGCCATGAAGACGCCCCGGGCGGACAAGTTCTATTACCAGGGCGTCTGTTTGATGAAGCAGGGCAAGACGGCCGAGGCGCAAAAGGCCTTCGACGAGGCGCTCGAACACAAGCCCGACTTCCCTGAAAAATACGTCAATGCCGCCGGCCTGCTCTTGCAGCAGGGAAAGGCTGCCAAGGCCATGGGGCTGCTCGAAGAGGCAGTGAAACGATTTCCCAGGGAGGCGAGCCTCTGGTTCAACTTGGGGTTGGCCCGCTTGAGCACCGGCCGTGTTCGCGGAGGTGCAGAGGCATTCGAACGCGCTGCTTCGGCATCGCCTGCCAGGAGCAAGTACCAGGTGGCCTCCGGAATCGCATGGCTCCGATTGAGACAATTCGCCAGGGCCAGGGTTCGGTTCCGAAAGGCGGTCCAGCTCTCTCCTGCCAGTGCAGATGCTGCCGAGGGCCTTGCCAGGAGCCTGGCGGGCCTGGGCAAGAAAATGGAAGCTGTCACCTGGGCCAGAAAGGCCTTGTCTCTCGATCCCCATGGCCTGGGCCGTCGGCATCTGCTGGCCGGGCTCCTCCTCGACGCGGGCAAGGCCAGGGAAGCTGCGGCGATTCTCGAGGATTTGACGCATCGCCTGCCCAACAAGGCCGTGGTGTTTTTGCGGTGGGGACAGGCGCTGGAAAAGGCGGGAGAGAAGGCCAAGGCCCTCGCCGCATTGGAAGAAGCGGGCGAACTGGCGCTCCGAAATCCCACGAAACCGCGGGTGATGACTGAGATCGCCGACGAACTCGCCCGTCGAGGAAAGCATCGTTTTGCCAAGAGACTCAGGAGCAAGATGGTGATTCCCAGGCCCGTCCGGCCCCGGACTGCACCGTAGCGAAGCGCTGTCCGTTCCCATGGCAGCCTGGCCCTATGGGACGGACGGTTGATGGCCCCTACCAGATCGATCCATGTTCATGCCCACCATGCAAAGGGCTGTGATGCAGGGGCCACATCGGTTGCCGCCATGCGCACCGGCCGCAACAGCGTTGGTGTGGAGATTGACCCGCATTATTTGAAGATGGCCGAGAAACGGCTGTTCAATGAAGCCAGTGGACTTTTCATGTCGGCCACGGTGGAGAAACTGGCATGATGCCAACCGGGTTGGACGATTTGGATGCACGCCTGTCTGGTGCAGTGCGCCATTTCTGGATGACCAGGCGTCGTCAACGAGAGAAACAGAGACAGTCTGGAAAGGTGCGAGGAAGCCGCAGAGGAACTGAGCGTCCATCGTTTTGTAGCGTCTTTAATGGCCAAAGTGGTTGAACATCTTCGCATCATGGACGGAGGGTCAGCAGGATAGTTGGTCCGGTGATTGTGTCGATGTGACTGACAAAGGCCTCGTGATTGCGGTTTGACGGTGTGGCGGGAGGGGCTGGCGAGCGGGTTTTCATCCTTTTTGTCGTTGTAGTCTCGTCCACAAAGCTCTTTGCGAATTATTGTGTTTTCTGTGGTGGTAGGTCTTGTCTTGATTTTCGCTTAGGGTATCATGGTTCGAAACGTGTTTCTTCGAACAACGTGGAGGTTCACATGGCTCGCCAAGCGTCGAAGGTCGCCGGGGTATTGTTCTGGGCGACTCTCTGGCTCTGCGTGACAGGTTCTCATGCCCTGGCACAGCCCAAGCTCGATCGGTCTTTCGAAACACAGAATTACGATCCTGCCATCGGGCCGAGACAGTATTTTACCTTGGAGAGCACCGAGATGCCCTCTCATCTCGGCTATGGTGTGGGCCTCGACTTTACATTCCAGGACAATCCCCTGGCCATTTACGAGGTGGAAGGCGACAAGCTCAAGTCGGAAAACGTGATCCTGGATTACCAGTCGACGTTCTTTTTGACGGGATTTTTCGGCATCCAGACAAAGGGGCTGCTGGGCAATTACTTGTTCAAGCAGATCCAATTTGGCCTTTCTTTGCCCATTTATCTCCAGAAAGGCAATGTGGACGTTTCCGGGTATCCTTTGCCTGGAACCACACCGAGCGAGGTCCGGGGATTTGCCCTGGGAGATCTCCGGTTTCAGGTAAAAACGTCCCTGTGGCGTTTCTGGGCGGATCGAATCCGGCTCTCGTTGTCCACTGTGGTGACGTTGCCATGGGTGGGAGACATTCCCAACTACCGGGCGGAAAACAACTTTGCTGGGGAGCGCAATGTGACCATCCGTCCCAGGCTGGCTGCCGAGTTCGTCCTGGGAGACATCCGGGCGGTGGCCAACGTGGGATTCATCGGTCGGGTGAAGTCTTCGCAGTTTTTCTCCACCGAAGTGGGTCAGCAGTTTACCTACGGGGTGGGTGGTGAGTATGCGTTTTGGCATGGGATGGGAATGACCATTTCGGCATTGGCAGAGTTTGTGGGACGAAACGGCCTGTCCGCGGAGTTGGACGCCAACCCCATCGAGGCGGATGCGGGGTTCCGGCTCGGGTTCGGTTGGGGCCTGGAAGTGACAGCCGGTGCCGGCGCCGGCATCATCAAGGCGGTGGGAAGTCCTCTGTGGCGCACGTTCGTGGCGGTTCGTTGGTCGCCGAACAGGAAAGATGCGGATGGCGATGGTGTGCCCGACTACCGTGACAAGTGTCCCAACCAGGCCGAGGACATGGACGGTTTCCAGGATTCGGATGGCTGTCCGGACCCGGACAACGACAAGGACGGCATCCCGGACCTGCGTGACAAGTGCCCCGACAAGGCCGAAGACTTCGATCGGTACCAGGACGCCGATGGTTGTCCCGAGTTGGACAACGACGGCGACGGCGTGCCCGACAAGTCAGACAATTGCCCCATGGACAAGGGGCCGGCCAAGACCAAGGGATGCCCGGCCAACATGCTCGACGACGATGGTGACGGCATTCCCGATGCCCGGGACAAGTGTCCCAAGCAGGCCGAGGACAAAGACGGCTTCGAGGATGGGGACGGTTGTCCGGATCCGGACAACGACCACGACGGGATCTGCGACAACAACGAGTCTATCCAGGACGATATCGGCAAGTACAGCAAAACCTGCAAGGGTTCCGACAAGTGCCCCATGGATGCCGAGGATCGCGATGGATACCAGGACAACGACGGGTGCCCGGATCCAGACGACGACGGTGACGGCTTCTGTGACGACAACCCGGTCATCCAGAAGAAAGTCACTGCATACGCGGACCGTTGCGTGGGCAAGGACCTCTGTCCGCGAAAGCCCGAAACCATCAACGGAAACAAGGACCTGGATGGCTGTCCCGACAAGGGTGAGCCGGATATCAAGATCACCGGTCGCCAGATTTTGCTCCGTCGTCCCATTCGGTTCAAGCGGACGACCACGCGGTTCGAGCCTGGAACCCAGACCATCCTGGATCAGATCGTGCTCAGCTTGAGGTGGAAGCTCAACACCTTCAAGAAGCTCGTCATCGTGGCCTACGTGGAACCCAAGATGCGATCTTCCAAGGCACAGCGGGTTTCCCAGGCCTGGGCCGATGCCATCAAGGCCTACTTTGCTCGTCTGGGTATTCCCGCCAATCAGATCATCGCCAAGGGGCTCGGTGGTGCAAAGCCCATTTACACCGGTCATTCCAGGAGCAAGTCACGCAAGCTCAACCGGAGGGTGGAGTTCTACATCGTGCGATAGCGCGCCGAGTCGAGGCTGCAGCGGCTTCTTTTCAGCCATCACCCACGAGGACTCGTCCATCCAGCGACAGCGCACCGAGTCGGGGCGGCGGCACAGTGTTTCCCGCCATCATCCTCGGCGAGTCGGCTGTCCTGCGAGAGCGCACCGAGTCGGGGCGGCAGCGGCTTTTTTTCAGCCGTCACCAGCGACGAGTCGTCTGTCCTGCGAGAGTTCATCGAGCCGAGGGGAGACGGCATGCAGGCCCTTGAGAGAGGCAAACGGGCCCGACGACAACGTCTCGACGGCTCGACCCCGGGCCCCTATCACCTCGTTCGAATGTGCGTGCCCAAGGCTGATGAGCACCACTACCAGCGATGATGTTCGATGACGACATAGCCACCGCCGGGCATCCGGTGAACCCGTCGGCGGTGGTGTGGGCCTTGGCCCGGGGGCTGCCAGGGGCCGGGACCATAGGGAGGTTCCCCGTCCCAGGGGCCGTCCACTTTCCTTCCGGATTCGTCGTACCAGCCCATGGACCGGCCCTGATCGTCGAGGATTTCCATTTCGGGTTCCTCGTCGCGGTAGTGCCAGCTTCGGGCGATCCATTTTTCCTGGGATGCCATAAAATAGAGGACCACTGCGATGAGCGCCAGGGTCCATTGCCCGGCCAGCAGGGCGCCAACGCCCATGACCACTGCCGCAGCATGGGAGATTCGCACGGCCTTGTAGGTCGCCTCCAAGCGCCCCATCTTGCGCGAGAGGGCGGCTCGAAGGATTCGGCCGCCGTCCATGGGAAGCGCCGGCAGGAGATTGAACACACCCAGGACCATATTGATATACCCAAGCCCGGTGAAGACGGTCATCCCGGTGAGCCATCCCAGGGTGAGGCCCAATGCTCCCAAGGTCACCGACACGGCGGGTCCTGCTGCAGCGATGAGGATTTCATCCCCGGCGGACCTGGGAGCGCCCACCATTTTGGCCACGCCGCCGAAAAAATGGAGTTCGATCCCAGCAATGGGCACATCCCTGGCTCGGGCCACGAGGGCATGGCCGAGTTCATGGAGCAGTACCGAGCCGAACACCAAGACCGCCAGGACAAAGCCGGCTGCCAGGCCCTGCATGGCCACCACCAGGGCCAACAAGATGAGAAAGGTGATGTTGACCTCGATGTCGAAGCCCGCAATGGTTGCTATTTTGAAACTGCGTGGAATCATTGTTTTGCTCTGTGTTCGTCACTTCGTCTGTGTCCTAACATAACGCACAATGCCAGGAAGGCAACGAGGGGGTGGTGTATGACCTAGCCAGGCGGGATGGCTGGCTGGTGCATCGCAGCCCGAGAGAAGATGGTTTGAATGGTGTGCGCAGCAGAGAGGTTCTGTCTCGACTCAGAGGATCTTTTCGATGCGGTATTCTGCATGCAGGTGGGTTCCCAGTGCCTGCTGTATCTCGGGCGGGATCTCTGCGGCGTCACCGGCTGAGTCCTGCTTGGAGACCACGGCATGCGCCGACCGCAGGCCGCCGAACCACCATCGTGGATCCGTGATGTAGATGAGGTCTCCCGCGCTGACGCCCAGCTTCTTTTGTGCTTGCACAGGGAGCCGAATTTCGGCCCGGCCGTCCTCGCGCTCGGGCGTCTCGTCGATGGGTTTGACCGCGAGGCGGATGGGCTTGGCGGGCTCGGTGTTCGGCTCGGCACCCTTGAAGCGTTTTTGTGCCTCGCGGATCGTTCCCCAGACGAGGCCCACGATGTCTTTGCCCTTTTTGTCGTCCCTCGGGAAAAAGACGCCCAGCAGGATTCCGATACCTCCGCAAATCACGAAGCCGTAGAGAGCCCTCACGAAGAAGTAGGCCTTGAGATGGCCGTTGATGCCGGAACCACCAGCCTTGGGAATGCCCAGCGAGAATGGAGCCAGGACATCGGGCCAGGCCACCGACAGTGCCATGGCGGCGATTCCGGCTCCGATGGTGATGAGGGCCGCCTTGGCGGAGAATCGTTTCCAGAAGGCGCCCAGGAGGAGCGCCACGGCCAGGGGCGGACCTACCATGGCGGTGAAGGCGGCATGAGCCGCGTAGATGGACTTGAAACTTGCATAGATGGGGACCATCAAAACGCCCACCGCGGCTGCTCCCACCGACACGATCCTGGCCATGCGGAGTGCCTGTTTGTCGTCGGCTTTCGGGTTGACGTAGACCTTCCAGAGATCGTTGACCGCCACGGCGGATACTGCGTTGATCAGCGTGTCGGCCGTGGACATGAGGGCTGCTGTCAGTGCGGCCATGATGAGACCGAAGACGCCTGGTTGACAGAGGATGCTGGAGACCACGACAAAGATCGTGTTCGGATCGGAGTTGGCCGGCAGGTCGCCGTGGCCCACCATGGCGCGTCCCAACCAACCGGCTCCTGCCACGGCCAGGGCTGCCACGACCTGGAGCACGAGGAGCACTGCGGTGATGGCCTTGCGCCCTTCACCCACGGACTTGGCCGACAGAAAACGCATCATGATCCCCTGGTTGAGGAACAACACGAAGGCGCCCTGGCTCAGGCCGTCCTGCCAGAGGATGCCGAGCATGTTGAAATCCGCGGGTTTGTTGATGTAGGCCAAAGGCAGCCTGTGTCGAAACGGGGTAAATTCCCAGAAGACATCCAATCCGCCGATGTAGGCCAGGCCCAGGCCGAACAAGAGAAAACCGGCCAGCAACAGGAGCAGGCCCTGGAGCAGGTCTGTCATGATCACCGAGGTCTGGCCGCCGGCCGTGACGTAGATGGCTGAAATGACGGCGATCACGATCACCGCCACCATGAGGTCCCAGCCCAGCATGGCGTTGAGGGCCACGCCCAGGGTATAGAAGTTGATTCCGATATAGCCGAGGAGATAAATCAAGATGACGATGGTGGCCAGGAGCCTGGTGGGGCGGTCGAACCTGCGCTCGAAATACTCGGGAACAGACGTGATGCGGCTATAGTAGATGATGGGCAGCCAGCCGAACACGAACAGGGGCATCCAGAACCAGTCGTTCCAGTAGGTGTGCGTGGAACTCATGCCATAGGAAAAGGCCACCGCCGAATACTTGATGAAGCTGTAGGAGCCTACGGTGGTGGCCACCATGGAGAAGGCGATGAGCCACCAGGGAAAGCGTTGCCCCGAAAAGAAGAAATCCTTGGTGCTCTTGGTGAACCGGCCGAAAAACGCCCCAAATCCGAGGACCAGGACAAAGTAGCCGATGATGATGCCGTAGTCGAGGCTCGTGCCGATGATGTGCGAGGATCCCATGCTACTTTCCTCGTTTCCGTCTTAGTACCAGTGAGAGGCCCAGAACTGAAGGCCACCGATGAGCACCAGGTAAAAGGCCAGTCCTCCGAGCATCCAGGCCAGGCCCAGACGTTCGTGCTTCGTCTTCCAGCCCACGTCGCCTTGGCGGTAGGCATAGATGAGGCCCACGAGAAACACGAACCCCATGACGCCGAAGTAGATGAGGAAGCCCTCCATGGCCTCGGACATGCCGGGTGGTTTTGGCTGGATGGTGAGCAGATGCGCCAGGTCTCTGGGGTGGCCCGAGTGGCTTTCCGTCTGGATGTGGAACGCGTAGCGGCCGGCGGGCAGGTTCGGTGGCAGAGTGGCCGAGATGCGTGCTGGGTTTTCCTCGGAGAGCCGCAACAGTTCGCGTGGAGCCGAGTTGCGAAGCGGCCAAGGAAGATCGATTCCGAGATCTGCCGCGGCAGCGCCCTTCCCGAGATGCTCGGGCAAGGGACCCACGAGAGAGACAGACACCGGGCCGTGGAGATTGGCGCCCGTGATCACGACCCGTTCGGGGATCCCGGCTCGAATCCGTTCGGGCATGACATGGAGGATACGCGGCGGGCCTGCATTGTCGGTTCTTTGGGTGACCAGGAATGGGACCTTGGTAAACTCCATGGACAGGCCACGCCGGATCACCAGATGGTACTTCCCGGCTGGTGCGCCTGCATGCACCGTGGCCCGCAAGATGCGATCCGAGACGACCTGGACCTTTTCCAGGGAGAGCCCTTTGCCCAGGCGATCACTGGATCCTTGCCAGAGTTCGAATCGGGTGCCGCCCTTTTTCTTCGGCACCAACTCAGAGGGAAGTTTTCCGCCTTTGGCCAGCTTCGCAAATCCCGAGCCCAGGATGGTGATCCGAGCATCTCCATAGTTGCCGGCATGATTGGGTTCGATGGATGTCACCGTGAAATGCGGTTTCTGCCGCTTTTGTCCGCAGGCAGCAAGGGTGCTCAATGCCAGGAAAAGTGCGAATTTCCGTATCATCTTGGTTCCTTCTCGATGCGTTGTCTTGCATCTCCGTGATCGGATTGATTCGGACTGGATGTTTCTTCGAGCCAGGGAAAGATGCGGGACAGTGCCAAGGCGACCCCCCGGTCGGCATTCGATGCGGTTCGTACGTCAGCCGCCTGGATGACGCTTTCTCTGGCGTTGCCCATGGCCACTCCGAGCCCTGCGACTTCGAGCATGTCCGCATCATTTGGTCCGTCTCCAAAGGCCACGATCTGCTCTACGGTGATGTGCATGATGGCTGCAACTTCGTGGAGCGCACGGCCCTTGCTGATGCCAGCGGGGAGCACTTCCAGGAATTCGGGTTCCGAGGAAACCAGGGTGGCCTGGCCTGCCGTGAGCCGTTCCAGTTCAGGGCGGACATCTGCCAGGCGCTCGGGGTCGGCGATGAGCAGGAGCTTGACCGGGTCTTGTTCCAGCATGTCGGTCAAGTCCGGGACCATGACCGGCATGAAGTGTTCTTTGGCGATGAAGGCCCGTCCGTGAGGATCGTCGCTGTCCATGAAGTAGCGATGTTCGTGATACAGGTTGACGTGGACATGCTGGTTTCTGGCTCTCTCGATCACGAGTCGCGCGGTCTGTCGTCCCAGCCTGTGTTGGACATGGGCTTCGTCGCGACCGGCTCGATTGATGCGGGCTCCGTTGAAGAGGATCAAGGGCGCATTGCAGCCGACCTGGCGGATGTATGGCGCGGCTGAATGGTACATCCGACCCGTGGCAATACCCACCCTGATGCCTTCGGCCATGAGTCGATGGAGCATCTGGAGGGTCGTTGGATCGAGTTTCGACCGAGGGTCGAGCAGGGTTCCATCCAGATCGAAGTACAGGGCACGATACCCACCAGGGGGGGGCAGGAAGTCGATGGGGTGCGTATCGCCTATTTGTTTTGTGCCATCCATGGGCGCATCTTACATGTTGGCGCGTGATTGCCAAGGCCGGGAAAGATGTCGAAAACCTACCGTTTCTCGAATTTTCTGTGCAGGCGCTGTAGGGCGAGTTTCGCGGCCCGCAGTCGCCGGATTGCCTGCTCATCGAGCTTGAGCCCTTTTCGTATCCCGGGGGCATCCTGCTTGTCCAGGGCTGGAAGGAGGGTCCGATAGGCGGTTTCGAGAGTCTTGATGGCCTGGAGTTCTCTCACATAGATTCGGCGGACCGGCTTGCTGTGCACCTGTATTTTTCGGTAGGCATGCAGGTAGCGCCTGGTTCTTTCGAGGAGATCGAGTCTCAGCAGATCGGCTGCGGCCTGCTGGTTGACATAGACCTTGTCCTGGAATTCTGCGATGCGCTCCATGAGCATCTTGCGTTCATGAGCCAATGCGCCTCGTTGTTTTTCGAATTGCCTGAGATCCACAGCCACGGGATCCAGTTCGAACCGGCGCACACAGTCCCTGCATCCCGTTGGGCCGGTTGGGAGGATCGAGGCCAAGAGCAGGATGGCTAGTCCCGCCTGCGGGGCTTTGCGAGGGATTCGTCTGGTCGAGACGGGCAGCATGGTGACCAGTGGGAGCTAGATGCCGAAGAGGCCCCGGCAGTCCTTGATGGTGACCAGGACGAGCAGGGCCATGAGGACGAGAATGCCGTAATAATGGATTTTGGCCTCTGCGATGGGAGACAGCCTCTTGCCCGTCACCAATTCGATGAGGCGAAAGACCACGTGACCGCCATCCAGGGCCGGCAGCGGAAGGATGTTGAAAAAGCCGAGCATGACGCTCAAAAACATGAGCACTGACAGGCCTTGCCAAAATCCGCGCTTCATGCGTGTCTTGACCGCCACCACGATGCCCACCGGGCCGGAGACCTGGGATGCCACCTTGGATGCATTTCCCACCAAGCCGGAGAAAAGGCGACGGAAACCATCGAGCATCTCTCGGGACTTGTCCATTGGATAGACGATTGCAGCCAGCAAGCGCTTGCCCATGGGGGCGTCTTCCCACTGGAGGGCCTCCTGGAACTCCACGCCGATGAGGCCGTTTTCATCGGGGTAGATTTTTTTGTCCAGGGTCTTTTCCCCTCGCACGATGGTCATGATCAGCGAATGTTCCGCGTCGGCCGGGCAGCGATAGCCCTTTTTCAGGGTCTGCATGGCGGAGAGCAGCACCTCCATGGATGAGGCCTTTCTGCCGTCCACGACCAGGATCCGGTCTCCTGGAAGAAGTCCGGTGGCTTGGTCGTGGACCGAGACCACCCAGATGCCCTGCGCCTGGGCAAGGAGCCATGTCATGGCTGACGGAGCAGTCCAGGAGTGAAAGCCCAGTGTCGTTGTCTCTTGTGCGAGACGGCCTGTCTTGGGCGCGTCCCGGTCACCCTGCGCCTCTTGGCCGGTCTTTTCGTCGGCAGCTCGTTTTGGTGGCCGGTACCGAACCGTGGTGACGGCATTGTTTCGTTCCACCTGGAGGTCCAGGTATCGGTGGGACGCCTCGGCGGGCCGGCAGCCTTGGAGATAGAGCCCGATGACATGCTTGTAGTCCAGGTAGTTTTTTACCTTGTGGCCATCGATTGCGGAAATGATGTCTCCCGGCTTCAGACCCGCTTTGGCGGCTGGTTTTCCGGCCATGACCTGGGCCAGGACGAGGGGATAGTTCTCTGGTTGCCTGGGGATTCCCTGATAGCCGAAGACCACCAGTCCCAAGACAATGGCGAAGAGGTAGTTGATGCCGGGGCCGGCGGCAATGACGGCAAGTCGTTGGATCGGAGACTTGTTCGAATAGGCCCTGGGATCGTCTGGATCGGAGTCTTCTTCGTCGTACGGATCCTGGCCTTTGATTTTGACGTAGCCTCCCAGGAAAATCCAGGAGATGCGAAATTCCGTCTCCCCCCAGTGCCACTTGAGGCCCGGTACCGCAGGGCCGAAGCCGATGCTGAAGACCTCGACTTTCATGCCGGTCCACTTGGCCACGATGAAGTGACCGAATTCGTGTACTGTCACCAGCAGGCCGAGGCCGAGAATGGCGAGTAACCAGGTCATTGAATCTCCTTGGGCTGACGCGTCCGTTGCTTGCAGGACCAAAAGCAAGACTGTCGTGCTGCGGTCCTCACAGTGGCTCTGCGGCCTTAGTCGATGAGCACGAGCTTGTCTTGTACGGGACCGGCGATGACCGCCTCGTTGTCGGCTGTGATGTAGACATCGATTTCGGTGCGGACCCCCACCCGCTCCTCGGGCATGTAGATGCCGGGCTCGATGGAGAAAAGGGCGCCGGGCACGAGTTTTCTGCGGTCCTGGGTTTCCAGATTGTCGATGTTTGCCCCGTTGCCATGCACTTCGTGGCCGATGCTGTGTCCGGTCCTGTGCACGAAGTAAGGGCCGAACCCCGCTTCTGCGATGACGTCGCGGCAGCGATCGTCCACTTCGTAGCCCGCCACCACCCGTCCTTGCGCCAGGCTCTCCCGGATGAATTGTACCGCCGCATCCCTGGCCTGCAGCACGAGGCCGAAGACTTTTTCATAGAGGTCGGAGGGCCTGCCGCCCACCTGGGCACACCAGGTGATGTCGTAATAGATGCCGTCGGGGCGGTCTGGCCTGGCCCATTGGTCGATGAGGAGGCGCGAGCCGGCAACGATGGGCCGGTCATCGGCTGCATTCGGCTCGAAGTGGGGGTCGGCTGCATGTTCGTCTACCCCCACGATGGGAGGCGTGCCGTCACAGGTCAGTCCGGCCTCCTTGAAGCCGTCGGCCAGGAGTTTCTGGATGGACATCTCCGTGGCCGGATCGTCGGTGGCATACCGTCTGCGCACCTCGTCCCATGCCTTATTGAGCAAAGCATGCATCACCTCGCCGGCCTGCTGGTGCAACGCGAAGCCAGCCGCATCCACCAGTCCTTCGAATCGCTGCACCAGGTCCGCGGAAGAGACTACCTCCACACCGAACGATCGGATGAGTTCAACGGTGCCTGCATCGATGGTAGAAACGTAGGGAATGGCGCATTCCGGCGAGTATTGCATGGCCACGGTTTTGATTCCCGAGAGCATGTCTGCCAGTTTCGTGCGCATCTCTTTCCAGGACGAGTAGAGGACTTTGGCCCCTGGAAGGCTGTCGAGTTTGCCGGGTTCTACTTTGTGGGCGAGCCGTACTGGTTCGCCCTGGGCAGGCACCAAATAATACCATCGCCGCGAGGTGTGCTTGTTTGGCAAACCGAGGATTCGGTATGCGATCACGTCTCGGTTTGCAAAGTCGTAGAAGAGCCAGGCATCGATGCCAAATTCTCTGAGTGCGTCCTGGATAGCCTTAAGTTCCATGGTGTTGCCTTCCCGTTTTTTGCCGGGAGTCGTCAGCGACTCCAAGATGGTTGTTTCGTATCTGCGAGATAGTCTTTCATAGCACCTGCTCCGTCAACGACAAACAGATCTCCTGTCGGCCGCTTCCAGGACGAAAACCAGACCAAGACGTTACCTCGATTGGGGTTGGAGCCAGGACCCGGCCCAACGGGAGATGACCTTGGGCCAGAAAGCTTCGTTGGGAAAGGTCTGGAGCAGTCGCCCAGAGGTCTTCTGGTCGTTGGGAAGTCTCGGAATGTGAGGGACCGGCGCGGTTCGGCCCCTGCCGTCTTTGGCACCGGCCCAGAAAAATATCCGTGCCCTGGTGAGGGCTGCCAGGTCCCCTGCGTCGCCCAGGGCGAGCAGACCAGGGGCAGTGACATCGGGCAGTGGCCGGACCGCTCGGGCCATGTCCCGCTTCATGGAGGAAATCCCGTCCATGACCAGGACCGCTTCGACCCTGGGTTCGACAATCGATGCCACAATGGCCAGCATGGAGGAGATGGGGCCCTGGGTCGCCAGGGCGATACGGCGGTTGGGGAACGTGGTTTTTGCGGCATGGATGGCAGAGAGGAGTTCTCTGGTTCTCAGGGCCAACAGGGAGTCGCCGGACACGAGGAGATAGGCGGCAGCGAAGAAACTCTCGATGCCATGCAATTGCTCGACTCTTTTCCATGTATGACGCAGGCCATAGGCGGTTTGCTGGTCGGGCCACAGTTCTCCCCAACCAGACAGGTCCAGGGCCAAGACATCCATGCCCAGGTTCGTGAAGACATGCGCCGTGACGAAACGTCGCCAGCCACCGTCCGCCACAGCCAGGACCATGGGTCGAACTGCGCGGGCCTCATCTTTTCGGCGACCCGTCTCGTTTGGGCTCGTCATGAGGATTCCTGGCAATGTCCGGTGCTGGTCCAGGGGAAGGCGCACCGGCCGGCCCAAGCCTGCCAGGAAGTCCTGGCGTGGGTCCAGGGCCAACTCTGGTGCCGTGGAGGGAACCGGACCTGAGGAAAGACCCACCAACTCGGCAATGCGAGCACGTTTCCGACTGGCGGATACATGCGACCATGTGGCCTCCTGGGCAGCGAGTCTCTGCCTCGCCACGTCGAGCAGCGTGGGCATGGATGGGGGGCGGCCCAGGTGGAGCCTTCCGGCTGGCAGGGCGAGCTTCGAAAGACAGTGCGATAAGGTTCGTCTGGTCCACAGCTTCGTGAAGAAAGCCAGGGTGGCATCGCGACGGGCCTTCTTGTAGCCATGGGGCCCCCTGTCTCCCTGGAACGAGATAGCCTGGGCTGCTCCCATCATGGCAAAGACCCTCTTTGCCAGGTGCACGGCCTTTCGGCCCTGGGCCGCGGGAAACAAGTCGTCGCGTGCGCCTCCGGCCACGAGCAGGGGTCTGGGAGCCACCAGGGCCAGTAACGTGGGAAAGTCTGCAATCGTGACCAGACCGGCGGGATACTGTTCCGGGTCGCCGCCCCGGAATCCGCCGAAGTGGTCCCAGGTGCTCACCGCCGCCACCACCGAGGCTGCCGAAATCCGATGGTCCAGAGCTGCGAGATAGAGACTCGCCGTGCCGCCCCCAGACGATCCCGTGACACCGATACGACGGCGATCCACCCAGGGTCTGGTCCAAAGGTAGTCTACGAACCGGAACGTCTCTCCGTAGATGACCCTGGCGGCGCTGCTGCCTGCGAGCACATGCCAGAAGCCGATGAAGTGGTTGTCTTCCAGACGGTGTCTGCCTCGAAGGCGACGATCTCCGAACGACAGGTTGTCTACGGCCAGAACCGCGATGCCGGCGGCTGCGAGGTTTGCATCCAGGATCCTGGCCGCTTTTCGGTTTTTGCCCTTTTTGTAGTGTCCCAGGATGTGGAGCACCGCAGGCAGGGGACCTGGGCGGTGTGGCCGGTAGAGCAGGGCCGAGGCCCATATGCCGTCGACTCCCTCGATCCAGAGCTTTTGCACCTCGAATCCCCGGCCCTGCACAGTACCTCTTTCCAGGAATTTCGGTGCAGAGGGCTGGTCCCGGCGTTGAGGCAGGTCCATGCTGGAGGCGAGACGACGCCGGATGTCGGATGCAAGCCGCAACCAGGTGAGACGGTCGGGGACCTTTTCCGCATAGTGGCAACGCGCTCGATCCAGTCTTTGTCTCAGAGTGGCTGCCAGCATGTGGGAACCCCTGGTGGGATCGACGACGTGAGCAACGGCAGACCGGCCCGTGACGTTTCTGGTGAGCCACAAGGCGTCGAGGCGCGTCCGACGGTTGCCCTGGATTCGCAGCGTTGCCTGTCGAGTTGCCAGGGTCACCCTGCCGCACCTGGTCCATCGGGCTCCGGTCCGGCAGGTGAGTCTGTGGCCTTGGATGCTGAGTTTCGGCCTGGTCATGCCCCTTCCCAGGACCTGGTATGCCCCCGATTCGGGCACCGAGAAGCGGATGTCGAGCGGGCTTGCCTTGCCCGATGCACGGATGGTGGCCCAGCCCCATTTGTTCGGCCGATAAGGGAAGGCCAGCCATCCCCGGATCCAGCGGACTGGAGGCGAACCGGCAAACAGATCTTCTGGTTGGAGAAGGATGTCGGGATGCTCCTGGAGGGCAAGGATCCGTCCGGTGAGGCGCAGCGGCGAGGGGATGTGTCCTCCTGGGACCCGAATTTTCCATCTGTTCTGCCTGGGCAGCCCTGGTGGAGTGGCGGGGTACCACTGAGCCCTGCCCGCACTGGTCCAGACAGAAGAGAAGGAATCGAAGTCCGGGCCGAACCGCAGGTCGTCTCCCGAGGACATATCCAGGGTCACTGCGATGGGATGGAACGTCTTGGGTACCAAGGTCACGGTTCCCGAGAGCATGCCCTGTCGGCTGTTGGCACTCCATGGGCCCAGTTGGAATGCCGCAACGCGGTTGATTCCTCCCCAGACGCGCAGTTTGGGGGGGGTGCCGGTCAAATCCATGAAATAGACGGCCTGGTTCGTCTTGCTGGGGCGTGGCCGTTTCCATGTGCGCGCGCAAGAGGAAATCTCCAGTATCGAGGCCAGGATGGCCGCGGCGATCCATGGAATGGAGAGGGCTCGTGGAATGGTCGGAAGACGGATCGGAATCCTGTCTGGAGGCTGGAATCGAGACATGGATGCTACCGTTGAAGAAAGTCTGACAGCCACTGCAGGACATGCGCCATGGTGGGGCCTTTGCGATGCACTCTTGCTTTCGGGCGCGTCTGATTCGATGTTTTTGGTCGGCGGGGAGGGATGGGCCGTGAAGCCAGCCGCTCGAATCTCTTTGCGTACCAACGCTCCAGGCCCCGATCCCTTTGAAAGACGATCTTGAGAGACCGCCAGTTGAGATAGCGTGCCAGGCCAGTCACTGGCTTGCCCGTGATACGATAGACCCGCAAACGTTTGCCTTTTTCGTGATAGAAGACCAGGCCGAAGGGGTGGTCGATCACCACTGGGTGATTTTTCCAAAGTTTTGCAAAGGCTGCGAGGGCCTTTTTGTTGCGCAGGTCCGCCACCAGGGCCACGGGGCGGTGGAAAGGCGGCATCTTCCAAGGATGCGGCCTCAGCTTGTTTCGGAGTCTCCAGGGCAGAAGCTTCACCCACCAAGCGGTCCGGTGCCTGGGCCGGTAGGGGTTCCAATAGAGGGACCTGGCCCGCCTCTCTGCGGCTCGCCTGTCGCCTGGGATGCTCCCTGTCTTGCCGTAGTCCCGGTCCAGGTAATAAAGGTCTTCGAACCTGGGGTGAAACGATCGATGGATGAGCACGAACGTGTCTGGGCTCGTCTCCTTGTTGACCTGTCCGAAGAACCGGATCTCGTGGCGGTGGGATCGGTAGTGTTTGAAGGTCAGGGTGCCGCCCATGGGCCTGCTCTTTCGGAAGGGTTTCCAGGCCGCTTTCGCCTGCCATGTGAGGAGACTTCCCAGGATGAGGATTGTGGGAAGAGCCTGGGTCCACGTCGGAATGTGCGTGATCCGGGCACGTTTCCATCGAGTGATGAGGCCCTGCAATCCCGTCAGGACGCGGCGCGAGGACTGCCCGATGAACCATGCCCAGTCCGCGGCCACGAAGGTAAAAAAGCCCACGAAGTAGTAGGCCCGGTAGTTGTGCATGTCGATTTCGTTGGGAAACTTGAAGTTGTGC
>CAZIJS010000041.1:0-25228 GCA_964539505.1 uncultured Myxococcales bacterium
TGACTCCATCCCACATAAATACCTTGGAGATTTTGTCAGAACCAACCCTCGCTGTCCACTCCAGCTCGACAATCCCGACACCCTCGACAGCCTCGACACCCTCGACACCCTGCGATGCAACGACCCACGAGCCCAACCATCCTGTGACCAGATTGCCCGTGGAAACAGCGCCACCCAGTTCACTGAATCACCTTGGTCCAGCGGTCACATGGGCTTGTCGAGACAAGACTCAGCCATGCTCGTCTCTCTGTGCCCCTTGTCGATACGCCGATTCCTCAGAGCAACGAACCACGGTCTCCCTGCCCGATACCCGCGGCCCCCTGCCCGATACCCGCGGCCGACGCCCTTGCTCCAGCCCCATGGAGGAACAGACCGTCAAACAACCTGAAGCGCACGAACCGGCGGTAGGCAGCGCCGGAATCGAAACTATACTGCTCCAACGAAAAGCGAGGACCCAGGTCCCTGTTGGACAGCGCCCGGACCAGCCCTCCCTCGAACCGCAGGGGGCGAAACGCCTTGAGCCCGCCGGTGAGCGTCTTGTAAAACGGGAAAAACCGCGGCCGGGAAAACCGGCGCACCGTCACGGTCTTGTCTGGGTGGCCATCTATGGCCACCAGGTCCAACGGCCCCACGTCCACCACCACCAAGATATGCCCGGCCACGTCCACATACATGGCTCCGGGAAGCACGCTGCCTGGTCGGACGGCCAGGGGATAGGCGTCACTGTCCGTATCCTCGGGCAGGGTCCGCAACGTCCCTGAGTGCACCTTCCAAGCCACCCCCTCCCGGATGAATCGGTTGAACCGGGCCACGGGATCGGTGGTGTCATCGAAGTCCGAAACGAGGTTCGTCCAGGTCCTGTCGCATCGAGGCCCCCACTGGACGCTGCCCCTGCTGCATTCGCGAAACCGCATGGCCAGCCCCATCTTCCATGCAAAATAAGCCCTGAGCTGGTAGGCAACATCCGCACAATCCGCCCACATGGTCACCGCTCCGCCAATCCGTCCCGACGCATCCTCGTTCAATCCCAGAAGACCGTAGAGCAGATTGCGCTTCGGATCGCGCACCACCTGGTGCAAGGGCCGCCATGTCTGTCTGGGCTCGGCAAAGAGCTGCCGGATCCAGGCCGAATAGAGCCACTCGAACCACTGGGACCACTGCGCCGTCACCGGCCAGATCCCGCTGTGGGGTGCCAGCCCATCGGCCAGAGGGGGCCTGGCTTTCAGCGTCGCCACGACAGCTCTGCCCGATCCATCCCTTCCCCCATGAGATACCAGGTCGAACTGGCTGGGACGACAAGCCACCTTGACGTCGAACAGGAGGACTGCAGGTCTGTCGCCTACCAGACGCCCTGCAGACACTGTCACCCTGCCGCAGCGGCCCTGGATCTCGAGATGCCACCGCTCCATGCCCTTGGCCTGCCAGGCCAGGGCCGCCACCAGGACCTTGCCCCTGTCTCGACCCTGCCTGTCGTCCCATGCCCGGGCATTTACCCAGACCAGGCCGGGGCCGGCGGAGCCACCCTCCCAAGGCGCCGGGGCCTTCCCAAGCGACAGATTTCGTCCCGACGTCTTGCCAGCCCCCAGCCTCGTCGCCGGCTCTTCACCAGCCGAACGTTTCGCCGCCCTCGCCCCACCATCCGCCCGATCCATTACCGACATCTTGCCAGCCGAATGTTTCGCCGCCCCGGTCCCACAAGCCGCCCGATCCATTACCGACATCTTGCCAACCCGGCGTTTCGCCGTGCAGGCCTTCGCCGAGCCCGGCTGTGCCTCGACTCTCTTTCCGGTCCTTTCCGATGGATTCCAGAACTGCTCCACCACCATCCTGGCCTGGGGTCCGTTCTCCAGGCCCAGGTCCACACCGAGACGCGCGAGCGCCACCAACCCTGCCATGGCCAGGCAAAGCCCCACCAGCCCTCCGACAAAGAGCATGCGACGTGACTGTGAAGGCATCTTGTCCGTTCTTTTCTCCATGAAATGCCTGCTCACTTGCCCTCTGCCCACCAAGGCGCCCGGCCCGCCAAGCCGCCCCGCTCACCAAGGCGCCCGGCCCGCCAAGCCGCCCCGCTCACCAAGCCACCCCGCTCACCATGGCACCCGGCTCACCAAGGCACCCCGCTCACCAAGGCGCCCTGCCCACCAAGGCACTCTCCTCACCACTGGCACCCGCCGGCCCGATCCCCTTCCCAGGGGTCATCGAACAGTAAAGCCGCGGGGGCTCGGAAACACGATATCCGCCTGCTCACAACCGCCGCAAGCAGGAGCGCAGGCCAAAGCGGACAACGCATTGGTGAGCTGGAAAACAACGAAAATACATAGGATGAAAAACAACCCGCGTCAAGGGACGGTAAGCCACGAAACCCACGAGCCGACCTGAACCGAACTTCATCTTGACTCGGCCAGGTGTCGATGCGACCTTCCCCCTGGTGCCTGGCAGATGTCTTGGGGCTCTTCGTCGACCATGACCAGCAGGCAGGGATCGAGGGCACAAACGTCACATGACAACGAGGCAAGGAACGGGAGGACGAACATGGTGTTGACGGACCGACAGATCCAGGACTGCGAAACGAGCAGGTGGGATTTCTCCGACTTGAAGGCATTGTTTTTGAACTGCACGCTGAAACGAAGTCCCGAGCTTTCCCACACCCAAGGCCTCATCGACATCTCGAAGGCCATCATGGAAAAATCAGGAGTCTCCGTGGAGGTTCTTCGCCCCGTGGACTTCGATATCGCCTCCGGGGTCTATGGCGACATGACGGAGCATGGGTGGGAAAAGGATGACTGGCCGCAAATCTATGAAAAGGTCAAAGGGGCCGACATCCTCGTGATCACCTCTCCCATCTGGCTGGGAGAAAAATCCTCGGTGGCCACCCAGGTCATCGAACGCCTCTACTCCACGTCTGGAGATCTCAACGACGCGGGCCAATACGCCTACTACGGCCGCGTGGGGGGATGTCTCATCACGGGCAACGAGGACGGTGCGAAACACTGCGCCATGAACATTCTCTACTCCCTCCAGCACCTGGGGTATGTGATCCCGCCCCAGGCCGACGCTGCCTGGCTGGGTGAGGCAGGCCCCGGCCCATCTTATCTGGATCCCGGTTCAGGCGGCCCGGAAAACGATTTCACCAATCGCAACACGACCTTCATGACATGGAATCTCATGCACATGGCCAGGATGATCAAAGATGCAGGCGGCATTCCAGCCCACGGAAACCAGCGCTCCAAGTGGGATGCCGGCTGTCGCTTCGATCACCCAAATCCCGAATACCGGTAGCGGCCGCCGGCAGGAAGAAGCCCCGCGAACCGGCCGGTCTCACAAGCGCCCTTTCTCTTTGAGATCCTGGAACCATTCGTACAGGTCGTCTTCCAAGGCACGCAGGTTGCCCCCATGCTCGTCGAGGAGCCGCCCGAGAAACTCCTCGGAAACCTGGGGCAAGGGACCAGGCCCGAGCCTGGCCCATTCCAACCGTCGCGCCACAATGGATCGCAACGTCTTGCGGTCCAAGGCGGGCATATCCATCGTTTTTACAGGTCGCTTGGCCCAGGACGAAAGATCCCGATGGGTGGCGGCCAAAACCATGGTCCAGGGCCGGATGATCCGGGCCAATCGCCGCCTTGGCAGGCTGTCTGCCTCGTCGAGCAACAACAGGGCCCGGCCACCCGAAGGCCGAGGCCGAGGCGCCGGCCCGTCCCTGTCGGCTCGCCAATAGACAGCATCCTGTCGAAAGTGAAGCTGCCCCAGCAGCAGACTCGTCTTGCCCATGCCCTCTGGGGCCACGATCTGGACGAGGGTACCAGGTTCCACCGGAATCGGTCGGGCCAGGGCCAATTCGATGCGTTCTCGAAACGAGGGCTCGCCAAAGGGGTTCCAGCGCAAGTTGATGCTCTCGAACGCGCTCATGGAAATCCCGGCGGGAACGGGAGGCAAGCCCGGTTCATCCGCACCGCGACCATCTCTTGCAATGACGTCGGCAGATGGAACCACGTCGGCGGATGGAATGACGTGAGCAGATGGAAGGACATCGACAGAGATCGCATCTGCTGAGTCACCCCGATCATCGATGGGTGGAGTCATGGAGTTCCCCTGACCGCCAGACCTGCATCGGATCGGAATGACCAGGTGATTGCCATTGACCAGGCCTCTCCTCACGGCACCGCCGGCAGCCTGCCAGGCGGCGGAGTCACCACGAGGACCTTTTTCCCAGACCAGTCGGGCCAGCGATGGATTTCCACGCTCACCTGGACGCTCCATTCCACCCTGTTGTCGCTGGCACTGAACGTGGGAGGGGATTCAGCGGGCAAAACGAACTGCCAGGTGAGCAGTCTTTCCTCTTTTCTGGCCACTTTGCCCTTGGCATCGTTGAGGGCAAAAGTTTGCTGGTGAAAGATGTGGCTATAGGTCTTTCGAGTCGATCCAGACCCGCTGCTCGCCGTCTCCTTGCCCGTGATGGTGGCCTTGGCGCCCAGGAGCGTGATTTCCCTGTCCGGCCTGAGAAGCACTTGGATGGTCAACGGTCCGCCCGGCGCTGCAGGGTTGGGCAGAAGGGTCACGGATGGCGGGCCCAATCTTTTGTCGAAGTGGCGCTGCGTGAAGCCCACAAAGAACAAGATAAGTCCCAGGAGCAGCATGGCGCCGGGCACCGCGTAGACGGCCGGTCCGACATGAGCACTGTGGGGCATCCGGGACGCCCACAGGGCCCATGCCACGGAGAGGACCCCGAGAATCGTCAAGACGACTCCAGACGTAATCAATGACTTTCCGCGGACCGTACTGCGTGATGATTGAAGCTGTTCGGCTGCGAAAAAAGGCCCCAAGTAATGGCTCTGCTGGCCGGGAGACGCCAAGAGGACCATGGGCACCACCGCCTTGGGGTCGATGGCCCAGGGCACGTCCGCCCTGGCCTGGATGAACCAACCGATGTTGATGTAGTGCCCGCGGTAAGAAACAGGGCCGGGCGGTGCAATGATAGAAAAGAAAAACTCCAGTCTCTGGCCAGCCTTCCATTCGCCCTGGCCAAGGATCGTTTTGGTGGGCCTGGGCCCTCCCCCATGGGCCTCGTTTCCTTTTCCCTGGGTGCGCCAACCAAGAACCAGGGTCAACGCTTTGCACCTGCAGTCCTTGAGAACCTGAACCACCACCTTCCCCTTGATGGGTTGCCCTGCATAGAAAACCGCCCTCGGCTCTTCCAGTTCGATGGACAGGTCGCAGACAGACATGCAGTCTCCTGGTTCGGTGTTTCATCTCAATTGGGTCGGGGCACCATCCGACCAAGGCGTCCTCGCGCCATGCCCGGAAAAGAGATACCAAAAAACACCAACTCGGACAACGATGGCTTCGGGACCGCAGGACCGCAAGACTCCAGGCCGCATGACCCCAGGACCGCAAGCCCCCAGATCCGCAATACTCATTGAACAGGACCCAGGAATCTTGGTGACAGATACCGCCGCCTGCTATGATGCCACCTCGTCGCGGGGCTGCTATAAATAGGAGACACAAGAGAAAGAAAGCACAAGAAAACCCATTGAAAATCAGGACCCTGAAAAACCAGTCAAGGAAGGACAGCCATGAGAATACGACGACTGACATGCCCGCACTGCGGCGCCCCTCGGGAGCGGCCATCAGAAACATCGTATATCTATTGTGACTACTGTGGCCAATACATGGGGCTCGACTTCTTTCACTTTCTCGACTCCAAGGAAGATCGCATCCCGGGGCCGGCATACCGGGAACTCATCGCCCGGATGCAACCCAAACTGGATTCTGCACTGGCCCAGGGACGCAAGGACAAGTATCAAAACATCCAACGCAAGATATTCGAGGCGCACATGAAGGAATGCCCCGGCTCCTATTCTCCCCGAATCGGCGATTCGAAATACAAACAGGCCATGTTGGACTTTCTGAGCGCTTCACAGACCTTGGCTGCCTTCGATCCCGAGCTGACCGCCTTGAAGCAAAGGATGGATGCCGCCATTGCAGGTCTCAAGTGGGTTCAAAAGAAGGATTCATCACATGAAGATTTGGGACCGGATACCGACCGACTAGCCGTATTACAGCAGGCGAGCGCCAACATGCAGGTCAAACCCAACTCATTTTGGCGCCTCTACGACGCATTCGAAGCACACCATGACCTCTTCGTTGAGAAAGTTGTCCAAGCTGGCTTGATGGACCGCCATCCGGACGAAATATCCGTGGAACAAATGAAAGAAGCCGCCCGCTCGGTATTTGCGGAAGGATGGCTTCCATTTCTCAGAAAACGCGACGCCAAGCGCCTCCTGGAGAAGTTGCAACTGGCCAGCGACTATGTGGAGGTCGATCCTCCCAAGACCCTGCCGAAAAACTGCGGAGTCTGCGGCACGATGCTCCAGGTGGTCGAGGGAGCCAGAACCGTGGTTTGCTCCCATTGTGGTCACAAGCTCGACATGGAGCGCCCCGCTGTCTCCTGCGGAAACTGCGGAGCCAACATGGCCCTTCCCCAGGGAGTCCGTGAAATCACCTGCCCATACTGCTCGGGGTACGTCACGATCACCCTGTGACCTGGACCGACCGGCCCCGGCATCTTGGCACCTCCGAACTCCGGCACCCACGAAAATCTTTCTCAAAAAAGAAAAAGATATGAGATGCTCGATATATGGTCATTGTTGCATTTGGAGTGGATTCGCTCTTCCCAAACGCAGGGAGGGAACCAAAGTCTCACCACGAGTGGCGAGGAGACAGAACCAACCAAGAGAGGTGTCGCATGAAACAGTCCAATCCTGGCTGGATGCAGCCTGCCACAATCATCGCCCTTGCCATGCTGCTCTCACCAAACCTGGGCTGCAGCGACGACGACAAAAAGACGGATCCCTGCAATGGCGTCACCTGTTCAGACCACGGAACATGCCGGCTCGACAGTGACGGGGCTCCTTACTGCAAGTGCGACACTCCCTATGTCGCCATCGGCCTGTCCTGCATCGAGGACTCCGGCGGCCAATGCGGCAACGGAGCCATCGATCCAGACGAGGAATGCGACGACGGGTCACGAAACAGCGACTCAGCGCCAGACGCCTGCCGTACCAACTGCACGGTCCCCCACTGCGGAGACGGCGCCGCAGACAGCGGCGAAGACCGTGGCCTGAACGCCTTTCGGAGTGCACCCCGCCAACCCCTTGGGCTGGGCAACGGCGATCTCCAATGCACCCCAGACTGCACCCTGGACCGGTCCGGCTGTACCTGTGGCAACGGAGCCGTCGATCCAGGCGAGGAATGCGACTATGGGCGCGACAACAGTGACACGGAACCAAATGCCTGCCGCACCAACTGCACGGTTGCACACTGCGGAGACGGCGTCACAGATCTCGGCGAAGAATGCGACGACGGACCACAAAACAGCGACTCGGAACCAGACGCCTGCCGCACCAATTGCATAACGCACTACTGTGGAGACGGCGTTGCAGACTCAGACGAAGACTGCGACGATGCCAACAACAACCCGCTCGATGGATGTGACCAATGTGCCTGGAACGACATGGTTCTCGGGGGGGGATTTTCCGGAGCAGCGCCGGACGTGGGCATGACCAACGACGGCTCGTTCGTCGTGGTCTGGAGTGACGGCACCAACGGACTGAAGGCCCAGCGGTTCGACAACGGCGCCCACAGGGTCGGATCGGTCTTTTCTGTTGACGATTCCGGCGGCGGAGCAGGAAGCCCCAGGGCTGCCATGGCACCCGACCACACTTTTGTCATCGCCTGGCATGAAATGCAGGGAACTTCAAATGTCGAGGTCTTCGCGCGTTTCTACGACCAAAATGGGCAGTCCACCGGAATTCCGATGCTGATAAGCCAACCCACAGCAGACCGTGAAGCCTTTCCCACAGTCGATATGACCTCCAAAACCATCTTCTTTGCCTGGGAGGCCGACGGGGCCGACAGTGAATCAGACGTGCTTTACCGGACCTTCGGAATTGAATCGGGCATCCTCACCCAAGTCATGTGGGTCAACGACACCCAGGGAGACCATACACGACCAGACCTGGCAATCGATGACTCGGGCAATGCGAGAGTAGTCTGGGCAGAGTGGGGCGGAGGCATTGGAACAGACTGGGATATCTCCATGAAAATCATCCCAGAGGACACGAGCCAGCGATCCCTCGTGGCAAACAACGGCGCGCAAGAAGAGCCGGCCGTTGCCGTGGCCCCGGACGGACGGACCGTGGTGGTCTGGCAGGACGGCAACATCACCGAGCACAGTGTCTTTGGTCTCCTCCTCGCCGATGACGGCACTGCGATCCAGTCAGCATTTCGCATCGGCGAAGACACCGGGACAGAACAGTTGGTGCCCGACGTGGCCATCGCGAACTCGGGAAATTTCGTGGTGGTCTGGCGTGCCCAAGAGACGCCCAACTCTCACCTGGGGGCCTGCCTGTACGACGCCAACGCCCAACCCATCACCGATGACTTCACCGTCGACATCGATGCCGTCGACGAGGCGACTCGTCCTGCAGTGGCCATGGACAGCCAGGGGCGGTTCGTCGTCTGCTGGATGGGCAGCGGCAAGGCACGCTGCGCCCTGTACCATGCCGACGGCACCAGGGCTCAACCAGGAGCCTGGTAGAATTCGGGCATTGGTGCCTGAAGGAAACCGTCTACGACAAGAAACAAAGCCATCTCCAACAGGGGTTGTTCCCCCCATTCTCAGAGACCAAATCTGTACCAGTTAGAGCCGCTCCATCGAGCCGCAACCAGCTTCAAGCATGGGTTCCACTTCACCCCCCCACACACGAGACCAAAGCAGAAACCTTTATTTGATCAGCCCATTTTAGCGAACACAGCGAAAACCAATCGTCGATGACTGCGCCAATGGGCCATGTGAGTCCCGCCTGGTCGTTGCAAGGTAGCCGAGCACCTCGCTCATGCTGGTCATATAGTCACCACCCCGGACCACACGATCTTGACTGAGCCTCGGGGTATCCAGTCTTGGAGACCCATCGATGGGAGCACCCACATAGTTGTACCAATACAGGTCCTCGGTCCACTCTGCAACATTGCCCGCCATATCACAAAGCCCCTGAACCGTGTTGCCAGCAGGCTTGCTACAGACATCCATGGCAGAGCCGGTGGGCGAGCATCCAACCGCCACGACGTGATCACAGTCCGCCGGTTCGTTGCCCCAAGGATAGGTGAAGGTCTGCCCCTCGGATCTGGCCGCATACTCCCACTGTGCTTCACTGGGCAAACTGGACCCCGCCCATTGGCAATAGGCGCGAGCCTGGGCCCATGACACACCGAAAGCCGGGATATTCTCCTTGTCAGGATCCGTCCATTGCCCATTATCCAAATAGAGCGGCTCACTACAGAACCCTTCGTCGACACATTTCTTGTATTGGCCGAACGTCACCTCGCTGCGGGCAATCTTGAATGACGCCAGCGTCACCTCGTGCTTGGGGCTGGCATCACCAGTGTCTGTCCCCATCTGGAAGCGGCCTCCCGAGATATCCACCCAGTCGATCCCAACTTGAATACAATGACTTGGCTCTCCTGCACAACCCCAGTCGAGTTCGATGCGGCAGTTCTCCGAGCATCCGTCCCCCGGCGTCGTATTGCCGTCGTCGCAGTTTTCCACTGGAGATGTCACGACCCCATCGCCGCAGACCTCCTGTTCGCAGTTTTCGCTGCATCCGTCTCCCGACACATTATTCCCATCGTCACATTCTTCATGGCCCTTCCAGACAAATCCATCTCCGCAAAATGGATCTTGGCAGGTTCCACCGTTTGCAGCATCATCCGGGCAATCGTCAGTATTGTCCAAGTTTCCGTCGTCACAGGATTCCCCGTGCTCTAGTACCCCATTGCCACAGACATCCCACACGATCTTAGGCTCTGTGTTCTTGTCGCCACAACCACTTGCCAGACAACCCAACCCGACACCAACAATCACCAGGAAAACACTATTTCTCCAAACCGACTCGATACGAGCTCCACTCTGCCTGTCCAGGCTATTTTCCTTTCCTCTGTGCCTCCACATTTCTCTGCCACTCCTTTTCTTCTGTCGTTCCGAATCCCGGGCTCGCCTTCAAGGAACGAGTCGCCACCTCGGGAAGCAGTCACCGGCCAGAATACTTCGCATTCCCCAAATTGCAGTGAAACTCAAACCACGCCCCCCAAACATGATTCTCATACGTGGCGTCAATAAGAATTCTTCCCAAGATGCTTTCTACACAACTGCGGGTCCTTTTGAGCCGATTGTCTGATGCATACACACTGTCCCCTTTTGTTGAAAAAACATGGATTTGACCGACACTGCAGGACCCCGACGCACCCAGCCAAAACCAGTCACCTGCCCGGCCTCATGCGATTGGCAAACCACTGGCGCACCATGTCCATGCGGTCGCGCTGGGTCTGCGGGGCCCGGCGGTTGCAGGTGGCCCGCTCCTGGCTCCCGTATGGGGCGGCCCAGCGGATCTCGGGGCAGTCGTTGGGGTTGTAGGCCACTTCGAGGCCCTTTCGGCGAGCCACCACGTCGGCCAGACTCAAGGTCCATTTCGTGCCGTCGGAGCGCTCGTAGGCAAACTTCTTGTGCGTCAAGAGTTCAGAGAGGCGCTGGGTCAGTTCGTGGGCCGTCTGCACCGGAGTCTTGTCCCTGGGCAGGGCATAGAGTTCGCGTTCTTCGAGGACCTGGGCTGGGAAATGGAGCAGGTCGTCGATGACCTTGAGGTATCGCATGTCGCGGGCCGGCGTGGAATAGGCCTCCCATGGGCCGGTGGTCTGGAAGATCGCCGCGCCTTTGGGCATGGCGATGGGATCCCAGCCCCGGGTCTTCATGAAATCGATGCCCATGCGCACGGCTTCGACGCGCTCCATCGTGGCCTGATAGAAGTCTTCGACCTTGGCGGTCAGCACCACGAATGGATCCATGGGCCTGGGATTGACGAGCTTGATGATGCGCCGATAAAACTTCGAGGCGGCCAGCTTCGCCTGTTCCTTGGAATAGGGCAGCCAAGGCCTGGTGAGGATGCGGTTGGGCAGAAAGGTGAGCGCGCCGTCGCGCACCAGGACGGGCCGAAAGGCCTTGAACCCGTCGGTGGGCACGCGCCCCGAGAAGACGAAGAGCCCGGGACCGAAGCGCTTTCTGGTCACAGACTGGTCTGGGTGGGCATCCACGCCGTAGATCTCGCCGATGCGATCTCCAGTCTGGGGTCGAACCTCTGTGACCGTGATCACATGCCCCCCTGCATCCACGAACAAGACACCGGGGCGGATGACGGAGGGTTCCAGGGCCAGCGGGTAGAGGTCTGTGTCGTCTTTCTCCGGCCTGGACCTGGTATTGCCCGAATGGACCTGGCTGGTCACGTCCAGCCAGACGAAGCGGTTGAACCGCTCCACGGGATTGTGCACCTTGTCGAAGTAGTCGGTGAGCGAGGAGAGGACCTCCTCGCACTTGGGACCGGTCCTGGCATTGCCCCTGGTGCAGCGATGGAGGCCGAAGGGCAGGCCCATCTTCCAGGAGAAATAGGCACGCAACGCGTAGGGGGCGTCGGCACAGTCCGCTGCGATGCGCACCTGGCCCCTGGCGTCGCCATCATCTTCGCCCCAGCCCAAGGCATCGTGGAGGAGGTTTCTCCTGGGGTTTCTGAGAACCACCACGAGCCGCGGCCAGGATCGCACCTCTCCTGCGGGCACCCGGAAGAGGTGCCCGATAAAGAGGGAGAAGAGATCCTCCATCTGGGGCGTCCATTGCCGCCGCACCTGCCAGACCCCACTGAACGTCGCCCATGGCACGGGCAAGGGGCGAACTGTCCGCCGTGCGACATCGATCTCGCGGCAGGCAATGGGCCCCTCGCGCCCCAGGACGAACAAGCGGTACCGACCAGGACGGCGGATGGTGATGTCGGCAAGAGAGCCCTGGGGTTTCCAGCCCCAGGTCTCGTCTGGCTGCTGGACCTGGACCCGGCCTCCGCGCACCAGGGCGAACCGAACCGCCTGCGCAGAGGGAGAGGCATAGACGGCCCGCATGGGCTTTCTGGCAACAGGCCGCAAGGGAAACAGGAAGAGCCGGTCGGATTCCAGGTCCCCGCAAGAGGCCCTCAGGAGTGCCTTGATGGGCAGGGGCTTGGCCGGCGGCCAGGAAGCCGCTTTCGGCCCGAAGGTCGCGTCTTCGTCCTGCTCATCATCCTTCCCGGCGGCCACTGCCGTGGATTGGGCCTTTTCAATGCCGTCCCAGGCGGAGTCCGGCCAGACGAGACTGCCCCCGCCGGCGGCAACAGGATCGGTGGTGGCAGGCCTGCAGGCACAGCGCGCACCCATGCAGTCTCCATCCCGACCCAGGCGGGCCATATGGCTCTTGGGTTCTTCCACGAAACGGCAGCCGGCCCAGGCCCAGGCAGAGAGAAGGATCAACCAGGCGGCCCGAGCAGCCGATCTTTTGGAGCCCGATCCATCCATCTCACGCCTCCGACTTTGCCTTCGAAAACCTCTCGCTTTACCGTCCAGAGCCTCCGACTTCTCCAAGACCCAGTTTGTCGAATGGTCTCATTTATATTATACGCACGATCATGGTCTGAGACACGTTTTGGCCTGGTTTTGCTTGGAAATGCAGGCTCAAACACACAAAACAACGGCGATATCCAAGCATGGGTCCAACCAGATACGAAGCCAGGGCCATCGCGACACAAGACTTGGTCCATGACTCGATCCATACGTGATCCATGACTCGATCCATGCAGGACCGAAAGCTGAATCGACCGCCGAATCGCCGCCCCAGGAGTGACGTGCACAATATCCACGTGGCCATTCCCTGCCTGGACGAAGAGGAGGCGTTGCCTTCCTGCCTGGATGCGCTCGCCCGGCAGACCAGACCTGCTGACATGATTTGGGTCTGTGTGAACCAACCAGACTCCTGGTGGGAGCGGCCCGACCGGATGGACATCTGCCAGGCCAATCACCGGACGTTGGAAACATTGCGCAAACGCGCAGACCTGCCCCTGACAATCTTGGACCGGTCCAGCCCAGGCAAGGGCTGGCCCCGGGGCAAGGCCGGCGTCGGGCATGCCAGGGCCCACCTCTTTGCTGCCGTGGCAAGCCAGGAAGGCGCGCAGGACCAGGATCTGTTCGTCTCACTGGACGCCGACACCATCGTGGCCCCGGGCTACCTCCAGGCAGTGGAAGAAGCTTTTCAGAGACATCCAGGCGCCGTGGGCCTGGCAGCACCCTACCACCACAGGTTGCCCGCGGAGCCGGCCCTGCGGCGGGCCATCTTGCGCTACGAAATCTACCTGCGATCCTATTTTCTCAACATGGCCGCCACTGCCAGCCCCCAGCTCTTCACTGCATTGGGATCCGCCATCGCCCTGCCCCTGGGGGCGGGTCGGAAAGTCTCGGGCCCGCCGGCCAGGCCGGCCGGCGAAGATTTCTACCTCCTGCAAAAGCTGGCAAAGATCGGGCCCCTGGCTCTCTGGACCCATGTTGCCGTCCAGCCCTCGGCCAGGCCTTCGCGCCGTGTGCCCTTTGGAACCGGACCAGCCGTGGCTCAGGGGATGGAGGGACGCTGGGATGCCTACCCCATCTTCGATCCCAGCATCTTCGATGAAGTGGCCGATGCGTTGGACATGCTCGGCGAACTCCACCACCATGATCTGGATCACCCGTTGTTCCAGTTTCTCCAGACTGGGAGCAACAAGCCTCTCTGGCCGTCGCTGCGACGCAACCACCCTGATCCCAGGCGGTTCGTGCGAGCCTGTCACGAACGTATCGACGGTCTGCGGATCCTCCAGTACGTCCGGTGGCGCACCAGTCAGTCAGGGCGTCGCGATGCAAAAAACCTGGTCGAGACCCTGCACCGGCGTGCCGGCGACATGCTCGATGCCATCGATCCTCGACAGGTGGCCCCCATAACAGAGGCATTGTCGGCGCTGGATGACCCGGCCTCGCTGGATCTGCGCAGCCTGGAGATCATCCGAGACATTCTGGCCCGAAAAGAAGACAGCCTGCGCCAGGAAAGGACGATCCATTGGCAAACACACCTGGCATTCTACGGGATGGGAGGCCATGGCCCCTCTGGGGGCAGGGCCGCAATGTCTCGAACATGACTGGGCCGGCATGAGACAGAGCATGAGACAGAGCATGAGACAGAGCATGAGACAGATACGAAAACCAAGAAGGGACTTTCGAGCAATGCTCTTTTTCGAAGCGACGGACTCGACGGACGCAGTGGAGGCCCCATGAAACAATCACGAGACGGGCGACATCCGCTCCTGGTCACCATCCTGGGGCCCACTGCCGGCGGCAAGACCAGGCTGGCCGCCTTGACCGCCCAGGCCCTGAACGGGGAAGTGCTCAGCGCAGACTCCAGGCAGGTCTACCGCGGAATGGATATCGGCACGGGCAAGGACCTCGACGACTATATCGTGGAGGGAAAAAGAATTCCGGCACATCTCATCGACCTGGTGGATGCCGGCACCAGGTTTTCGGTGTTCGAATATCTCCAGGCCTACACCAGCGCCTTCGAAGACGTGACGAGCCGGGGAAAAATGCCCATCCTCTGCGGGGGATCGGGTCTCTATCTCGACGCGGTGATTCTGGGCTATCGCTTCGTGCCGGCGCCCCGGGACGAGGCCCTCAGATCAGAGTTGGAGACCCTGGATTTCGATAGGCTCACAGAGAGGCTGTCATCTCTCAAAACCCTCCACAACAAAACCGACCTGCGGGACCGTCCCACCCTCGTTCGGGCCATCGAGGTGGCCACCTTCGAGCGAGCCCATCCCGAACAGGCCATCAGCGCACCCAAGGCCGAGCACCTGGTCTTCGGCCTGGACTGGCCTCGCGGCCTGCTCAGACAGAGAATTCGTCGGCGACTGGAAGAGCGCCTGGATCAGGGCCTCATCGAGGAAGTCCGCCGACTCCTGGATCAGGGCGTCGACCCAGAAGTGCTCGACGGCTACGGGTTGGAATATCGATTCGTCCTGCGCCATCTGCGCGGCGAACTGGACCGCAGAGAGCTCACCGACAAGCTGGCCCAGGCCATTGGCAAATTCGCCAAGCGGCAGAGCACCTGGTTTCGGAGGATGGAAAAACGAGGCTGCGCCATCACCTGGCTGGATGGCAGAGAGGGACCGAGCCGTAACCTGAAAAGAATCCTGGAAAGCGTCCAGTCGAGGAGGAATTCGTAGAAGCGGAATCAGTGCCGGCCTTCGGCTGCTTCGGCGACCTGCTCTTCTTGCTCGATGTTGGGCTGTTCGAGACCCCAGTGATGGATCCCATCTTGCCGCTTGAGCAGCAAGGCCACGATGAGGGCCAGGACAGACAAGCCCACGAAAATCAGCCAGGTCGTCTGGTAATCGTAGTGAGGGATCGTGCCTGCGTGCTTGAGGGCTTCGATCTTTTTGGCAACCTGCTCGGAGTTCAAGCCCTGATCCCGGTACTGGGCCTGGTACTGGGCGATCATGGGAGCGATCTTGGGATTCGTCCAATCCAGGACCTTGCCGATGAGGAAGGGGATGCCCATGAGGCCCCAGTTCTGGATCCAGAAAATGAGCGCATAGGCCGAACCGAGCTGACGCTCGGGAATGAGCTTGGGAACCGAGGGCCACATGGCCGAGGGCACCAGGGAAAAGGCGATACCCAGGATCACCGAGGTCCCGATGGCGGCGTACATGCTGTCGATGAACGGCAAGTAGAACACCAGGTGCACGAAGATCAGCATCACGGCGCCGATGATCATGATCGTCGCGCCCTTGCCCTTCTTGTCATAGATACCGCCGAAGAACGGCGTCAGAAAAATCGTCCCGAAGGGCACCAGACTGGGGATCATCCCTGCCCAGCTCTCGGGCACGTGGAACTTGTTGACCATGAGGTCGGGGCCGTATTTGTAGAAGGGAAACACCGCCGAATAGAAGAGCACGCAGAGAAGAGCAATGAGCCAGAACCCAACATGCGTGACGATTTCTTTGAGATCGGAAAACTTGAACTGCTCCTCTGGCTCTTCGTCTTGTGCAGCGTCCGCGTCTTCCTTGTCGATTTTTCTGTCCATGACGTTGTACATGAGCATGGAGAAAAACCCGATGACCAAGGCCAGCAGACTCACCAGGACATACGTTGGGATGCCGAACGCCTTGGCGAACTTGGCTCCAAAAGCCAGGGGGACGAAGGATCCGAGCCGAGCCAGGGCCACTTGCATGCCCATGGCCAGGGCCATCTCCTTGCCCTTGAACCATTTGACGATGGCCTTCGAAACCGTAATGCCGGCATACTCGACGCCCACGCCAAAGGTGGCATAGCCCAGAGAGGCGAGCAGCACCTGGGTGTGCATGCCAAACATGGTGCTGCGAGGGTCTATGGCTCCTGAGAGGGCATAATACTTGAGGGATGCTCCGGCCACCATGGTCAGAGTGGCGGCTACCGTACTGAAGCGGATTCCCATCTTGTCGAGGATGATTCCCGAAATCACCAGCATGCCCAGGAACACATTGAACCAGCCGTATGCGCTGACCACCGTCCCGAAATTGGAACTACTCCACCCATAGGTGGACTCCAGCAGGGGCTTGATGGGGTCGATCACCTCGGTAAACCAGTACCCGGCGAACATGGCAAAGGACAGGATGAACAGAGCCGTCCACCGGGCGGCCCTCGATTCTCTCAACAGTTTCTTGATCGCTTCTGTCATCGGTCCGAACCTCACTCCGTTGTATCGATGCCGTTTCTTTCCTGCTGTTTCCTTGACATCCGGCAGGCTCCAAAAACGCCGGAGCCTTTTGCCTAGTACAGGCTCAAGCCATAGTCCAGAAAAGAACGATCCCACCACATTGCTGCATGTTGCTGCATGAAACGAACCACCGCATGAACCACATCGCCCATCGAGGCCAAACAGGCCATGGAATGAAGTGCCAACCTCAGTAGGACAGCAAAAAACCGGGCGTGTGCGCCGTTACTGCCAGGAATCGTTGGGCGCACCGGGGCTGGACCGGCCTTCTGGATTGGCCTGCCATGCCGGCCCGGAGGCACAGAGTTGCCGGCTCGTGCGTTCCACCGACACCCCGTTGTATCGGCCGGCCGACACGGACATGGGCTGATCGTAGGCAGAAACCACCTGCCCGAAGCCATCCAGGAGATAGAGGGCCTCACCCGAGTTGGACAGGCCGTTTCCCGTGAGATTCTTGTCGAGATGGATCACCAGGGCGCCAGGCGCGACCGCGGGATCTGAAACCGACAGGGGGTCGAACCCAGGCCCCACGAGGACTGCAAACCCGCCCGGTTCCAAGAGCCCTTCCGATATCGTCTGTGCATCCTCGCCATCGGGTGCCGAAGCCAGAGCCCATCCAGACAGACTTACGGATTCGTCCCCCAGGTTCAACAGCTCCACGAATTCCTGGTCCGGTTCCGGGCCGGCCGGATTGGCCAACACTTCGGTCAGCACAACCCGGGGACCTGGTTGCGGAGACAGGGCAAAGGGCCCGGCCGACAGACTCTGCCCCCACAAATCGGTGGCAGTGACCACCAACGAAATGGGCTGGGACAATGAATCCGGGTCGAACCCCACCCGCCACATGGCACTTTGCCCCAACCGGATGCTGGTCCAAAGTGGGTCCGAACCACCCTCCAACCCCCGGGGCCATGCCCGCAGGACCCATTCGACGGGGGTAGACGATCCGAGAACCAACTCCGCACAGGGTCCTCGCTGCACCAGGTCCGACTGGACGATCCGGGCCTCTTCCTCCTGCGGCCCGCGGCCCGCGGCAAACCAGCCCAGATGCCCCATGTCGAGACAGCGCCCGGTCCTGGCTCCATCCCTGCCGGGCGGCGGTGCCACCAACTGGTATTTGGCCCCGGAAAGCAACGGGGATGACAGGTCCGCCTCGTAGCATGCCCGGCTCTCGTCTGGCACTGGAGACTGGCCATTGCCCGGTGAGCCTTCTAAAACCAGGGTCTCTTGCCGCCCGGTGGCATCACCGGTCAAATCGGCCAACAGGGCTGTCGGAGGGCAGGCCACCTGCCGCCAAGACAGGCGCTCACCTCCCGGAACCATGGCCTGCTCCAGAGTGATCGATTCGAGCAGATCCCAGGCCACTGCTTGCTCCACCACGAGCATGATCCGGTCCAGGTTCGTGGGGGCCTGGGTCAAACCCGGCGAGGGCCGCACCAAAGCGGCCCTGGTGCAGGAAGCCAACGGATCGGAGGTGCGCAGGGACACCCAGGTTCCAGGCCGGCCGTCGCTTCCAATCAGAGGATTGGCGGCCAGGTCCGTGACTGTCTCAGGAATCACGAGGTCGTAGAGTCGATTGGGATCCAGGTCACCCACCGGCGTCACGGTGACCGTACGGCCCGATGCCTCCACCAAAGCCGGAACCACCATGGCAGCCCTGGCAGCAGACAGGGCCGTGCTGCCCGCATCCTTCACAAAGGCCCGATCCACCACAGAAGCCTGGCATCCACCCTGGATACAGCGCACGAACCGGCCAGGGGCCTGACGCTGACAGTCCTCATCCCTGCTGCAGGATGCCAAATCTTCGGAGGCCACCAGGACGACGCCTTCCGGCTCCACGGAATCCGGGTCCAGATCCTCGCTGAAACGAATCTCGATGGACTCGAAAGGCGACAGAACCAGGGGCTCGTCCGAGAGCCTCTGTCCGCAGACCTCCAGGACCACTGGGGCGGTCACGTCGAAATAGGGCCCGGCCTTTGCGCAGGAGCCAACGAGGAACACAGCTACAAGAATACTGAGCGACAGACCGACGAAAAAGCCCAAAGAAAAACCAGGAGACTGATCAGAAGACCAGCCAGGAACCAGTATACGAGCCAAGGCCCGACCAAAACCACGAGCCCAGCGAAAAGGCATGAACGACAGGCCATACCACCCCAAAGACCCCATCCATGGAGTCTTGCGCGACTCGTCATGCATCGACATATCCTCCTTTCCTCGATCAGAATACCGGAACGCCTGTGACACCCACCTGCCATTCAAATCTCGATCCAATACAATTCCCCTGAAACTGCGCCGCTTTTCGGCATACCGAACAGCAACCCTCCCATCACGAAGAAAACCGCACCTCGATGGCTCATTTCCCTCCTCCCACCAGAGACATGCAGATCCATCCCAACTTCAAACGCCCCATTCCACCAGCCAGTCTGCCAGCCAGGCGCCCAACCAAGACTCCCAAACAAAGCTCCCAAACAAGGCTCCCAAACAAGACCCCGCCCACCAAGACTGTCCCCACCAAGACTGTCCCCGCCAAGAACCAGCCATCCACAGGCCCATCCTGTCCGGACCCACGAACGCCAGCCCGCCGACGAATTGCGATGCCATCCCACCGGGCGCCTGCGAAGGGGGCCTCTGAACCGCGCTGCCCGAGTCTGCGAGGGCTCGAGCGGTTCGGCCGAGGCGAAGTGAACCGCCCCCCCTATGTCAGGATAGTTGTCGGGTGAGCTTGAGTGGACGCAGCCCCCCGGAATGGTCCCGATATCGCGGGAGCGATATCGGGGACCTTTCCCCCCTCAGGACCGAAGACCTGAGGGCGCCCCCGCGGGGGCGACGGCATCCTGCATGAGCCCACATTTATCATAGGGAGCGGAGAAAGCAGGGAATGACATTGACTGGCTACCCCAAGACATTCAAAGCTGCATAGGCAGGCCGCAAGTGAGCCCGGAACAGAAGGCCCACAAGAAACGAATTGCCAGGCTGGAAAGAGAGGTGCGGCGCAAGGACAAGGCGCTTGCCGAAACGGCAGCATTGTTGGTGTTGAAAAAAGGGCCCGGGCCAAGCTCTACCAGCAGGCCGGCCAGGACCATCCTGAACGATGGAGTCGAAACACACGTGACTGGTGCCGAATCGACGTCGTCAAGCTCAATCCTAAAACCAAACAGAACCAACAGGACAACCCTCATGCCGTCGTTGCATGACAACCCTTCAGGCGACAACTATCTTGACACTCACCGATGTTGCGGACGTCGGCAAATTGATCGGGGCAAAGAAGATGACTGAGAAGAACAAACTCGGTCCACAAGCTGTGGACTACAAAGACTGGCTGAAGGCGCTCAAGGCTCGGCTGCGCCGGGTGCAGCTCAAGGCCGCCGTGGCGGTGAACCAGGAGCTGCTGCGGTTCTACTGGGAGCTTGGCGCCGACATTGTCGAGCGGCAGGAGCAAGCCGCGTGGGGCAGCGGTTTCCTGCGGCAGCTCAGCGTCGATCTGCGCGCCGAGTTCCCCGAGCTGAAAGGTTTTTCACTCAGTAATCTCAAACACATACGGCAATGGGTGCGGTTCTACTGCCGAGATCTCCCAATTGGCCAGCAGGCTGCTGGCCAATTGAAGGAACGAGGTCAGACTGGCACCGTGGACGGCACCATGGACGCCACCGTGGACGAGGCGCCGCCAAGAGGGCAACAGCTCGTTGCCCAAACAGGTCCGCCCGCCCCCTCGCACAGCCTGGACGAGATCGTGGCCCTCGTCACCCAGATTCCTTGGTGGCACAATGTGGTCATCATTACGAAATGTCGCTCCCAGGACGAGGCGCTCTACTACGTGCGGAACACCCTCGCCCACGGTTGGAGCCGTGCGGTGCTCACCCACCAGATCGAGAGCGGGCTGTGGCAACGCGAGGGCAAGGCCATCACGAACTTCGACGCCGCACTGCCGCCCGAGCGCTCCGACCTGGCCGCGCAGACTCTCAAGGACCCGTACGTCTTCGACTTCCTCACGCTCACCAAGGAGCACACCGAGCGCGACCTGGAGCGTGCCTTGGTGGCCCAGATCACTGACTTCCTGCTGGAACTGGGCGCCGGCTTTGCGTATATCGGCAGGCAGGTGCCGATCCAGGTGGGAGAGCGCGAGTTCTTCCTGGACCTGCTCTTCTATCACACCCGCCTGCACTGCTACGTGGTGGTGGAGCTGAAGGTCACGGACTTCGAGCCCGAGTACGCCGGCAAGCTGAACTTCTACCTCAAAGCAGTCGATGAGCAGTTCCGCAGGGAAGGCGACGAGGCGAGCATCGGAATCCTGCTGTGCAAGAGCCGCGACCGCACCGTGGTGGAGTACGCCCTCAGCGATGTCCACAAACCCATCGGGGTGTCGGAGTATCAGCTCACACACGCCCTCCCGGAGCATTTCAAGTCGAGCCTCCCCAGCATCGAGGCCCTGGAGGCCGAGCTTGGCATGCTCGGCAGAGACCGAGACAGCGACGAGGATACGAGCCCATGACTATGAAGCTCCGATTCGATGCCTGCCATGACCGCTGGGCTGGCGGCGGCCGCCTCGGGTTGCTTCGGGATGAGCTGAAGTCCGTAGGTGATGCGGATGGTCTTCCGCGACAGCTCTTTCAAGGACGACGTGATCAAGACCAATGCGCTGCAGATCCTCCGGCGCGCAGGGATCGAGGACGTGAAGTCGCCATGAGGGTCGAGGCGACACACAGAACCATTTTCCCGGCGCCGGGAAAATGGTCGGGATCGGCTCCGGCGCCCAGCGCGAGATCGACGATGTCATACTCACCCGCTACGCCTGCTACCTCATCGCCCAGAACGGTGACCCGCGCAAGGAGCCCATCGCCTTCGCCCAGAGCTACTTCGCGCTGCAGACGCGCAAGCAGGAGTTGCTGGAGGAGCGCATTCTTCTACAAGAGCGCTTGGAGGCGCGCGCCAAGCTGCGTGCCTCCGAGACTGAGCTGTCGCGAAACATCTACGAGCGAGGTGTGGATGACCGCGGGTTCGGTCGGATCCGCTCCAAGGGAGACGCGGCCCTCTTCGGGGGGGCGAACCACCGCCCAGATGAAGCGTCAGCTTGCGGTGCCCAAGAGCGGCCCTCTCGCGGATTTCCTGCCCACCATCACGATTACGGCCAAGAACCTCGCCACAGAGATCACCAACTTCAACGTGCGAAAGCAGGACCTGCAAGGAGAGCGCTCCATCACGCGCGAACACGTCCAGAACAACAAGAGCATCCGAGACCTGCTCCTGGATCGGGGAATCCGTCCCGAGGCGCTCCCGCCCGAGGAGGATCTCAAGAAACTCGAGCGGCGCATGAAATCTGGCGAGAAGCTGCTGGTCAAGACCTCTGTGCTGCCTCCTCTACCGGAGACCCAGGAGGTTGGCGAAAAAGAAGAGAGGGCCGCAGTGTCGTGCTGCGCGACGCGCCAAGCTGGCGGGCCCGAATCACAGCCGATCTGGCCTACCTGGATGTGGCCGTTGCCCTGGAGATGTGGCGGTCTTGGAGACTGTCGGGTCTTGTGCGCCTTCTGATCCCAGAGCGCAAGGCCGCCGTAAGTGCCTCCGATGTCGTCTGTGCCTTGACCGTGCAGAGGTGTGTGACTCCTGGCTCGAAGTTGGAGGCTGTGCGATGGTTTGGATGCGCGGCCTTGCCGGAGCTGTTGGCCGTCGAGCCGGAGCAGTTTCACAACACGCGAGTCCACCGAGTGCTCGAAGCGCTCGACCGGGTGGAAGGCGAGCTTCAGAAGGGTTTGGCCAGACGGTATCAGTATCGAGACGGAGCCTTTGCGACCCTGTTTGTGGATGTGAGCGACGCATGATTCGATGGGCGTGGGCCTGATATGGCCGAGCGGGCCAGGACGAAGGAGGGACTGCGGAATCGTCATAAGGTGGCCATCCTGCTGCTGTGCAACGAGCGGGGCTATCCGGTGCGCTGGAAGAGGCTGCCGGGCCGGACGAAGGACCACCAGGCCTTGGGCGAGCTCGTCGAGGAAATCGAGGCAGAGCCTTGGGCCAATGGCGTGCCGATACTGTTCGACCGTGCCATGGGGCGGGCAGGGGCGGTGGCGCGGCTGTGGGCCAGCGGGCTGCGGTTTGTGACAGCAGCTATCCGGACGGAGATAGGCAGCTACACCGATGCGCTGCCAGCCGAGGCCTTTGGGCAGATAGTCGGGGCAGAAGACGACGAGGAGCGGGAGCGTCAGGTGGCCGAGGCGGGGTGGATAGCCGCGGCGGTGGGGATGCAGAAGGTGGACGAGCACCTGTATGTGCTCGACCTTGGGGTGGCAGGTCGAAGGCTTCGGCTGGAGTCGAGTGGTCCCGAGGCAGAACAGGAGGCAGAGCCGGAGGGCCTCGGCAGCGGACCGAAGTGGCTGGCGAGGGCCCGGAAGTATCGGAGGCTTGTGGCAGAAAGGCAGTACGGCAGCCAATCGGAGCTTGCGCGGCAGCAAGGAGTCAGCCGAGCGCGGATGAGCCAGGTGATGGCCTTGTTACGCCTGGACGACGGGCTGCAGCGGCAGGTACTGGCGGGGCGCTACGGGGCTATTTCAGAGGTCAAACTGCGGCAGATAGCCAAGCTGCGAACCAAAGCGGCCCAGCGGCGGTCGCTGGCCGACCACAGCGGTGGGGGACGAAGACCCGGCCGAGACTGTGCCGCATCCAAGGCCAGGGTGGTGGAAGCCAAGCTGCGCCGAGTGCTGTATTTCAATCCGCAAATGCTCGTCGACCAACCCACCGTGGCCGCCAGACAGCGCCAATAGGTCGAGGCCCTCGTTGCGGACCTGAACCGGCGCCTGGCCCGCAGGACGAAGCAGACCTCAGCCGACGAGGTCTTGGCGGAAGTCCATGGAATCCTGGCCAGTCGGTCCATGCTGTCGGTCTATGACGTGCGGGTGTCCGAACGGACCAGCAAGGGACGGCCACATCTTGCCGTAGAGCTTGTGCTCAATGAGCAAGCCTGGAGCAAGCGCCGGAGCCGTGACGGCTTCGTGCTTCTGGTTGCCCATGCGGACCTGCCACACTCGGCAGCGGAACTCGTGGCTTTGTATCGGGCCAAGGATGCCGTGGAAAAAAACTTTCAAACCATCAAGAGCGACCTGGAACTGCGGCCGGTGTTTCACCGCACCGACCCCAAGGTGCGGGCCCACGTGACGGTGTGCATGTTCGCTCCGCTGCTGGAACGCACCTTGGAACAGCGCCTTGCCGAGGCAGGCAGGCCCATGAGAGCCGGGGCGTTTTTCGAGCTGATGAGCTTGCTCCATCTCAATCTCGTGGCCACAGAGCCCGAAGAAGCGCCCCTCTACATGGCCACGGAAGCCGATGTGGAGCAACGGAAGCTGCTCGGACTCTTGGGACTGGACCATCTCATCGCCGAGACCGAGATAGCCCGCCACATCACCGCCAGGTCAGCCAGGTAGCTTTCAGCTTTCGGTCCAGTGCCCTTTCCTCCCTGGGCCAAAGGCCGAACTACATCTACAGCCATCGCAAAAATCTGGGCATTTCAACTACTTCCAAATCCATGTGGTCAACTTGGGAATACCTGACAAGCCAACTTGGCGAACTTGGGCTATTTCCCGCCCGCCCGTCCATTGAGTGATTGGTGCCAGCGGGGTCGAACTGGGCGCGCCGACCTACCGGAGCACATTCCCGGTCTTCTGCGGACTGCAGAAGGGCGTAGGGCACGGCCCAGAATCCAGCCCGCCGGACCTGGTGGCATAGGCGTGGATGCGCGGGCTGCCACAGCTCGTCTCAGGTACATAGAGGGTGCCGTCCGGCGCCATGGCGACATACACGGGACTCAAGTTGCAGCCATTTAACGGTGGAGCCGCCTGCACCTGGACCATCCAGAGTTCGGTACCGTCCGGCAAGTAACCGGCCACATACTGGGCGAAGGTCGGTCCCGACCCGGTGCCGGACACGTAGATTTTCCCCGTGGCGCCCACGATCACATATCCCCAGACAATGGGGTCCACCGGAAAGCTCCCCAAGAGCTGACATGTCTGGCCGCTGTCCACCACCCGGTAGAGCCGGCCCGACCGCACGAAGAGCAGCTCACCGGCACTCGTGAGCGCGAGCCCTGGTACGATCATGCGAGGATAGGCTTCGGTGAGGGTCGGGTCGAAATGGCAGCTCCAGACCTGCGCGCCGGTCCGGGCATCCAGCGCCAGAAGTTCCGTGCCCTCTGCCGGCAAAATATAGAGCCGCGCCCGTCCCGGGTCCACCACCGCAAGCTCCCAGGGTCGCAGGCCGTCCAGAGCCGTGGTCCAGAGAATAGTGGCGGACCTGCTATCCACCGCAAGAAGCGCTCCTGCGTCCGTGTCGTATCCAAACCAAGTGGAACCCCACCCGAGCCATCCGAAGAGCGGGCCGGTCCCATCAAGGCCAAGTCGCAGCTCCCCGCCCTGGGCATCCAGGAAGCTCACGCCCTTGGGGCCTACCGTGCCGAAAGCCAGCCTGTCTCCCAAGAGGACAGGAGAGTTTTTGGCATCTCCATATGTCTCACTGCACCAAGCGGTGTCGCCGGTCTCCTCATGGAAGGCGCACAAGCCACCTCCCGAATAG
>CAZIJS010000042.1:0-7142 GCA_964539505.1 uncultured Myxococcales bacterium
GGTCGATGGGTAAAAACAGGATGCGACCCAGCAGGTCTCCCACGTTGTGGTCGTAAATCTGGTAATCGAAAGACGTGGTCAGCCGGGCCCGAAGCGGCCTGGCGAGCCACCACTTGATGGTCAGCTCGGTCCGGTGGCTCTGCATGTCGATGTTGCCGTACGTCTCACTGGGATCGTTCGAATCGAAGAACTTGCCGGTGTAGGCATAGAGCCCGGAAAACACCAGCCCCACCGGCGTCGTGTACGTGAGTGTGAGTGACGGGGAGGTCTGTAGGAAACTCCATTCGTACTGCGCCTCGCGAGAGACCTGGAGATTGTGCGCCAAGGCTATATCGAGATTCTCGACCGGGGTGAAGGTCAAGGTCGTGTCGAGACTCCCCGATGTCTTGCGCAGGTCGTTGGTCTTTTTCATCTTCTGCAGATCGAAACGAAGCTCCTCGGTGGCCAATTCACTGTCCAGATCGAAGGTCAGCCAGGGCAGAAGGTTCAAGGTCAGGTCCGCCTCGGTGCTGAGCAGGTTGATCAGATGCGGAACAGGAGCTGCCCCGAACTGGCCCCGCCTGTCCACGAAGGCGTTGTTGTCGAACCGGGCGCCCTCGGTGACCGACACCGAGGCCGTCCTATCGGGCGTCTCGTTGGCACGCGACGCCGCCCCAACCAGGAGAATCGTCCAGAAAGGCACTGTGCACAAAGCGAGAGAACGCAATCGAAACCGCATGCAATGGGCCGACATCACTTACTCCTGAAAACAGGCCTGCGGCTGCGCAGCCAAGAGGCGCCAGCCGCTGACAGCAGGCTGTGAAAGATTGTGAAGTTCAATAGACGCAGGTGGGACAGCCGCCCTCACTGCCGGAGCGCTCCTTTTTGTTGAGCTGCTGCCTGGCGTCTTCGTAATGGGCCACGATGGCACGGCTCTCCAGCTTGGCCGCAGACAGGTGGGCGCAGCCGGAAGTGCCAGCAAACACTGCCCAGGCAACCAGAACAGCCGACAAGAAAGCAAAGCGCTTCATGGGATTACCTCCACCTTGGTGCTCCCCCACACGGACTTGCATCCGTCCGAGACCACGAGCTGAACCGTGTACCAATCCCGGCAACAAGTCTCGGTGGTGGTCCAGGTGATGGTGGGACCGCTGCCGTCGAAATACCCGAAGGGCACAGTCCACTCAAAGGTGAGGGGATCTCCGTCTGGATCCTCGACATCCGCCGTGATCTCCGTGGTATCTCCAAGAGCGATGCTGTCGGGATTTGCCGTGATGCTCCGGATGACTGGCGGCTGGTTCGCATCGGAACAAGGAGGAGACACCTTGATCTCCATGGTCTTGGTGTCGGTCTCCTGGCCGTCGGTCACATGGACCGTGACCGTGACACGGACATCCTGGGGAGGAGTCTGCCAATTCACGTAGGGAGCGGTCCAGACCACGCTCGACCCGCTTTCGCTCTCGAGTTCGCCGTCTGAAACGGACCACTCGATCTGGTCTGCACTGAACTCGTCACCGTTAGGGTCCCAGACATCCACTTGCAGCAGGACACTCTGGCCCTCCTGCACGACAGGGGCTTGCATCTCCTCACCATCCAGGAGCACCCCATGGATCACCGGGCCCTGGTTGGGAGCAGGTTCCAATGCATTCCAAGTACAGGCAGGCAGAGCCATTCCCAAGACCAACGCCGCGACTGACACATAACGTTTCATAAATAATTGCATGGCGCACCTCGAATGGCACAGTGTTTCTATCAACATTGGGATACCATCGATGAATCACGGGGGCAAGGCCCCTTTCCTTTCGACGGACTATTTGACGATGGGGGTGTCCTGGCAGATTCCGATCTCCATGACGAGATAGAACAGGATCTCCTCCTGGGGGAGCAGGCCCGAATGGCCGCTGCCCATGGACCCCACGGAGTGATAGGTGGTATAGACGACGCGGCCGCAATTGTACGGCCATGACACGGTCAGTGGGCTGGTGCCGTAAGACGGAACATCACTTCCCTCCACCCAGACCTTGGGAGGCATGTACATCTCATGGTTTGGGCCGGTGCCCAGTTCATCGTCATAGCCCACAAAGCCCGAATCCGTGCTGGCAATGGCATCCCAGTTTTCTTCGAGACTCAAGTTGTTTGGATCGATGCCATGGCCCTGGAGCCAGTCCGCCAAGTCCTGATCGACGGCATGCCCGGGTGTTGTGTATTCGTCGAATGAATCACAATCCGACTCGTCATTGTCACAGTTTCCATATTGAATGAACTCTGGCCAGACGTTTTCAATGAACTCCTCGGACCAGTCGGCCACGTACCACTTGCCGCCGTCCCAGACGTACTGCCGGATGTTCTCCTGAACTGTGTCATTGTAGTAGTCCGCCCCGGAATCACTACAAGGCACGAACACGATGTGGTACTGTTTCAACCGATCGAGATCGTGAATCAAATCGTTGAAATCCTGGGCCACCTGGTGTCCGCCGTTGTAGTAGACGTCAAACACCCCGTTTTCCGAGCCCCAATTGAATTCGCCGTTACTGTCCACCGAGCCCATGCCAACCTTGCCGAAAATATCCTCCATCTTGTCGTAACTTCCAGTAGCCAAAGCAATTTTCGGTATGGTATCGCCGTTGGCAAGGTCTGTACGACTGGGCAACGTCGTGTAGTCATCCGGCAGCAGGATCGTGCCTCCGCCTCCAGGCGCGTCGTATTCACGAACCCTCCTGAACTGGCCCTTCTGCACAGCGAGATAATAGTGGTACCCCGGCATGAGTTGAAGTTCGAAGGACCCGTCTGGAGCGCTCATCACATGGGCGACTCCCGGCTCGGCGCATGCGTCACAATACACCTGGTCGGGAATGGGATCAGGCATTCTGGTGTAGGCTGCCACCACGGCCCCGGATACGGGAAAGAGCTTGCCCGGTCCCCAAACGGTCCCCTGCAATGTCACCATGGGCCCCTGGTAGGCGTCGGGCTGAACCGTGCTGCCATCTCCAGTCAAGACGCTGCCATCCTCACCACTCGCATTTTGGCTCCACCCTGTCCCACCGCCCCCCCCTGGCCCGGAGGGCCCACAGGCTCCCAGCATGAAAACCAACACCACCCCAAACAGGCTACGCATCATTTCAACGACCTCCCGACAGATCATCTCGACCGGCACCACAGTCGGCCTATTTTTTGCTGTCTGCCCTATATATAGCAAATGCGCTACTCTGACAAAAGGCGATTTTTGACAGAAGGCTTTCGGGAGGGTGGTTGCCTTCCCCGTCTACTTGTCTACTTGACAATGGGGCTGTCCTGACAGATTCCAATCTCCATGACCAAGTAGAATAAAATCTTTTCCTGGGCCAACAGCCCCTGGTGCGGCCCGCTCATCTCGCCAACCGAATGGTAGGTCGTATAGACCACGCGACCACAATTCGAAGGCCAGGAAACCGTCAGTGGTTGATGGTCGCCATAATCGTCCACATGGCCCTCCACCCAGACCTTCGGTTCCATGTAGACCTCGTGATTGGGCCCGGTACCCAGCTCCTCGTCATACCCCACGAACCCCTGACCCATCCCGGAAATCACATCGTAGTTTTCCACCAAAGTGAGTCCGTTGGGGTCGATGCCGTTACCCTGGAGCCAATCCGCAAGGTCCTGGTCCACCGCACGCCCTGCGCTATCGTACTGAGGAAAGGCGTTGCAGTTTTGTTCCCCATCTCCAGAACAATTGCCGTAGCTCAAAAACTCCGGCCAGACATTTTTGATAAATTCTTCCGACCAGTCGGCCACGTACCACTTTCCGCCGTCCCACACATATTGGCGGATATTTTCCTGAACCGCGGCATTCTCATAGTCCGCCCCGGAACTGCTGCAGGGCACGAACACGATGTGGTACTGTTCGAGAGCGTCGATATCATGGATGAGATCGTTGAAATCCCGTGAAACTTGCTCCCCGCCGTTGTAGTAGACATCAAAGATTCCTGCCTCGGTGCCCCACTGAAACTCCCCCTGCGCGTCTACCGAGCCCATGCCCACCTTGCCGAAGATATCTTCCATCTTGTCATACATCCCCGTAGCCAGCGCAATCTTGGGGATGGTGTCTCCCGCTGCGGAATCCGTGCGGCTGGGTAAGGTGGTGTCGTCCTCGGGCAGCAGGACCGTGCCGCCGCCAGCCGGAGCATCATATTCGCGAACCCTGCGAAACTGCCCTTTCTGGACCGCGATGAAATAGTGATTGCCCGGCATGAGCTGCAACTCGAACGTCCCATCCGGCGCGCTCACCGTATGGGCCACTCCTGGCTCTGCACAGGGATCGCAATAGACGCGGTCTGGTATGGGATCCGGCATCCTGGTGTAGGCCGCCACCACTGCGCCTCCCACGGTGAAGAGGTGCCCGGGCCCCCAGACCGTGCCTTGGAGGACCATCATTGGTCCCTGGTACACATCCGGCCCCACGTATCCGACATCGACCTGACCAACTCCGGAATCTCCCTGTGCCTGGTTCCATCCCGGCCCGTCGGACTTGCCGCCACTCGGGCCGCAAGCCACCAAAAACAAACCCAACACCGCCCCCGCAACCTTCAAACGTCCCATTCTGATACCTCGCTTTTCACTACGATCGGCCAAACACGAGCAACCGCCGGGCACCCGGCCGAAGACTTCACTGCTCAGCGCAATCCCCATCAAAATATGACATCTTCCACAAACGAGGAAATCATAGCAAAAAAGGCCCCGGGGGGGAAAGAGTCTTTGGAAACACAGCCGGCAGGACGAATTTCGGAAGGGTCCGTACAAAAAAAAGTTACTTCGACTCAGTCTCCCGGCACCAGGTGACCAGAATCGTCGCACCCTTTTCACTTGAAAACGGGCCGTGCTCCGTGTGCGCTGGAATGACACGAAAAGTGCCCTCGGGATACTTGCTGCCCCCGCTTTCGTACTCGCCCTCCAAAACATAATGGAGTTCCGTAACGACATGGGCATGGGAATGCATGGTCCAGCCGGCTGGAATCTTGAGTAATGTGGCTTTGAGATGCCCATCTGACCCCTTGGTCAGCAATTTCTCCATGGTGCCTTTGGGATACTCCATGGCCTCGTCCCAGTTGAGCTTGGTGGTGTCGATGCTCAGTTCCTTCATGACAATCCTCCGTGGCAAGCGTAGAATGCGGACGTGACGAACTTGGTCTGTCCATCCGATCTGGACGTCATCTTGCCACCCCGAACATACGAAAACAAGAAAGTTCGCAACACATGATCGGCTCGCCGTTTTCGGGCCTCGACACCTTTTGTGTCCTTGCCCCTCCGAGGCGTCTCGTCAATCTGATATTGAGAACATCATTGTTGACGGACCGGCATGCCGAATCCGTACCGTGGGAAAGGCGGCAGGATCATGTTTTCGATGATGCCATACCCTTTTTCGCCGTTGCAGGAAACCTCGCAAACCGTATCGTCGAGGCCGTGGACTTCGTCGCGCTTCCCGGCTTCGGTCAGGTCCCACGACTCGCCGTCTTGCCAGTCTGGTCCCATCCACTTGCCATGGAAAAAGTCTTTGTAGCCCACGTAGCCGCCCCCGCGAAGATACATGGTGGTCATTTCCGACATCTCCAGAGTCCTCGTCGACCCGTCCGCGAGATGGATTACCATGCGACCCGAGGACATCCTGGCACTGCGTGGATGGTATTGAAAATCGTGTTCCAGACCCACGACGGGAATCAAGGAGGCGCTCTCGTCCAGGGCATGGGTCACGTGGCCGGTGAGACGCTGGACCGAACCGTCGGCGCCCTCGATATAATAGAGAGCCAGCCCCCAGTCCGAAAACTGGAACGTGGTCCAGAGGATGAGCATGCCCCTGAAGATTGCGATGTCGGTCTCCTGGACGCCTGTCTCCGGATCCCCCACTCCCATGCGGATTCCCCAGGAATGATCCCGTTGCGCGTAGGTGGTCGATTCATCCAGTTCGATCCGTTCGCCCGCCACTTCCAGCCATCCCCTGGCCCGGCCGAGTTGGGAATAGCGGGCCGTGTCCACCAGCACCCTGCCGTGACGCCGCATGAATTGGTGCTCCTCTTCTACGGGCTGGAAGCGCCCAACGAACTCCAGTTCGCCTCGGACTGGTCGATCGTTTTCTGCGATCGTCAACCGGATGCTGCGATAGGCATCCTGCACATCGTAGGAAAGCGGCCCCACGGACAGGTCGTCGATCCGGGGCCTCAATTCCCGCGACAGGCGTAGGTTGTGCTGTCGCGCATTGTCCAGGTTCACACAGACATATCCGTCCATGACGTTGCGGTTCGGATACACCCCGAATCCCGTGGCCAACACGACCTTCCCCGCCCGATCATGGAAGTTCATCCAGATTTTTTCCGTCCAGGCCCGGTCGGAAGTAAGAGGATGGTCGAAGGTCTCCACTGTCTGGTGGCAGGTCCACTCGTCGAACTTCGTCAGCATTCGGTCCACTCCCTTCTGTGCATAGCGTGGCGTTGCACCGCGGTTGGCATTCAAATGTCAGAGTTTTCTCAATGTGCCCAAGGTCCCATCCAACTCCACCATGTCTCCCGTCTGGACCAATGTCGTGGCATTTCGCAGTCCTACCACCGCGGGCAGACCGTATTCTCTCGCCACCACGGCACCATGTGAGATAGCGCTCCCAATGTCAGTGGCCAGCCCGGAAATGACACGAAAATATGGTGTCCAGCCCACGTCCGTGACTCGTGCCACCAGGATCTCTCCCGGCTGGATTCCTGCAGCATCTGCGATGGAATGAGCCACCCTGGCCCGGCCGGTCACCTTTCCCGGACTCACCGGCCTTCCCGACAAGGTCTGGTCGTCACCCTGGCCCTGGGAGGCCTGGGCCAGCGGATCTGGAACCTCCGTAAATACGTCCGGAAACCTGGCCTTCTCTTGGATTGGATAGACACGACGCCTGGCCAGGGCGGTCCGAACCAATGCCTGGCGACGTGCGGCATCCTCACTTTCCAAGAGCAGACCGACCTCTTGATGCGTCAAGAAATAGATAAGGTCTTCGTCAGGAAGAAATCCCTCGGAAACACACTGGGTCGCCAATCGGCGGTACGCACGCTTGAACTCGTCTCCCACCAGCACCAAGAGAGACTTGGTGTGCTCGCGCCGCCACACCGCCCTCCTGGCAATCTTCAAAAACCACCCCATCCGCCTGTCCATCCTGG
>CAZIJS010000042.1:7152-25174 GCA_964539505.1 uncultured Myxococcales bacterium
GCCCGTTCCAAACGCTCGCCAGGCGACGAGCGCCCCCCCGCCGGGCCTGCCGCATCGTGGTCACCCTGCCCGCCCCCTGCGACCCGCGCTTCCACCGCCACCTGGATGGATCGGACCAATGGCAGGGGATCGTCGCGCCAACTCGGCTCTCGAAAAGACAGTTCCCTGAAAGCACGGTGGCCATGGCGTAGAAGGAACCCGTCGAACAAAGCACCGGCCAGACCGGCATCTGGACTGCGAATCCATGCCAGTGCCTGTCGCGCCGACACATTCCCGAACGTTTCACGGATTCCCGGTCGTTCGCTCAAGACATCCACCAGGCGGCCGAGATCCTGTACGAGCAAGGCACTTTCCACCCCCCCCACACCTGCCAGTAAATCCGCCACCACTGCCGCGTCTTCCGCGGTGGGCTCTTTGCCACGCGCCACGATGCCGTGCAATAAGCTACTCGTGAGGCCGGATCCCGCGGAACTGCGCAAGTGCAAATCCATGGCGGACAAGAACTTGTCCAGGTTCCTATCGATGATCTCCCAACCGTGTCTCGCCGTCCTTCCGCCGGTGAGACGGAACCGACGAGCCAACCGTTCCAGCCGCTCGGAAGCCTTGGCCCCACTCAGGACATATCGAACATATCCAACGGAGTTTGCGAGACGAACCCATGTCGGCGCCGGCTCACCCACGTCCAGGCCGGGAATGATCCGACCACAGAGAGCGATCATGGCATATTCCGGGGAAGAGCCGGCTGTGCGCAACGCCATGTCGAAAAGAGGCCGCATGTTCGCAAAAATGTGTCCCCAAAAACTTGCCAGGATCACAGGTTCCTCTTGCCGTTGCTTCAACGCGCCGGCAGCCACCAACAATTCCTGGATACCCTGATCGATGGCCCAACCAGTCAGGGACCTGGTGAGAGGCGGCAAGGCCCCTGGCATCATCTCTCCGAAATTGGCCGAAGTGAAAACGTCACCAGGTTTTACCGGCGTGTCGAACTCCTGAGGATCCGCAGGCACTCCCGTGGCAGGCCTGGCCTGGACCCACCAGACCCTGCCTTGGCCGTCGATGGCCCATTCCATGTCCAAGGGACAGCCGAAACTCGCCTCCGCAGTCCGGGCATGGCTCACCAGCATCTGGATATCCGCTATCGACAGGAGTTCTTCCGCCCATTCTCCCTGCTCTTTGGTCACCTGGCCGTCTCGCGTGACCTCGTAATGAAGGGACTGCGCACGACCGGACACGAGCTTTTCACCCAGGCCCGGCACCGCGTCTACGACCATCCGGTCCCTGCGTCCCGTTACCGGATCCAGGGTAAAGAGCACCCCAGCGGCCTTTGCCTCCACCATGCGCTGGACCACCAAGGGCATGAGCTTAGACTGGGCGCTCTGCGATGTCGCTCCATCCCGCCCAGTCAACTCCTCGCGATAGGCACGGACCCTCGCAGCAGCAGCCGATTCCAGGCAGACGAGGACCGCGTCCTTGAGCCCTTGCTCGTCACTCACGTTCAAAACCGTTTCGAACTGGCCTGCAAAAGAATGGTCCTGGCCGTCTTCGTCCCTCGCAGAAGACCGGACCGCCACCGGGCCATCCAGCCTGCGCCAGGCTTCCCAGAAGTCCTCGGTGAGTCCATCCGCAGATTCCAACAACACCACGAATCCATCGGGTACCGGCAAGCCTGCACGGATGAGCCTTCCCAGGCCCGAGGCCTTTCCACCGGCCCATTCCCGGCCCGCCACATCTTGCAGAGACAGCACCGATCCTGCTTCTGGACCGATGTCAGCAACGACGTCCGTCCCGTCCCTCTCCATTTCTTGGACGCTGCGCAGTTCTTGTCGTTCGTATTCCAGGCTCCCAGAACTCATGAACCCTCCAGATCGCATGCCACGTCGATCATGGCACAGGCCGCGTCGATTCTACCGAAAAGAAACTGGTAGCACCCACTCTGGTCGCCCGCAAGTCCTTTGCCAACTCCTCCCAGGCACCAGACACCCTCCACCACCTGCCCGCCTATCATGTCGCATCTGGCTCATCTGCCGGTGTTTTCAATGAAACGATATATTTTCCCAGTGACTCTGATAGAGTACAACAGTGGTTCAAACGTGATTGTTCGTACCATTGATTATCTTTGGTGTATCGGCCTGACATGGAGGTAGAAACATGCAGACCAACCAAACTCTGTGGCAAACAGGACTCGTCCTTTTCTTCCTGTTATCGGCATGGGCATGCGGAGGAAGGACCCTCACCGGCATCTCCCAGGACGGCGCGGTGCGGGACGGCACTCTCCCCGACCACGCCGTCTTGCCCGACCGCTTGGTCCCAGAGGATCATGACGTACCGCCCGATGCGGGTCCCTGGTGCGGACAGCCTGGGGATGCATGGAAAGCAGTGGACGTCCCGATCACCGACATCCAAGTCCTGACGAGCGAGGCCTATCCCGACCGGATTCCCGAAGGAGTGGCTATCCGGATCATGGCCCACGCCACCCTGGGAGGCTGTGACAAAGAAGGACCCATTTCCTGGGGAGTGGACCCCGCAAACCGGGTGATCACGGTCCAGATAAAAAAATGGCAGTATCTCGGAAATGCCGATTGCCCACAAGATGCCTGGCAAGTCACCCGCTATGCCGTGCTGCCTGCCTACAGTCTCGACCGCGGGCCCTGGACCGTGACAACCGCAACCGGCCCCAATCCCCTGTCTTCATCCTTCAGAATCGGCCGCTGTCCCTGGGGAGACGATTGCCAATGCCAATCCGGCGGCGGCACGGGACAAACGGGCGATCCCTGCCGGTATGATTGCGAATGTTCCTATCCCGCAGTCTGCGTCCACGATGGGTTCCAAGCGCCAAGCCCGGACTCGGGAGAATGCGGGACAGTCTGCAACAGCGACGGAGACTGCCGAGACGACGAACACTGCCGTCTCGATGGAGACGACCAGCCCAACGGGGTCTGTGAAAGGGGCCGCGTGGAATGCACGTCCTCCGAGCAATGCCCGCTGGGCTACGCATGTCTGCCCGGCTACAACGATGTTCATGTCTGCCAGCCAATCATGAACGCAGGGCTGAGGAACACACCATGCGTAGACGACTGCGCCTGTGCACCGGGGTTCGAGTGCATCGACGTGGGCAATGGGACGAAGCAATGCGAAATCCCATGCCTGTCTCAGTCCGACTGCCCGGAAATGCTTTGCTGCGGCATGTGGATGCCCCCGGAACTCTACACCGGGCCCACCTGCGACGAATGCATGGACGCAAGCGGCTCGTCCTCGGCCCAATAGACCATCGGCCGGAAGACCGGGAGGCTGACGATGGAGACAGCATCGGTGCTCGCCCACGCTCTACTCGACGGAATCGTCATCGCCTTTCTAATTTTCTTGATGATGGTGCTCATCGACTACCTCAACGTGGCCAGCAGAGGGAAACTCACCTTGCGCATGAAGGGTGGCAAGTTCAGACAGTACCTCACGGCGGCGCTTCTTGGAGCGAGCCCCGGCTGTCTGGGAGTCTTCCTCACCGTCACCATGTATATCCACGGCCTCGTGGGATTCGGCGGGATGACCGCAGCGGCCCTGGCCACGGCAGGCGACGAGTCCTTTTTGATGATCGCGCTCTTTCCAGGCAGGGCGGCTCTGCTCTTCGCTGTCCTGATCTTCCTGGCCCTGGTCCTTGGATGGGCGGCCGATCTGCTCGTGGTGCGGCTGCACATCAAGCCCTGTGACACATGCATGCAGCAAGAAGTCCACGACCACCCCGATTGTGCCCCCTTCGACCGGTCGAGTTTCCCGCACCACCTGCTCCATCCCAGTGAAAGACGCTTTGGTCTGCTCCTGTCCCTCTCGGCCGGCCTGGCGCTCCTGGTGGCCCAGGTCGTAGGGCCTGACGGATGGAACGCATGGCGCATCGTGTTCACCTCCCTCACTCTGGCTGGCATGGGAATCATCGCCACGGTCCCGGAACGCTATCTCGACGAACACATCTGGAAACACATCCTGGCCCACCACATGCCCACCATAACGGCCTGGACCGTTGGAGCCCTCCTCTTGGTGGGCCTTGTCGGGCACTATTGGAACATCGAAGCATTCGTCGCGCACCATGCCGGCTGGGTACTCATCAGTGCCTTGCTCGTGGGGCTCATCCCCACGTCAGGGCCGAACTTCATCTTCGTCACCCTGTTTGCAGGTGGCACCATTCCCTTCTCCGTCCTGCTGGCAAACTCCATCGTACAAGACGGCCACGGCCTGCTCCCCTTGCTCGGAGAAGATCCGAAAGACTTTTTCCTCATCAAGGGATACAAGGCCGTCCTCGCAGGAGCCATCGGCGCAGGCCTGCTGGCCCTGGGCTGGTGACAAGCAGACCCGCCGTCCAGGGACCATCCCGAGCGACTGGTCGACTGCTGCCGTGGTGACTGACCGGAGGGTTTTCGAAGTTGCAATTATGCATTTTGAATGCATAATTGCCACTGACACATAGCAGCTATGTCCAAACATATCTCGAAAGAGACCTGCGTATGCTCAGACAGGTCGGCGACCTGTCACAGTTCCAGGACTTCGTCCGGGTCCTGGTGGCCCGCAGCGCTCAACTTCTCAACCTGACAGACGTGGCCCGGGACCTGGGCATTGCAGTCAACACGGCAAGGGCCTGGCTCTCGGTTCTGGAAGCCACCTACCAGGTCATCGTGCTGCGCCCGTATCTTGCAAATGTCGGCAAGCGCCTCGTCAAAACTCCAAAAATTTATTTCACCGATGTCGGCACTCTCTGCTACCTGGCCGGGCTGCAAGACCCGCAGCATGCAGCCTCTGGTCCCATGGCCGGCGCCATCCTGGAGACTGCTGTCCTATCCGAACTCCTCAAAACCCTCACCCACCGCGGCATGGAACCGCGGATCTTTTTTTGGCGCACCAGGGCGGGAACGGAAGTGGATTTCCTGGTGGAGACAGAAGGAAGGCTCATACCCATCGAAGTCAAACTCTCGGCCACGCCCAGGCCCGCAATGGCTTCGGCTCTCAAGACCTTCCAGAAAGATTTCGGCGACAAGGCACTGCCCGGATACCTGGTCCACCCGGGAGACACCATGCTTCCATTGGGCGAAGGCGTCACTGCCCTGCCCTTCGCGCATCTCTAAGAGCGTCAAATGTCAAAGACTGTATCGATGCTATCTATAATGGCGCGGCTCAAAGACCCGGCGGTTGACGGCACGAAGCAGTGATCGGGCCTGGAGGGCCCTGCCGACTCGACGCTACTGAGCGACGAGGATCATGCCGGAGCGGGGCGGCAGGGACAGGTCCTGGCCCAGAGATCCGCCGGTTCCCACCAGGTAGCTCTTCGATGCCTGCTCCTGGGCGGAACAGACGTGCGCGCCGTAGTCGCTGTCCGGACCCTCTTCACAAAGCATGTCGACCAGCCTGGTTCCGGCGGGAAAGGATGTCTGCATGGAAAAGCCGTTGTTGTAGGGCCTGGATGTCTTGCTGTTCGAACTGTTGAGCACCACGAGCACGGTCTGCCCCTGGTAGGTCCGCTCGAAGGCAAAAATCCCGGCGTCTTCGTCCTGGGCGTCCGCCTGGGCCTGGGAAGACCAAACGATGCGCAGATCGCCTCGCCTGAGAGGGGCCAGGTCTTTGCGGAGTTGGATGAGCGTCTTGATGTAGCGGAAGGTTCCGTTGGTCTCATCGAATCCGGATTTCCACAAATCCTCGCGATTGGCGGGATCGTTGCCGCCGTTGAAGCGCTGCTCGGTCCCGTAGTAGATACAGGGAATACCGTCTTCCGTGAGAAGGAAGAACAGTGCGTTGTGATGCGCCGCAGGATCGTCGAAGGCGAAACGGAATCTGGCCACGTCGTGGTTGTCGATGAAATTGACCATGAGCTTGCGCGGACTGATGGGATTTCCGTCACTGTCCACCGGCCCGTCGCTGTTCGGCTGGTCTGGGTACAGAGGGACGAAGCCGGGATCGGCTGGATCCCCGAGACGATTCTTGAACAGGGTCTCGATGCTCCTGGTGGGCGCCCCGTTCTGGAAGACGCCGTCGAAGACTACATACTTCTGGGAAAAGTAGAACACCGAGTCTACCTGCTCTGACCCCACGTAGCTGGCCAGCAAATCGTCGTGACCGTCGAAGGCCTCACCGAACATGAAGAAATTCCGCTTTCCCTGCGCCTTGGCAAACCTTCGAATCCTGGGACAAAAGTCCTGCCAGAAGCCGTGCTCGACGTGCTTGAGTGTGTCGATGCGAAACCCGTCGAAATCAGCGGCCTTGATCCAATAGGAAAAGACCCGAAACAGGGCGTCACGCACGTCCTGGCGCTCGGTGGCCAGGTCCTTGAGGCCCCCTGGGAAATCTCCCTGCATTTCCTGGTCGCGAATGTATTGCTTGCAGGTCGGGTTGTCCCACCATGATCCAGGATCTTGCTGTCCCGTCACCCATTGGCACGCCTCCTGCTCGTGGCGCCAGACCGTGACTCGGCCCTTGCGGTGATACCAATCCGGATTCTGAAACTCCGGGGGCTGGGGCGGCACGCGGTTGATGGTGGGATCGTAGACCCAGATGATCGGGGCGGGACCGAACTCCCCAAGAGACGTAAATCCCTGGATGCCCCGGGCATCGAAGTCCGGGTCCCACTCGGTGGTCCTGGTGACATTCGAGGGAAAATCCGAATTGCTCGATCCGTAGGCCTGGCCTCCCCCCCCGATGAAAAACTCATCCGGCTTGCCGTTGCCGTTCATGTCGTAGAAAAAGAGCTGGCCTATATGGTTGGTGACGATGTCGAGGATCACCTTCATGCCCCGCTGATGGCAGGCCGAAACGAGTTCACGCAGCTTGGCCAGGTTTCCGAAGTGCGGATTGACCGCCAGGAAATTCTGGGTCCAATAGCCGTGATAGGAACCAAAGCCTGCATCCTCCTCCAGGTTCTTGACCACAGGGCTGATCCAAAGTGCCGTCACCCCGAGGTCTTGAAGGTAGTCGAGGTGATCGATGATCCCCTGCCAGTCCCCACCGTGGTAGGCCCCGGGACGACTCCTGTCCACGTTGAAATCGTTGTTGCGATCCCCGTTGGAAAAACGGTCCACCATGATCTGGTAGATGACCTCGTCACGCCAATCATCGATTTGGATGGGCTGGACGAAATCATCCCCGGTCACGTCGGATGGGTCCACACAACCTGCAGCCAGGCCAAGCCCCAACAATGCCACCATGCAGAAGGAAAACAGGATCTCTCGTCGTCTGTTTCTCACGATTTGCTCCTCCTCACACATCGAATGCTCCTCCTTGCACTCCCCTGCGCCTGCGCCACATGGCAAACCACAACAGCACCAGCAGCACCCAGCTCGACGGACTGTCTTGCCTGCTTCGGCAACCACAGCCGCCGGATCCGCCTCCACCCCCAGTCCCGCCGTCTGCCCCAGAGCCCGCATCCAATCCGCCGTCTCCACCGGGACCGGCATCACCCGACTCGATGACCGGCTCGGGAGCATAGTGATCACAAGCAGGCCCGGTCTGTCCCGAAGCAAGAGAAGCCTGGGCCGCCAGGATGAACGCACCCGCCCCGAAACCCACCATGGGAGCCTCGCCCTGGTAGTCCGCCGTGCGCTCGTCATAGAGTTCCGAAACGAGCCCGTGGTTTGCCATGCTCTGCGCCGTCACCCAATCCAGGAGGTCATCGGCCACTGCGCTCCGCCCGGCAGCGCGAAAGGCCACTGATGAACGCAGGTCCACGAAGATCCATTCCTGGCTGTCGTACCAGCCCCCATCGTCGTTTCGGAAAAAACCCCGTCCCGAGGATGGCCGCAAGTCGAGCACCAAGGCGTCCAACGTGGCATTCGCCATGAGGCCCATGGGGTCGATGAGCCCCCAGCCGATGGCTTCCACCACCGCTGCATCACGATACCCGCTCGCTGCATCGAGTTCTTCCAGGCTCTGGGCAATGACACCGGTCCCATCGGTGAGTCGTTCGCTCACTGCCCGACGCAGCGACAGGCTCGTCTGGAGATAGAGGTCCTGGCGGTCTGTCGCCCCAACCTTGGCCGCCAGGTCCGCCGCGGCACAAAGCCCCCTGGAAGCAGCCAACGTAGTGTAGGCATAGTGTTTTTGCTGGCCGTTCCAATGCACCTCCCAGATGGACGAATCAGCCTTGATGAGCCCATTGGCAGGATCCACCAGCGCTACCAGGACGTCGGCAATCTGATCGCGGATCACGTCCCATTGGTCTTGCCAGGGTGCATCCGGCCAGGCATCCACCACTTCGCCAAGGGCCCAGAGGAAGAGCCCGAAACCATCGAACTCGATGTTGGGCCCGTTGTCGTTGCTGTCGCTCTCTTCTTTGCCCGAGCCGTAGTACCGCGTCACGGAAATCTTGTAGGGACGCCCCACGTAATCCTCATAAAACCCCGACTGGGCAGTGAGCATGAAGGACAGGGCATCCCAGGCCTCCTGGGGATGGCCGCTCTTGGCCAGCGCGACCACCGCGTAGCACATGTCCCGAACCCAGGAGATGTTCCAGTTTCCCGGCGGAAGACTCGCCAGGATCTGGCCATGGGCCCGGCCTGGCTCGCGGACCTGCCCCATGCGCAAAATCACTTCCGACATCCGCCAGAGTTCCGCCCTGTCCCCCTCGATACCCTGGGGTGGGTCTCGGATCCAGTCAGCCCATTGCCTCTGCTCGGCATCGAGAAGGGCACTGGGATCGGCATTGTCCACGTATGGATCCAAAAAAGATCGCACCTGGGCCGCATCAGAACCGTGAGCCAGGACCACCGCCAGAGTTTTCATCTCCCCGGGAGCCAGGCCGCCCAGGTCCCATTGATATCCCACCACCACGTCGTCGGCCACCCCGGACGATGCAGTATCCGGCAGGTCGGCTCCGGACTGGAGCAACGGATAGGGGTCGTTGGGACTACAGGCGTGGTGCGAAGGCGCCGGCAAGGCAACGTAGCGCATGGTCACGGAAGAAGGCCCTGTCTCCTCGAAAGCCCCATCGATCCAGTCTGCGCGTTCCGAGGTGGCATCGGGGTCGGGAGCGCCGTTGCCCAGATGAAAGTTCCCCAGCCAGTACACCGACAGAGTCTGCGTTGTCGAACCGTCGTTGCGGACAGTCAGGAGCATGACGGCTCCCGGGCCCTCCATGCCGTACGGCGACCAGACCAGGGTCCTCAAACTCAGGTTCTGGAACTGCTGATCCAGGTATGCGATACCGGTGCCGGGCACGTACCCGGCATGGGGCACCGCCAGATCCGAGAGCCAGGATGCCCCCTGATTGGTGCGGATTCCAAAGTACGAATCGTAGCAAAAATCCCGGGTCACTCTTCCCTGGTCAGGGAAACGATAGGGATGTTCCAGGTAGGCATCCAGCCTGGCGACATCCTGGGAGGAATTTACACCCACTACGGAAAACCCGTTGGATGACACCAGTTCATAGAATGACTGGTGCGGATCTACGGCCGACGCGGTGGTTGCATAGCAAAAGACCACCATGGCAAGGGCCGTCGAGAACCTGTCGAACGAGCTATTGCGTGACATAGACCGCTCCCTCCATGGCAGGCACCTGCACCTCCACCGCACCACCCTGGATCTCGGTGGTTCCGGCCTCCCCCATCTCGTCTCGAAGTTGTGTCCCGTCTTCCAGCCCGAGGCTCGACGGCAGGTAGACGAGCCCGGTCCAATCAGTCTCTGAGCGGTTGATGGCCACCAGTGCCGCTTGTCCCGAATCCGGATCGCGTCTGGCAAACAGATATCGATCGTCGTCCACATACAGGGTCATCCTGTCGCCCCTGCGAAGGGCACGAACCCGCTCTCGAAGCTTTCCGAGCCGCTGGACCTTGGCCAGGAGTGATTTTTCCCGGGCCGTCAGGTCGTCTCCGAAACGCATCATGCGACGATTGTCCGGATCCCCCGCCCCGGGCATTCCCATCTCGTCTCCATAATAAATGAGGGGAGCACCCGGCATGGTCAGCAGGAACGTGAATGCCAGTGCCACGCGTCGATAGGGTTCATCCGAATCCGAAGGTCCCGGCGGATTGGTCCAGCCCTGGTCCTTGGATCCGTTTCCCCAAAGATCACCAATGTCACCGGCAGCATGGGAAAAGAGCCTGGGGACATCGTGATTCCCCAGGAAAGGCGACATGACCGTGTCGGGTGGATAGAACCCTTCCTGGGCTCGCACCGCATCATCCAGAGCGCTCACCGCTCGCCCCTGCCTGGCGAAGGTATCGAGCATGGCCCAGTAGAGGGGAAAATCGAACTGGCCATCCAGCTTGTGGGGACCGATAAACTCAGAGATTTCCCAACGGCCATCTTCACCCGTAAAGGTCTCGCCCACCAGGTAGAAGCGGATCCCCGTCTGCTCGTATTGCTCTCCCAGAGTCGCTGCCAACGTCATGATCGCCACCTGACGCATATGTTTGACCGCGTCACAGCGAAGACCATCCAGATCCGCGTTCCAGACCCACCAGAGCAGGTCCGATGTCATCTGGTCCACCACTGCTGGATTTTCATAGTTGAGGTCGGGGGTGTACTCTGCGAACCAGCAGTCAATCTTGTGGGTCTCCCAGTCACAACCATCCCTGCCGCAAACACAGGACCCGTCCCCGTGGAACCAGCCGTCTGTGGCATGGTCTCGATAGTAGGGATGCTCGATATGGACGTGATTCATAACGGCATCCGCCAAAACTCGGATGCCATGCTTGTGTGCTTCGGCGGTAAGGTGCTGGAGTTCAGGCAACGTCCCGAACCTGGGCTGTGAGGTCCTGGGCTGTGATGGCCAATACCCATGGTACCCGGTATAGTCCCTCCCGTCGGCGCCCGGCCAACCTCCATCCGGGTTTTGTTGCGGCGGAGAGAGCCAGAGGGCCCGCACCCCCAGATCGTCGAAATATCCCTGCTGGAGTTCCTGGAGGACCCCTGCATAGTCGCCCCCTTCATAATTGGCCTTGGGTTCCACCCCAGGAGCTGGGTCGTCGTTGGATGGATCTCCATCCCGGAACCGGTCTGTAAACACGAAATAGATGAGCGCATCCTTCCAGGAAAAACGCTCCTTCTCCACCCAGCCAACGAGCCTGGTCTCAGCGGTTGCTCCCTCCGTATCCGCTGCCGTCAATTGGAGGGTATACTTGTCTGGGGCTAGGCCGGCCATGTCCACCTGCAGCATCCTGGTCTCTGGGTCATACTCCAGGAGATCACTGCGGTCTTCCCGATTCACGAACAACTTGAGCTGGTCTTCGGCCGGTCCAGGCGCATCCGCCCCAGCCACGAACTGAACCCTGGCCGAGAGGGAACCGCTGCCGCTGCCATCATCGTACCCTGTCTCGAAAGAGACCAGTCTCAAGGTCGGCTCATGGCAATCACCAATGCGAAGACGTGAATTTTCCACACCGTCGACCCAGATTCGATAGGGATTTTTTGGGTCCAGGATCCAGTCACCGTCCACCACGAATTTGTAGGCATAGTCTCCCCGCCCCAAAGCCAACTCGATGCTGTAGATTCCATCCCCATCCGGGTCCGTGAGTTTATCGGATGTCTCCGACCACCCATTGAACGAACCAGCAACGGCAACCGTCCGGACGGGATGGTCCGGCTGGAAACTGAGCAGCGTCAGACAACTTCTGACCGGGTGCACCGTGGGGCTGCCCGAATCGTCGCTGCAGGAACCCCAACCGCCCTGGCCGAGAACCAACAGGCCGACAACCAGGAGCCATCCTCTCACCTGCCTTACACCGGTCCTCGCCGGGCCTCCCAGGTTCGTCATGACACACCCCATCTCATCGGTACGTGCTGTTGTACCACCACTCGGCCTGCAACCCGATGTAATGCTGAATCTTCCGACTTCGTCTCGGGTCCATTTCATTATACATGAGCCTGGCTCCCTCGTTGAGAAACGCCACCGTGTAGACGAGCCGGAGCTGCGGTCTATCGTAGGACCCCTTTCCGAAAACCACCATGGGCATCACAGACAGCTTCGTGATGGCCGGCCGCTCCACCTGATTGGTCCTGGGCTCCAAGCCGAAGGGCCACTTGCCCTGGTAGGACAGTTCGAAGGCCTGTGCAAAATGGCGGGCGATCCAAACCTGGGGACGCACAGAAAAAATGTACTCCCAACCGTCGTCCCAATCGTACTTGTCCCCATCGGCATCCACGAAATACCTCAGATACCCTCCCGCCATCACCGAGAGCCTGTTCCACTCGTAGTTCCCGCTCAGCGCAAAGACCAGGTCCTTGGCCCGCCGCGCCCTGCGGTCCGGGGCGATTCCCCAAGGCACAGCCATCTCCCCGTAAGCGGCCAGTCCCTGGGCGTAGCGCACGAAGAGATTGAGATGCGTGGCTCTCTGACCAAAATTCCACATCCCGAACTGCGCGCCCACGAGCCATCCCTGGTCTGACGGCAGGTGCTCTTGCTTGTCTGGTTCCAACTCGGCATTGTAGGTTCCAGAGCCCACGGCATGCAGTTCGGCATACCCGGTCACCTTGAACCCGATGTGGCCCTGCTCGCCGCCGAACCGCTGGCTGAGCTTGAGACTCGTGATGAAACGCTGCCGGTCCAGTGTCACCACGTCTTCGGACCCGTTGTTCAGTCCTGGAACGGGAACAACCTGGTACTGATATTCGTTGCGAAGCCTGTTGACCCCTGCATGCAGGCCGGCCCAAAAACCCCATCGCTGAAAAATGACGCCTCCGCCCACCGTGTTGAGATTGTCGAGGGGCCAGTAGTCCAATAAATAGATGTCGTCTCCCCGGTACTGGCGTGAGCCCACCCAGGCAGACAGTCCCTCGATGAACAAATGGTCGGCCTGAAGGTAGAGATTGCGCAGCGCAAGCATCGAACTCCAGTCGCCGGTGTAATGGAATAAATCGTCGGTGAACCCCAAAGTGACCACGGTCTGAAAAGAGATTCCTCGATAGGGTTTGAGACGATAGTAAAAGTCCATTTCGAGATAGGGGCTCTCCTCCAGCCTGGTGCCGTGGGATACCACGTTCATGGGCCTTGCACTCGAACCATGACCGTCGGTGGCGGCTGAAACGCGACCATAGCTTCCAAACGCAAACCCGGTCTCCCCGTTGCCCCCATGCGCAGTCTGACGTTCCACCGATTCCGCCCGTTTGGGAGACGATGCAGCCCCGGACGCTGGAGATGAATTCGCCCCGGACCGTCCTCTGCCCTTCCGTGCCCCTGTCCCAGCCGTCGTCTGAGAAGAAGCTGCTCCAGACGCGACGACAGCCCCCGATGCGGCGCCCCCCCCTGCCCGGGAAACAGGAACATCGGCTCCAGCCGGAGCTTTGCGTGCAGTTCCCTCGGCGCCCCCGGTTCCGGACGTCTCCGAACCGTCACGTCCCGGCCTGGAGGCGCCATGCCGCCGGGCGGTGCGTTCATCCGACGCCAGGGTCACAGCCCCCTGCCTCGCTTCCGGAACCTCCGAAGCATCACCAGATTGCGATGCAGTCACCTCCTGCGCCCAGGCGCCGGCCGACCCCAAAAACGCTGTCCCTGGGAATACCACCAAACACAGGACAATCCAGAAAGCCGGTGTGGCCAACTGCCAGGACCACCAAACTCTGGGCTGTAGACTCTGCTGATACTTCATCACCACTCCTACCTGTCATAGGGAAGGGGACCCGTCATTCGTCATCCTGGCTGCTGCGCACCTTGACATTTCCGGCCACTGACGGAATCACCCCGTTGGAATCCTTGCTGGGCTTGAGCCGAATCTGCATGGTCACCTCGAAAGTGAGGCTCGTCAGTGCCTTTTGCAATTCACCGCCCAAATCCGTATGCTCCAAGAAATCCCGGATCTCGCGCGCCACGATGCGGAACAGTTCGTTCTTGGTGGACTGAACCTGCGATATCAGAAATACCACCACATCTTTGGGCAAAGACATATCCGTGGCCAGTCTGCGGATTCCCTCTTCGCCCACGGCCACGGCTCCGATGCCTGCCACGAACATCTTCTTGATGATGTCCGGCAAAAGCCCTTTCCCCCACGAAAAAGCGCCCTCCCCCGCCCCAGCCTGTTGCGACGCACCGTCCCGAGACTCGCTCTTGGATGACGATGCATCATCCCTCTTGCTCCCCTGCCCAGACTCAGTGTTTCTGTCATTCTCCCGGTCCAGTCCAGACCCGTTGTCGTCCAAATGACCCATGGTCCCAGACTCCTTTACGTCAAGAATCGGCCTGCTCGCGCAACGTATATTCCCCAACTTTTTTTCGCAACTCAAACATGAAACACCAAAACGCAACAACTTGGAATCTGTGACAGACTATCCAAAACAAAAGCCCCTTACAAGGAAGACGATGCGCACCAATTCTCCAATTCCACTGTTGAACCCCTGACAAAAATCTGGTATACCGGCCCGAAAGATTTGCTGAAAAATCAGCCAAGACTGCACAAAAAAAGGAGCTTCGGTCATGGATGTCATGTACGAGGAGGATTACCGCCTCATCCAGGCCACTGTGGAGAAGCTGCATCGCGACTCGAATGCCAAGGCCGTGCTGCTCATCGACAAGAACGGTCAGGAAATCGCCGCGGCAGGTGAAATCGAAAACCTGGACACAACGTCCCTCTCATCTCTGATGGCTGGCAACGTGGCCGCCACGGGGGGCATTGCGAAACTCCTCCAGGAAAAGGAGTTTTCGGGCCAGTTCCATGAAGGGGAACGGACCAACGTCCACATCTCCATCGTGGCCCAACGGCTTATCCTGGTGGTGCTCTTCGACGAACGCTCGTCCCTCGGCCTGGTTCGTCTTCGGGTCAAGAAAGCCGCCAATGAACTGGCCCAGATCCTCGACAACATGATGGAAAAACCGGTTCAGCCCCAACAACCGTCCATCTTCGCCGAGATCACGGACGAAGACATCGACAACCTGTTCAACGACTGACCCATTGGACCAGTGGCGCTGAACCGAGTCGGGAGAGACGGAATCGATGCCATTTATCAACTATTCGTCGCGGGAGATCACCTGCAAAATCGTTTACTACGGGCCCGGTCTCTGTGGAAAGACGACGAATCTTCAATACATCTACAACAAGACGAATCCCGAGGCCAAAGGGAAGATGATCTCACTGGCCACCGAGACGGAGAGAACCCTCTTCTTCGATTTTCTCCCCCTGAGCCTCGGAGACATCAGGGGATTTCGGACCAGGTTCCACCTGTATACCGTCCCTGGTCAGGTTTTCTACAATGCCTCACGTAAACTCATCCTCCAACGGGTAGACGGCATCGTGTACGTGGCGGATTCCCAGATTGAGCGGATGGAGGCGAACATCGAGTCCATGGACAATTTGAGTGAAAACCTCGAAGACCAGGGCTACGATCTCGACAAGATTCCCTACGTCATCCAGTACAACAAGCGAGATCTCCCCAATGCCGCTCCGGTAGAGCAGCTCCGATCCTTGCTCAACACCAAGCCGGTACCTGACTTCGAAGCCGTGGCCACCACGGGTGAAGGCGTGTTCGATACCCTCAAAGCCGTGGCCAAACTCGTTCTCACGGAACTGCGCAAATCAGGCGGTCGGCGTTAGACTCTCCCCGACGATTTTTCGACCTGTCGAAAGAGCTTTCCGATCCGGAAGCATGCTGTGTCGGCGTCAAATACTGGTCTGGGCGGGATTGTTGAACGACGTCTACGATCGGGAAGCAAGAAACTGCTCGAGCGCCTTGGCCTCCTCCTCGATCACCTTCCCGGCTGTCTTGAAAATGATCTTCTCCGCCACGCGCCCAAGGATGGGCACCGAGACCTTGAGTTCGCCCTGCATGGTCCGCCTGCTCTTGCCCGGCCCTGCAGACTGCAGTTCCACGGTCCCGTAATTCTTCATGAGCCCCCGGACCTTGGGATGCGTGGGCACGTTCTTGAAATCGAGCACCTTGCGCTTCCGGTCGTATGACGATTCCTCCACCCAGATCATCGCCTCGGGCGGCACCCGCTTGGGTCCCACCTTCTCGATGAGAGGAACCGGCTCATAGCGAACCTTTCGCATCAATCTCTCTCCTTCCTCCCTGCGCTCCAGGACCTCCATGTCCTTGAGTGACGGCATATGCTCCTTGAGAAAAGCCGGCAGTTCCTCGGAGAACATGGCCTCCTCCAGCCGTTCCACATCCACGTCGAATTCGTGCTCGAACCGAAACTTCATGAAAACACCTCCGTATCACGTCTTGTGCGACAATCGTTTCTCACCGGCCACCAGGCACGCAGCCGATCATGGTTTCTTAGGACCGGAACGACCATCTCTGCGCCGGGACCTGCGGGCAGCAGACCCAGCGTTGCGCCCTCTTCCGACCTGATGTCCCAAAGATGCAGAACCGCCCCGACCTCCAGCCCCCATGCCGGCCCTGCTTGTGTGACGCCGCCTTCCCCGCCCCAGATCCACCGGTTCCAGGTTCGGCAGGGTCCCGCGCTCCTTCAACCACTCACGCACCTTCGCGGCAGCCGGTCCTGACTGCTTTGCCATGAAGGATCCCGCCAGACGACACAAGAGCATCTCCTCGCGGTATCTTTTGCCCTTCCGATAGATGCGCCGAAGTTCGGACAAGACAAATGCCGAAACAGGCTGGGGCAACTTCATGGCCCGACGAGCGGCACTCTCTGGACCAGCCGCCTGCGACAAGGCTCTCGCGAGCACTCGACAGGCCCCGAGAAGCACAAGATGCGACGCAACTCCAACAAAATCCTCTCCATGCACCTTTGGTCCCGGCGATTCCTTGGCAAGATTTTGCACCACCCTGACCAGCCATCCAACAGCCCTGGCAGGGTCCTTGGCCGCAAGCATGCACCGTCCGGCCGCAAGCCCCGCCAGGGTTCCGAGAATCCCAAGGGACTCCATCTGCAACTTTGCCACGAGACGAATCGCCCTGGGACAATCTCCCTTCCGTGCCGACGCCACCACGATGGCTGCCTTGGCATAGGTGGCAAATCGACTCTCCGGCATCGAAGCGACCAAGTTCTCCAGTTCTTCCAGAGCACGAGTCGGCTGTCCCGCCAACAACAACAATGCAGCATGTTCGTAAAGAACCCGGTCCAGGACCACTGTCCCGCGTCGGTACTTCCGACTCATCAAATCCCGATAATAGAAGTCCGACGCCCGGATTGCCGCACGATACATCCTGAAGAGCACGTCGTGGGACATGGGCCGAGCAAAAGGACCGGCCGAGCGTCGCTTCCGCCGCTTCCTGCGTCGCCGGTGGCTCTTTCCAAGCATTCCGGACATGGTATGCCCCGCCCTGCGATGCTCCTGCATCCCAATCCCAGGCTGCCTGGGATTGGTCCTTCCATCCCGGCCCTTTTTGTCATCAGGAGAGAAACCGGTCAGCCGCGATCGAAAATAAAGTGCGCGGATGGCATAGCCCCTTGCCAGGCGCATAGTCACGTCCGCGCGACGCACCCTGGGCAAACCGGGAGCCTCCAGTTCCTTCTTGAGGCTCACCAGTCCCCTGCCTTCCGAAGGAAGGTTGGGGCCCACGAGCGGAAAGGCTCCGGGAAGGACTCTGGGAAGTCGGGGAACCATGCCCGGCACCGACAGGTCTCGTTTCGGCCAGCCTGCATTCCCACAGAGCCGTTCTGCCGATTCTTCGTCGGGCACGGTCTCCGGTCCCTTCCGCCCACTCCGATGTGCATCCCCGCTGCCCCGTTCCCCTCGGTGCAGGAACAGCACGAAACCGGCACCAGTGATCGCAACAATCAAAATGCCCAATCGCGCGCCGAGATAGCCGTTCAGAAACCTCACACAGACCTCCGAATCTCTGGATGCACCCACTGCCGGTCCGCCTCCAGATGGGGCGAGGGTGCCTTCATAAGGAGACGAGCACCCGACTCGAAACGATGCAGAAGTTTTGTATGGGCCGGTTTCGAAGTCAACTAGAACGACAGGAGAATTGCGTTGCAGCGGTGATATTTTTTGGAACCAGGAACGTCGAGCCGCCGATAACGGGTGCGTGAAACAAAAGGACGCAAACAATCGAACGCAACGACAGGATTGACAGGAGGACATCATGAGCAGCGTCAATGGAACATCGAGCGTGAACAATGCCCAGGCAGGTCGCTACCAGTCGAACATCTCGG
>CAZIJS010000043.1:0-24961 GCA_964539505.1 uncultured Myxococcales bacterium
TGGGTGGACAATGGCTCACCACCACGACCTTGTGGGCGCCGCCCCGATCCTGGAGATCCTGGAATGCGGCATCCAGGCAGGATGCGATCTGATCTTCGTCCCGCTCGTTGGGCGTGTGCATGGGGGTGCGGTTCGACCCGCCGCAACCGATAAAACCCACGCCGTCCACCACCGCGGCCCTGCCGTCGATGGACAGGCCCAGGTCTGCGAGCCATGGCCCCACCTCGGGCAGATCCGTGTTCCCTGGGATGGCCAGGACCCTTTGGAAAGAAAGTGCCAGCTCGGTCAAGACGGTCCTGGCTCTCCCAATGCCCTGAAACGATGTCAAATCGCCGCCCAGAATCAGAAGAGACCGATCTGCGCCGGCTTGGAGAATCGTCTGCTTCAAAACCCTCGCCCGCACCAGGGCACCGTGGATGTCGGTGGCAAAAATCATAAAACGACCTCTCTCTCCCTTCGTCTCTCATGCATCGGTCTGTGACGGTGCAAGCAAACGCCGCCGAAGCAATGGGACGAGCAGCGGACTCGCCAATACAGACAAAACCGCGTATGTGAGCACCACCTGGGAAGCCACCGAGCCAAAAGACTCGGCCACCGTCATCGCCATGGCCACCACGACTCCGCCATGGCCCAGCAGAGCAAGAAACGTCTCCCACCATTGCCCGGGCTCACCCGAAAACCTGTCTGTGAGGACGGCACCGAGCCCCTTGCCACCCAGGCGTCCCGCCGTCATAGCGCCCACGGCCACCCAGGTCATGACATCCTGGGGAGGTCTCCAGACGGCTCCCAAGGCCACCAGAAGCAAGAGATAGAAAGGCCGTTCCACCTCACGCAGGGAAAGAAACAGACGCGTCCTCTGCCGGGAACGCAGAGCCACGACGAACCCGGCGACGAGATTCACGAACAAAGGGGACTGGCCCAACATCCTGGCCATGCCGCTTCCCAGGGCCACGAAACCCACCACCACCACGAACAAATCTTTGTCGTCCAATCTGGTCAGCGTCACAAGATGGAACAAGGCCCCGAGCAAGAGCCCCACCATGGGCCCCAGGAGAACGGTTCCCGTGGTCCCCAGTACCTCGGCCTGCCCCCGAGGCAAGGGAACGAAGGCCTGCACCAGACCCAAAAGGACCACGGCGAACACGGGACTCAACGTCGTGTGCACCGCCAGGCTCCTTCGCAATCCGGAATGACCAGAAAAACGACCAAGGGCCAGCGCCAGTAACATGGGAGAGGACACCGAGGCAACAGTGGCCACGATAACCAGAGAGACCACAGAATCCCAACCCCAGGCTCCCCAACCCACAGCAACGAGGAACATGGCCACCACCAGGCCCGATAGAGCGGTCTCCATGACAGCAACCGCAGCAACCCGACCCGGAACACGTTTCAAGTCCTTCCAGGAAAGCTGCACCCCGAGCAACCACCCGACCCATCCCAACATGAGATCAACGAGAGGATCCAACTCAAGAAGCACCGGACGAGTGAAGAGACCCACGCCCACCGGGCCCAATCCCACCCCAATGATGAGGAACAGGGCGCCGGCCGAAGCCCAGGCATGGAGCATGGCCGAAGGTCCGGTGGACACCCGGCCCGCCTGCACGAGTCTCGTAAAGAAACCGCGGGACACGACAAACGCAGCCAGCCCCACCAGGAGGAGACCAAAGAGTCCCTTCACAGCCCACCTCGCAGACGGTCACCATCCTGGGTCATGAACCACCGAAAGGAAACAGGGGGCCACGATAGGACAGCAAGGGGACAATAATCAGAGTCGCGGCAGACTCTGCATCCCAAGGTCCGCAGACATCCTCCACCACCGCAGCCACCGAGTCCGCCATATCTTCAGAAATGGCGGCAGTGATCAAATGGCCCTCGCCTGCAGCTCCAGCGAAAAGCGACCTGAGCCCGGCAAAGATGGGAACGTCGACACTGAGCACCTGGCCCATACCCTGAACCTCAGACACCCAGGCATCAGAGATGCCCAGTTCCAAAAAACCGGCCAGGACCATGTCCAGGTGACGGTGCTCCTGCACCAGGCACAGGACGAGCGAACCGGGGCCAAGCCCCCTGTCAGGCATGGCGGGCATTCTCCTGCTGGATCAGAGAAACGATCCCTTCGGCCGACTCGGCATCGAGGAGTTCTTCGATGAACCCGGGCCGCATGCAGAGACGCGCCAGCCTGGCCAGCATGCGCACATGTTTCGTAGAGCCTCCCGGCTGCCCAACCCCCACCGGGCTGGCCAACAAAAAAATGATCTGTACGGGTCTGCCGTCCACAGAGGCATATTCCAACGGCTGACTCAGCTTCGCCACGAGGCAAATCGGCTGTTTGAGCCCCTCGATGACCGCATGCGGAATGGCCACACCTCCCCCAATCCCTGTGCTCGCCTCCTGCTCACGCGCCCAGAGGGCATCGAAGAGCTCGGTCCCATCCACCCAGTCGAACACCTGGGCAGCCCTGGCGGCCAGCTCTTCGAGCAGGGACTTTTTGTTCTCCGCCGCAACATCGATCACCGCTACGCATTGATCCAGGGCGCTTTGCAATGGTTGCATGCCGTCTCTCCGGTTTCCCAAGCAGTCAGAATGGTTGCCCATGCGCGTCCCTAGCAGGACTGGCACCAGACACCGGGTCGTGATATAGCCACGAATCCAGGAAAACCTCTTTTTTTTACAGGAGGCAAACGGCCCTGCGCAAGGATAAACCCCACAAGACATGGAGGGCCGGGAGAGAGACGACTCATGGACTCGAGAGCATTGAAGACGCTTTTGGAAGCAGTGCGTGACGGAACCACGAGCCCTGCGGATGCGGCCCAGGTGCTCTCCCGACTTCCGTACCAGGATCTCGGATACGCGGCCGTGGACCACCACAGACACATCCGGAACGGGTTTCCCGAAGTGGTGTTCGGACAGGGCAAGAGTGCAGAACAGGTCATCGGCATTCTGAGAGAACTCCTGGAACAACAAAGCGACATCCTGGTCACGAGGCTGGACCGATCCAAGGCGGAATACATCCAGGAAGCGATCCCAGACCTGAAATGGGACGACCTGTCTCGGACACTCACGCTGAAGAACACGCCTTGGCGAGACCTGGGACGTGGGCCGATATGCGTCGTATGTGCCGGAACGAGCGACCTGCCCGTGGCCGCCGAGGCCAAAGTGACGGCTTCCATGATGGGAAACCGAGTGGACCTGATTGCCGACGTGGGCGTCGCTGGGATCCACCGGCTCTTGGATCGCATGGACATCCTGGAACGAGCCACGGTGATCGTGGTCGTGGCGGGCATGGAAGGTGCCTTGCCGAGCGTGGTGGGTGGCCTGGTTTCACGCCCCATCATCGCGGTGCCCACGAGCATCGGATACGGTGCAGCCCTGGGAGGCATGACGACGCTGCTGGCCATGCTCAACTCCTGCGTGGCCGGGGTGAGCGTGGTCAACATCGACAATGGGTTCGGCGCCGGATATGCCGCCGCACTCATCAACCGAGCGCAACATCCCCTGGCCGACATCCACGAAGACCGCGAAACGAAAACGCATGGATAGACCCGACGAGGTTGGCATCATGCGAGACAGAAACGACACACACGAAACAACACAACCAATGAAGACAAAGGACCGGGAACATCCACCCACCAAAGGCAGTCGCCACATCCACCTGGATTGCAGCTCGGGCATCGCAGGCGACATGTTTCTCGCCTCTCTCATCGACCTGGGAGCGAACATCGATCGCATCCAGGATGTTTTGGCCCATGCTGGGCTCGATCATCCAGCCATCCTGGTTTCCAGGGTCCGACGGGCCGGGATATCGGCGCTCCACGTGGATGTCCCAGGCGCCGAGGAAACAACGACTCATCAGTCCACCGACGGGAAATATGATGATCGAGATGGAGTAGACCGCGTCGCACAGAAATCCCACGACCGCCACGGAACAGGCAACGGTGAAGAAACGCATCACCACGTCCACCGGACCTACGCGACAATCCGCGACAATATCACGCAAATGGCTCTCCCTGAAACCGTGAGACGATCAGCACTGTCCGTCCTGCACCGCCTGGCAGCCGCGGAATCCAAGGTCCACGGCCTGCCCATCGACCAGGTCCATTTCCACGAAGTCGGGGCGGTAGACACCATTGCCGACATCCTGGGCGTCTGCCTGGCCATGGAAGACCTCGGGATGCCCAGCGTGACGGCCACGACAGTGGCCTTGGGCTCTGGAACGGTTCGGGCGGCCCACGGCCTGCTTCCCGTGCCGGCCCCCGCCACCATGGAACTCCTGCGGGGAGTGCCCATATGGGATGGAGGCGGTGTCGAGGCGGAACTGACCACTCCCACGGGGGCCGCCCTGCTCACTGAGTTCTGCTCCTCTTACGGGCCCATGCCTCCCATGGTAGTCGATGCCGTGGGCATGGGTGCCGGCAGCAGGGAACTCGAAGACCGACCGAATGTACTCAGAGCGGTGATGGGCATTCGAAAGGAATTCGAGATCGGGAGCCGAGGACACATGGCAGGACAGGTCCATCCAACGCCACCGGACCTGCCCAGTGACCACCTCGTCGAGATCCGAACAAACATCGATGATATGCCCGCCGAACTCCTCGCTTCCCTGTCCGACGGACTCCTTTCCAAGGGCGCCCTGGACGTATGGATCACGCCCATCGTCATGAAAAAGGGCCGGTCGGGGCACATGCTCTCCATTCTCTGCCGACCAGATGACCTGGCCGTTCTGGCAACCACGATCCTGAAAGAATCCACTGCCTTCGGCTTGCGATGGTCTCTCACCGAGAGGGTGAGACTGCCCCGGCGATCCGGCAGCGTCGAGACGCCCTGGGGCCGGGTGGATGTCATGGTCGCGACGGATCGCGGGCGTCTCGTCAAGGCGAGTCCCGAATTCGAGTCCTGCAAGACAGTCGCCATGCAGGCCTCCGTCCCAGTGAGCCAAGTCTACCGCAGTGCCATGGCGCGCTGCGAAGACCTCACCTCTTTCCTGCCGGGAGACGACCAATGAACCAAGCCGCGTTCTTCGACCTGGACGGAACCATCATCACGAGAAACAGCGCCAGCTTGTGGATGATGAGCGAATGGCGCAAAGGACGCCTCAGTCTCTACCTCGTGGCCAGGGGCAGTCTGTACGTACTCGCTTACAAGTTGGGAGTCATCGACATGGAACAGGCCATGAACGAAGCCCTCCAGACCGTGGCAGGCATGGAAGAAGAGGCCCTACGACTCAGGACCCACCAATGGGTGGATGAACGCGTCATGCGCTTCGTCGCCCCAGGGGCCAGGGTTGCCCTGGATCGACACCGGACGCAGGGCCACAGGCTTGTCCTGCTCACCTCGGCCTCGCCCTATGAGTCGGAGGCAATCTCGGAACGCCTGGGACTCGACGACTTTCTCTCCACTCGCTACGAGGTCCATGACGGGAGGATGACCGGCAAAGTTGCGCCTCCCATCTGCTACGGAACCGGGAAAATCCACTGGGCGAAACAATACGCCGATGCCCACGATATCGATCTCAAAGAGAGCTGGTTTTACAGCGACAGCATCACGGACCTGCCCATGCTCCAAGAAGTCGGCCACCCGGTGGTGGTCAACCCGGACCTCCGACTGAAACGAAAGGCCGCGAAGATCGGCTGGCCGGTGGAGCATTGGTAGCAGGACCTCGGCAGCAAGGATAGGCAAGGCCAGCAACCAAAACTCTCGAGAGGTACTGATCGATGTGGCATAGTCTTGACAAGTGCCTCTCAAAAAACCACCTTTTTCGTGTCCCACCAAATTGCGTGGCAAGACATTCAAAAACACGTCATTGGTGAGAGAACGAGGCTGTAACCATGAAACGGCAGGCAATACAAAATTGGATGAGTGTCATGAATGAACGGGGGCTGGTTGGAATTGCAACGATGGTGGTTTGCGCCGCACTTGCAGGCTGTGGGTCATCCTCCAATGTATCGGGATCGGACGCATCGACGAACTCCGACGCATCGACGAACAGCGATGGAACGACCCTGTCCGACGGTGCGATGCAGGCGGATGCGAGTTGCAGCAACGGCAACTGCAGCCTGTTGGATCGGTTACACCGCATCGAAATTCCCGTCGATACAGGGTCGGCAGGTCGGCTCGTCTTTGCAGCGCCGACTGACTCCAATGGTGCGTTGCTGGCTTTTCCCATGCAGGATCAGGTGCACTTGAAGAAAGTGGACGCAGAGGGAAACGCTATTGGAAACGATGTGGTCATCGAGGGCCAGGATCCGTGGGGCGTGGCCATACATGGGGACGAATGGGCAGTGCTCGTCCGTCGTGATCGCTACGTCCTCAAGCTCGTGGTGGTGCATCCAGACGGCAGCCAAGTCTTCGAGACGACTTTGGTGGATCCCGGCCCGCAAGACCAGTGGGACCAGGATGGCACCGAGTGGTTTTCTGGCTTTCGTGGGATTCCGGGCGAACAATACGTCGGCGTCCGAGATGCCAGACTTCGATGGGATGGCTCTCATTGGGCGGCCTATCACACGAAACAACGACGTGTGGGGGGCATTCCTCACCAGGGCGACACCCTGCGCCTGGTCAACCCTGATGGAACGTTTGCCAGCGGTGGATTCGGCGCCGGCGGCTTCGGCTGCAGCCACAGCCTAGTTGTGCGCCTGACCCAGAGCGGCGCTCCTGTGACCGCCGCCTGTCTGCAGGACTTGCCAATGGAGTGGAGGATCAACGACAGGGTGCAGGCCTATGTTCCCGGAGGTCATTGCGACATCAACTATTCACTCGGGACATTTTTTACCGGAAAGGATGGCGACATGATCCTGGCCGGTTACGTGCCCGGCAGCAGCGGGGGGTGCCAGGGCTTCAAAGTCGTTGCCGTCCGGGTCCACCCAGATCTGTCGTTCGATCCGCCCAAGACGTTGGTGGAGGAAGGATCGCTCGACCAAGATCCTTCTGCGGTACACATGGCGCCCTATGAAGACGGATATCTCGTGGGATTCCATGTGGGGAATTCGGTTTCCGGAGATTCGACCTACCTGTTGGCCGTGGCAGCAGACCTCACACCCATCGGGCCACCCGAAAAATCCGATGCGCTTATGTCCGACCTTGTCGCGTTCAATGGAGGCGATTTCTTCCAGTTTTCAAATGGAGACGTGGGCTGGGTCTTTCCCAGCACGCCGGGTATCCTCATGTATCGAGTCGTGGCCACCAAGTAGCGGGTACCCTTCGTCTCATGTCATAGCCATGACGGTCGAGGCACGGCTCAAACCTTTTGTCCAATGATATTGGTAGCCTCGCCAACGTTGGCAGCCCCCACACCCTCTTTGACCAAAAACAATGGCCCGGCTCTGTCAAGTCAACTTGGAGCCATTCCAGTCAATCCGCTTTTCGTATCCCAACGCGACTCGGAAGACGTCCCTCGCCGCCACAAATGCCCGACCCTCCTGGCACGCCAGGTTATTGGTCACGCTCCCCCGTACACACATCAAACATCATCACGAAAAAGGCATGAAATCGCTTTTTTCCGACGCTCTGCTCGGCATTATGGGAGTTCCTTGCAGGCAAAATTCCTGGTAGAAACGACCCATGTTCCCCACATCGCCAGTCGACAAAAAGGAGCCTTTCTCGTTGCACAACGAGCTGCGTCTCGTCGGTGCAGCGCTCCTGGCTGCTTGTCTGCTGTTCCACGTGACGCCGGCACGGGCAGGTGCCCAGGAATGGCGTCTTTCCACAAAACCAGGCGCAGCCATGGCCCGCGCCTGGTCAGCCACCCGCTGGGGCCCGAACCTGGAACTCCAGGCTGAGTATGGAATCAACGACGACTGGACGATTCGGTTTGGGGCCTCCTACAGTGCCTTCTTCAAGCCGGGAGCAGGCCCCGAGCCACTCTCTCTGGCCTGGACGGGGCTGGATGCCGCCTGGACCCTCGACATCCTCCAAGTGGTTCCGTTTCTCTTTGCCGGTGCCGCGGTGGTCGCCGTCGGCGGTCCTGATACGAGTTGGCGGGCCAGGCTCGGACTCCGGGTGGGCCTGGGAGTCGACTATCTCCTGTCGCGGTCCTGGTCCCTGGGGGCAGAGGCTACCTATGGGCTCATCGTGCCCGACACCGGCCAAGTCCCGGCCCTGGTCACCCTGTCGCTGCGACTCACCTGGATTTGGTTCTGACCACAGGTCCCGGCATCGAAAACGAATTTGGGAGATACTCAATCGTTCCCTTTCCAAAACATCTCGGTATACTAAACAGTCATGAACCATCGGTACACTGAAAGCACCCAGCCGAAACGATTGGAAATGACTGACCAGGTCACTCCACAAAGGAGCGTCAGTCTCCGGCTCTTGATTGTCATCGCCTCCATCTTGGCCCTGGGCTCTGTCCCTGCGTCATCCGGTGGATGCGAGGGCAACGGACACCTCACCATCTATCTCGACATGCCCCAGGATCCCAAACTCGTCCCGGACCTGAGCCAAGCGGCACAGCTCCGGTTGACTCCTGTGGGGCCCGAGGGCAAACAAAAGAGTGTCTACGGTGTCTGGTCCCCGAGCAGCGGATCTCTGTCCATCGGAGAAATCACGCCCGGCCCCCTGAGATACCTCGAACTGGTTGGGTTTGCGGCGGATGGTCACGTGGTAACTTACGGTCGCAGCATCCTCGACAACATCCCAGAAGCCCAGGACGGAGAAATCCACATGGCCCTGCGCCGCCCCATCACATATGTGGCCGGCGCTGGTTATATTCTCAGGGTCGATACATCCCAATTCGATGACCAGCAGGTCCTCCCCGCCATCCAGGTGACTGATATGCCACAGAGCGGAGTGACTCAAGCAGTGGCCACCACGTCCGACGGGATGTATCTCATCGCTGGCGCCACCGCACCGGCGGTGCAGTTTGCCGCATTTCCCACGAACGGGGACATGTCGGCCAACAGCGTGACCAGGAGTGTCAACTGGTCGGGCGTGACCCTGACGGATTTTGCCGTGTCCCGTGACAATCGCTGGTTGGTGGTGTCCACCATCGAGTCGGGCGGTGCAGGAGCCGTCTATCGATTTTCCCTGGCGAACGTCATCCACCAGGGGCTCGATCCCAATCGTTCGAGTCCCCTCGCCACTTTTACGGGCAAACCCACGAAGATTCGCTTCACCTCCATGCCCGACGGCTCCCTGGCGGCCGTGGTGCTCGTCGATCCCCTGGACGTCAAGGCAGAGGACTGCGGCCAAGGCCCGCAGGCGTCCAAATATGTCCTGGTGCCCTTGGACTCCACATCATATCAGCCCGCAACGCTTCCCCTCAACGGCGTGGTTTCCGACATGGAGGCCACTCGAGATCCACCAGTGGTCTACATGATTTATCCCTGCAATGGAACCAATGGATCTCCAGGGCTGGTGGGGTTGGACCCCCAGACAGGGCAGGTCGTCAAGCCCACCATCGACATCCCCGGTGCGCGCTCGGTCACCAGAATCAGCGACGCACTGGTGGTGGGCCTGGGCTCGACTTCGAACCAAAAAACGTTCCTGAAGTTCAAAGTGCAAGCCCTGGACGGAGCCTGGAACCAGGCCGCCGACGTATCGGTGGCCATGCCGCCAATGGACATCCTGGTCAAGTCGGGTCAGTCCGACACGAATCTCTACCTGTCTGTTCCCGCACAAACTGTGATTCCCTATGTCATCAAGGGCACGCCAGCCGGGCGGCGCATCAGCGTCTTGCTCGAGGCCATCTTCCGCAGTGCCGCGCTCAATGCCGATGGACTGAAGATCCCCCCCCTCAGGGTGGAGGCATACTTCTATGTCACGGCCGACCTGTCGGCCCAGAAAATCGGCAGCACGATTCTGACCAAGTGCGATGTTGAGCCCCCTACGACGTCCACGAACCTGCCCCTTACCTGTGTGGGCAACCGGCCGGAAAATGTCGGGGAATTTCAACCAACGACCCTGGCTCATATTTATGAGGTGCCATGAGATCGAAAGCCACAATCCACGTCGCCCTGCTTGTCTCTTCGGCCGTGTTCCTGGCATCTCCCATGGCATGGGCAGGTCACAAAGCCATGCCAGGAAGGACCGTCGCAGTCTTGGAGTATCGGGCAGGCGTAACGGCGGTCCCCAATATCACCAAGAGGCTGAGCAAGCTCCTGGCGAAGAAGACCGGACTGAACGTCCTGGGTCCCACCGACGCACGCCAACGACTTGGTTCGAACGTGGATGGACGAGTCGCCCAGTGCGAAGGGAACCCACACTGCATTGCCCGGATCGGCCGCAGACTCCATGCTTCCGAAGTCATCTTAGTAGGGCTTACCCAACTCGGAAACGTCATCATCGATTTGGCCAGAATACAAAGCAACTCGGGCAAGATCCTGACTCGGATCGCACTCACCCAATCACCCGACGAACACATCTCGTCCGATCGGCTCCTGGGCGCACTGCGACAACTCTTGCCACGAAGTGATTTTCTTCAGCACGGAAAGATCCGTGTCCTGTGCAACCTGCCGGGGGCGGAAGTCTTCATTGGCGGCAAGTCCCATGGCACGACCCCTCTGCTGGGCCCCGTCGAAGTGCTCGCTCCTGCGAAATATGCCATCAAGGTCAAAAAGAAGGGCTACACCACGTTCGTAGCGGCCTTTTTCGTGCCGCCGAAGGCCACGATCACGGTCAAGGCAAACCTCGTCCCTCTGTCTGGACACACCGGGAAACCCGTCTACAAAAAATGGTGGTTCTGGACGGCTCTCGGAGCGGGAACCGCAGCCCTGATCGCAGGCGCTGTCGTGGGTGCCGTCACCTGGCACAATGCCAAGACCCAACCGACGGAAGTGACCATCGAATTGCCCTTGCGGTGATGTTGGGCGCACTCGGACCGCTGCGCCATGCCCATCCCACTCCCTTCCCAACCGTGGGAGAATTCTAAAAATCCTCGTCGTCCTCCATGGGCTCGATGGGCAAAACCATCTCCAAGGCGTCTTCGCCAGAATCGGAGTAATAGCCCTTGCGCAGCCGAGAAAAACGGAACCCAAACTCTTCGTAGAGGTCGCGGGCGGGCCGATTCGATTCTCGCACCTCGAGCACGATGAGTTGAGCAGAGGCATGCCTCGCTGCTGCCACCAGGCGATGAAGCAGGAACGAAGCAAGGCCGCGGCGCCGCCAGTCCGGGTGCACCGCGATGCTGAGCAGATGCGCCTCCCCAGGGACGATCCAGAAATCGTGGTAGGCCACGATGGGCCCACCGCCAGGTCCATCGAGACGGATGACTTCGATGAATGCCCAGGGATGGGTCAACTCCGCCTCGAACATCTCTCGGGACCAGGGAAACGGGAAACAGACCGCCTCGATCTCCATGAGCATGTCGAGGTCCGACTCGGCCAGAGGCTCGATCACGAACCCGGAAGGAGGCGCAGGAAGGGAATGCACCAGGTCAGCCGGGATCAGTGACAAGAAAGATGCAGGGTCCAGGCCTCCAAGGTGCCCACGTCCAGAGCGGCAAGATCGGACACATGGAGTTTCCATGCCCCGTTGAGCCCCTGGTCACCCAGTCCGCCCACGCCAAAGCCGCTCAGGACCAGGTCGTCGGCCGACCCACCACTCCTGTTGGCCAGAACCACCTGGTTTCCGTCGGGATCTTCGAGCACCACCCGGAGATCAGAACGGTAGGTGTGCCGGATGGTCAGGTCCACCGACACCTGGGGATCGAGACAAACCGACTTCATGCCCCCCACGTGAATCGTGCTGGTCACACCTTGCGGATCATTGTCTGGAATGGCCAAAGGCGTATCCTGCGCAGTGATTTCCTGGTTCGACAGGCCTGTCTGCCAGGCACAATGGTGCTCGTTGCAAGACCAGGTCCCGGGCACCATGATATGGACCACATTGGCACAGTCCGCATCGACGGTCTGTGGATCACACCACAACTCACCCTGACACGATCCGACCCCATCGACCTGGTTTTTACAAAACAGACCCTCGGCGCAGGGATGGTCGGTGTCACAACGGTCGCCCTCCTGACCTTCGGTGGATGGGACGGTGCAGGTGTCTGGATCCACACATTCGTAGCAGCCGTTCTTGATGGCCGGAATCAGACCCGTGGGGCAATCGGGAACCACTTGCCTGCAACTGAGGATCCCTTCGTCACAACTGTCGTCGCGTCCACAGTGCCCATAGCAGGGGGCATACGGATTGAAGCACCTGTTCGGCTTGCAGACGCCGGCAGGACCACAGTCTGCGTCCACGTTGCACATGCCCGATGCGAGCTGCTCGTAGAACTCCACCTCCATCACCCTGAAACCCCACTTAGTCACGCTCTGGTCGGTATGGATGGTGATGGCCAATGTGTCTCCGTCGAACTCCGGAGTCGTGAAGTTCTCACGGTGTCCGTCATAATATACCGGAGCCTGTCCGTTGGCAGCCACGGCGATCCAGTCGTATCCCCGCTCCAGGTCGATCTTGCTGAACGTCACGCGAATTTTCGACGCGCCCGGCTCGTGGATGGTCCATGTGTGCGTGTAGTTGTTCTGGTACGGGTGTTCACTCTCGATGCCCTGAACGAGATGATGGGACCAGGACCAGGGACCGTTCTGGTCGGCACGACAGCGCCATGCACAATGATGCTGCGCGGTGTCGCAGACTGCATATCCCTCGCAGGTGTCGTGCACCCAGACATTTCCTTCGACGCCACAGTCATCATCCGAATCACAGTACCCCAGACCTCGGCATGTCCCGGTTCCTCCCAGTCGACCGTCGGTGGGCAGTCCCTCACAATAGAGATTGTCGTAGCAACTGAATCCAATGGAAGGACCGCAGGTTTCCCCGGCCAGAGCGACCCGGACGGTGCGGTGGCAATTGTCCCACACGATGAGTCCGGCCCCATCCGCAGTCCAGCCCTCGCTCCGTGAGCCGATGCCCACACAACGAGGCTCACCGGCATCGGCACAACTCGCATACTTGATGAGGTCTCCGGTATCCCCCCAGTACCATCCCTCGCTGCGGGAACCAATGGCCCCACAATATGGACGATGGTCCACAGGATGATCCTCTTCGACCACGTACGTGTAATAATCGATGTTGAAGCCCCAGTCGGTCACGGACCCATCGGTCATGAAACGAATCTTTACATAGTCGCCTTGGACCAGGAACTCCTCTCCGCTGTGGTTCCCAGACAGACGGTAAATCTGACGCCCGCTGTGATCCATGAAGAAAACCTGATCATAGTACCGCTCTGTCTCGAAACGGGAAAAATGCACCTTGAACCGAACTGTGCCTTCGGGAGCATGGATTTCCCAATCCCGGAACGTGTTGCTCTCATAAGGATGCTCCGAGGCGATGAACACCTGCTGACGATACTCCTGCGAATAGACCGCAGCCCCAGGAGGTGTCCCGACCCCAGTCGTTTGGTTGCCGCACCCGGCAGCAAATATCAACCCCAAGACAGCCAGTCCAAAACTCCTGCGAAACATCTTCAGCCTCCATTCGCTCAAGCCGTCGCGGAACAGGCTTCATGAACCCGGCCGTGACACAGTCTCTCAAACGACCGTTCTGTGCCCGCCTCGTTGTTCTCCTCGCCACTCCCCGCTGACATGGGCGTTGCATCTCCATTTTTGTCGAGATGCGTTGTCTTTTCACCAATCTGTGAGTGCGTATATGCACAGCCCCAAAACATGTCAAGAAAAAACCCACCTTGACACCAAAAAAGAGAACGAGACAAAAAATCTTATTTTTTCAAAATGTTACACCCACACCAAAACGCTTTCGACCACATGATTCACCAATCCCGTCCCGATCATACAAAAGAAATGTCTGTGAGTCGCCTCACAGCATCCGCCAGGTCGTCTCTTGGGGTCAGGACAGAAGTCCGGATCTGGAGCCGAATGGGCCGAACCCACCCCCCCGAAGGTGCCAATCCCCCCAAACCATCAACCAACCCAGGCACTTTGCGCAAATCGAAGGTCAATGAAGATTCCAGAAAGCCCTCCATCCGTTCCGGCGGTTCGGCGGACCGACCAGACAGGGCCATCAAGAAAGAATCCGCCCCTGCACGCCCAACCACGTCGGCACCAGCCCGGACGAGCCGGCTGGCGACCTGGGTGATGAGAAAGGCACCAGCCAGATGACCGAACCGACGGTTGAATTCCGAAAAACCCTCCACATCCACGAAGAGAATACGGACGCTGCGCCGGCTTCGAGAGAACAGATCCTCCACCATTGCCAAGAAATGATCCGGCCCAGGCAGTCCGGTCCAAGGATCTCGCCCCCTCTTCTCTTCGTCCAGGCTCCCGCCCGCATTGGCCAGTCCGCGCGCCACGTGCCCCGCCACCAGGCGCATGTCCGCCGCGGCACTCTCCGCCCAATGGGGGGGACGTCTGGCAAAAAGCACCATCTGGACGAAAGAGGGCTCCCCCACGCTGACGTGAAACACCCATCGAATGCCCTGCCCACCAGTCCGCCCAACCTCTGACTTGACCTCCACCCAAACATTTTCGGACAGACGGTCCCACTGCATCGCCTCCAAGGTCGGCACCACGCGATGGAGCCGGCGCCGAGGCACGCCGAAAACCTGCTCGACATAGAACCCGGAATCTCCCTGTCTGAGGAAAGCCAACTGGCGAAGACCGGTGAGTTGCTCGACGAGCCGGGCTGCATTTGCCAAGACGGCAAATTTCGAACGGGCACCAATGACGCGCAGTGCTCCCAAGTAGGGCTCTTCGAGCCGCTGTCGAGCCAGTCTTCTCCGTCTGAGCCGCCGGCTCTCTCGAAGTGTCTCGACCAATGGAATCAACTCCTGGGCCATGATCGGCTGCAGGAGCCGAGCGGCCGGGAGTCTCATCCCCGGTTCGACGCTGCCTTCTCCCAGCAGGTCGACCAGGGGCTCGCATCCACCACCTTTCCAAAGAAATTCCGGGACTGTGCTCAAACACACCATGTCGGGCAGGACATCTACCGGACCGACTCCGTCGTCTGATTGTTCCAGGAGAATCTCCGTCCAGCGGGCCTCGTCCCGGGCGGGAACCAGGAGCAAAGAAGGAGACATCCAAGCAAGGTCTGCGGCTGCCTGCTCCAACTGCTCATAAACAAGCACGCGAATCCCCTGGCCCTCGAGTATCTCCCTGCATGCCTCGCGACTGCTCAGCCCGAGCCCCACGAGAAAAGCACCCTCCTGGGCCACGCGCGAAACACCACCATTTTTTCTGGTCACCCTGGTCGCCATGGCTTGGAATTTTGTCGGTCTGCTTGGAGAAAGCAACGAGAAAACGCCAAAAAACAGGACAAAGAGCCACCATGGCAAGAATCACGACGAGACACAAAAAACGGAAACCATGCCGCCTCGTTCCACCAACCGCCTCGTCCCACCAACACTCAAACAAAGACACCGAACCATGTGCGATGAAGCAGATGAAGCAATGAAGCAGGGCATTTCTTGACACCTTTTTTCTCGATATGATACCTCTTTCTGGAAAAACCCAAGGTACTGGGCGACACTCGTTTGTTTGGAGGCATCCATGGCCAATCCGAAAGTCCTGGCGGTCGATGACAGCCGCACCATACGAAAAGCCATTGAAATCACGTTCAAAGGCGAAAATTTCGACCTGATGTTCGCATCGTCCGGTCAGGAAGGAATCGAAAAGGTTCGACAACAGCATCCCCATGTCGTCCTCTTGGACCACCGGATGCCCCCTCCCGACGGTTATGAACTCGCCGCTGCGATCAAATCCGACCCAGCATTGGCAGGGACGAAAGTCGTGGTAATGTGCAGCAGGGCACAGCCTTTCGATGCAGCCAGAGGCGCAGCAGCCGATGCACACATCGTCAAGCCCTTCGAAACGCAGGTGCTCATCGAACTCGTGGACCGACTGGCCAGGGAGGCAGTCGAGTCCATGGCCGCGACAGCGGCGCCAGCCCGGGTCGCCCCATCGCCGCAGGCACAACCTCCCGCGGCAGCGCCGCCCATGCCGCAACCTGCAATGCCCCAACCCCCACCCATGGCGTCTGTGGGCATGGACGACGACTTTCTGGAAGACGAACTCGAAATTACCATTGAAGACGACGAAGTCGAGACTCCAGCAACGCCCGAACCTGAGACTCCCCAGGCGCCTGCCGTCTCCAGGCCCGCCCCTGCTGCATCCAGCCCCGTCCCCCGGGCAGACATTCGCGAGACGAAACTTTTTGGATCGCCGCCGAGCATCCCCACCTCATCGATACCGCAACGTCCGAGTCGACCAGCGGCGCAAGACAGGCCTGGAACTCAGCCCCAGTCGCCGGCCCGAGCCGCTGACCAGCAAAACCCTATTTCTTTGACCACCAAGAAATCCGGCACCTTGTTGTCAGGCGGTCCAGACGTGCAGCATGCCCGAGCCGGTGAACAGCCCAGTCCATCGGTCCAACAGCCGACGCATCAAACACCAGCGACGGTCCAACCGCAAGGTGACCAACGAGAAAAGAGACCGCAGCCCCTCGTGGCTGGAGCGCCCTCGTTCCGTAGGCCAGAGCCGAAACCCGAACCCAAGCCAGAGTTCAAGCCAGAGTTCAAGCCAGAGCCCAAACCCGAACCCAAACCCGCTCAGGTCCCGCCGTTCCAGCCCGCTGCCACTCCCCAACCACAGACACCGGCAGCCCCCTCGTTTCACAGGCCAGAGCCCAAGCCAGAGCCCAAGCCCAAGTTCGAGCCAGCGCCCAAGTCCGAGCCCAGGCCCGAGTTCAAGCCTGAGCCGAAGCCTGAGTTTAGGGCAGAGCCCAAACCGGCTCAACCCGCGCCGTTCCAGCCTGCTGCCAGCCCCCAACAACAGACACCGGCAGCACCCACATTCCACAGGCCAGAGCCCAAGCCCGAACCCAAGCCCAAGTTCGAGCCAGCGCCCAAGTCCGAACCAGTGCCCTCAGAGCCTCAGCCCCTGCAGCCAGACGCCGTCCCCACGACAGCGGCTCGGGCTGCCAGTCCACAGGAAAAGACGGTGGGTAAGGAAGTGGCGTCTGGTGCAGTGGCGGAAGTCTTGGACAAGGTGGCGGCCAAAGGGCCAGACTACGAGGCCATTGCAAAACTCTCCAAGGACGTCATTGAACAGATCGTCTGGGAGGTCGTGCCCGAGTTGGCCGAACTCCTCATCAAGGAATATCTCGCCAAGAATGGGCTCCCCAAGCCTTGATGGCACGTGGCAATCCCCGTCTTCCAAGCAAGACACCGAACAAACGCCTTCCTGCCCGCGATTTTCATAAATAGTCCAAAGACGGATGCAAACTTTCCCCTATGTCCATAAGAATCAAAAAACAATAGACAGACGCTCCGTTCGTTTGTCATAATCGTCTCAGACAGTTCGTACAGAAATTTCAAGGGGAAATAAACCGCCGCAAAGTGAGCTCTGCTGCCAACGACGTCACGAAATGGAAGCCTGCTCAGGACTGCGGTCATGTGAACACCATGGGCGCCCAACAGGAGGGATTTTTCGATGCAGAAGACATATCACGAATCCAGGTTGGATCGAATCGTGATCCTCTCGCTCGTTCTCGCCATCCCCGCGATGAACAGCAGCGGATGTGGTGACGATGACGGTTCTGTCTGCGATGGGGTAAACTGCTCGGGATTCGGGACATGCAAGGTGGACGACGAAGGAGCGCCCTCTTGCCAATGTGACGATGGGTATGTAGCGCTGGGGCTCTCCTGCATCGAACAAGGAGGACCAAAATGCGGAGATGGTCACGTCGACGAGGGAGAGACCTGCGACGACGGAAACGACGATGTCACAGACGACTGTCCTTCCGGCCCGGAAGGAACCTGCAGGAATGCCACCTGCGGTGATGGATTCGTCTGGCAGGGCCACGAGGCCTGTGACGACGGAAACCAGGACGACACCGATGACTGTAGAAACGACTGCTCCCTTATGACCTGCGGCAACGGCATCATCGACCAAAACGAGGAATGCGACGAGGGCGACGACAACAGTGACACCAAGCCGAATGCCTGCCGGACGAATTGCCTGCGGGCATTTTGCGGAGATGGCGTGGTTGACGACACCCAGGGTGAGAGATGCGATGACGGAAACGACGATGTCACAGACGACTGTCCTTCCGGCCCGGACGGAACCTGCAGAAACGCCACCTGCGGTGATGGATTCGTCTGGCAGGGCCACGAGGCCTGTGACGACGGAAATGACGATACGCTGGACGGCTGCGACCAATGCGCCCCGGGAGCCATCCGCATCCACGGCGAACAAGCAGGTTTCCAATATGCTCCAAGCATCGCAATGTCCGGGGACGGCCGGTTCGTGGTGGGATGGACTCATAAGGCCTCACAACAAGACTCCGGGAACATTGTCGCACAGCGCTTCGACGCAGACGGACGAAAAACAGGAACCGAGTTTCAGGTCAACTCGAATGCGGCCGGTTCCCTGTCGAGCCCAAGCCTGGCCATGAACAGCGAAGGCGTTTTCGTGGTCGTATGGGAATCCATAGACACCTCGACATGGACTTCGGACATCCTGGGAAAACTCTATGACGCACAAGGGACCGTGACCAACCAGGATTTTTTCATCACGGATGTCGATGCCTCACAGAAATATCCAAGCGTCGCCATGGAAAACGACCATTTCGTGGTGGCTTGGCACGTGGAGCCAACTGCCAACATAACCTACGGGATCTACGGGCGCCTGTTTGAAGTAAACAGTGGCCAAGCTTCTCCCGTGGACGTTGAATTTGCCCTTGCCCAACAGGAAAATCCAGACCGCGACCATCCCACCGTCACCATGAAGAACGGATTCGTTGCGGCCTGGATGGAAAAAAACACGGACAGTGACTGGGATGTCTATGCCATCGGGTATGACCGCAACCCAGACCCCATTGGGGAGGAATTCAAAGTCAACATTTCCTCAAATCCACTCCAAAGTTCCGTAGACATTGCCAGTGACGACGCGGGAAACTACGTCATCGTCTGGGACGACAAGACCGTGGATGGTAATGACACCTGGGGAATCTCGGCACAGCGCTACCAGGCGAACGGAACGTCCTTGGGCAGCATGATCCACGTGAATGATACCGTTGTCGGAAAACAAGCCATCTCGTCCGTGGCCATGAATGCGTCTGGTGCCTTCGTCGTGGCCTGGGTGGACATGGCCGACCAACAACCAGGCCGCTGGGTCATCACGGCGCACCGCTTTGTCGCAGACGGCCGGCCCGTTGGCAGTGACTTCGAAATCAGCGACAACTCGCAGGAGATTATCAGAACGGCTCCAGACGTTGCGATAGCCGATGACGGAAGATTTGCGGTCTGCTGGCAGGAGCAAGAGTCGCAAGATGAAATAGAAACGGATGCGTTCTGTAGACTCTTCAGGCCAGATGGAACTCCGGCGGCTCCGGGCAACTGGTAGGCGTCTCATTCGATCCCACCTGTCGAGACGAAGGCACGTCTAAAACAGGCGAAAAACCGGGGGCAGGCTCTCTGTTTTTCCGATCTTTGTAAAAAGCCCAGGACCGTTGACATGGTGCGCGGGCAGGATATGCTCCCCAAGGAAAATATGCACACGATCGGTCCGCCCCTGCCAGAAAGCAACGGCGGTTCGATGCTGCGCAATCGAGCAGGTCGGCTGGGTCCAGTGAACAAAGAGGAGGAATCCATGTACGGCGCCATCAAGGAACATCTCCAAAGGGAACTGAGCGAGATCAAGGAAGCGGGGCTCTTCAAGGCGGAACGAGTGATCACCACCCCTCAGGGTGCTGCCATCAAGGTGACCACCGGCGAAGAGGTGCTCAATTTCTGTGCAAACAATTACTTGGGCCTTGGAGACCACCCAGCCGTGCTGGAAGCCGCTCGTAAAACCCTGGAACATCACGGGTTCGGCATGTCCTCGGTCCGGTTCATCTGCGGCACGCAGGATCAGCACAAGCAACTGGAAACGACCATCGCCCGGTTCTTCGGCACCGACGACACAATCCTCTATAGTTCCTGCTTCGACGCCAACGGCGGCTTTTTCGAGGCCCTCTTCGGACCACAAGACGCCATCATCTCCGATGCACTCAACCATGCCAGCATCATCGACGGAGTCCGTCTCTGCAAGGCGAAGCGCTACCGGTACGCAAACAACGACATGGCAGACCTGGAGACCAAGCTCAAGCAGGCCAACGCAGATGGTGCCAGATTCAAGGTGATCGCCACAGACGGCGTCTTTAGCATGGACGGTATCATCGCAAACCTCAAGGGCATCTGTGACCTGGCGGACCGCTACGACGCACTGGTCATGGTCGATGACTCCCATGCCACGGGCTTCGTCGGAAAGACCGGCCGTGGCACGCCGGAATACCACGGGGTCCTGGACCGAGTGGACGTGATCACTTCGACCCTGGGCAAAGCCATGGGTGGCGCATCGGGAGGCTTTGCCACGGGCCGCAAGGAAATCATCGACATGCTTCGCCAACGCTCCCGGCCCTACCTTTTCTCCAACACCCTGGCGCCACCCATTGTGGGAGCATCGATCAAAGTTTTCGAGATGCTTTCGGAAACCACGGAACTCCGAGACAAACTGGAAGACAGCACCAAGTACTTCCGCCGAAAAATGACGGATGCCGGATTCGACATCATCCCAGGAGATCACCCCATCGTGCCCATCATGCTCGGAGATGCGAGGCTGGCTTCGGAAATGGCCGACGATCTCCTCGACGAAGGCATCTACGTCATCGGGTTCAGCTATCCAGTCGTTCCCAAGGGCAAGGCCCGCATCCGGGTTCAGATCTCGGCAGTCCACGAACGTCAACATCTCGACAAGGCTGTCGACGCCTTCGTCAAGGTGGGACGCAAGCACGGCGTCATCGCCTGAGAACGGCGTCATCGCCTGAGAGCCGTTGCACCCGTCGGTCGCCCCATGGGCTCCATTCCGCGTGGGGCGGTCGTCATCGTTTCTGCCGATCCAGCCCTGAGCAACGAGTGAGGACCACTGCCAGTGCCAAGCAACCACCCACAGCAATCATCGATGACGAAACGCCCCATGGTCGTCCTCGTGGTCGGCCTGCTGGTCGGTGTCTTCTCTTGGTTCCTGGTTGCCTCCACGCCCACCAGGCCGAATCTCTCGGGCCTCCTTCGAGGCCCTTCCGGCCGTTCCTGGCGTCCCAATGCCAACAGAGTCCATCAGGCGGTCGTTGCCTGGCCCAAATCGAGCCTGGATGACGAGACCGCAAAGAAAGCTGCAGCAGACATCTCTCACATCCCAGGTGTTGAGGCCCGCAGTCTGTCATGCAAACAGGCAGTCTGCGTGCTCGTCTTCGTAGACAGCACAAAGGCCCCTCCACAGACTGTCGATCGCATCCGAAGAAAGGCTGGGGCAGCCACTGGAAAACGGCCGCGCATCTGCGGATCCTTGCCGCTGCTGAAGCGCATTCGGCCCAGGATCCACAAATGGAGCAAAGGTGCCCTGCTGACAGCGGCAGCCCTCCTCCTGGCTTTTCTCCTGACAGGGGGAGGCCTGCGAGGGATGATCGTACTCACCGTCTCCTGGGCCATTGCAGCCGGGGTCGTCGCAGCGGCTTGGAGATTGCTTCACAGTTCCCTGGACCTCATGGCGGTCCTGCCCGGTCTGGCCCTGACAGCCACGGTGGCTCTATCCACCAAACGGCTCGTGGACGCTGCCGGCTGGTCTGGACTGGATGAGTCACATCGAGCAGCCGCCGCGGCTTTTCGACGAGAGCGGGGACCACAATTCCTCATTGCGGGAGTGACGGCTCTTGCGCTCCTGGCCATGGGTGCCAGCCGGTTCACTGGACTTCGCTGGCCTGCCATCTGGGCGGCGACCGCCGTGATCACCGCAGTGCTCACGACGCTCATCGTGGGCACAGCCATCCTGGCGGTCTGGCCCAGGTCTTTCAAGCATCACAGGCAGGCATCCATCTTGAGCCGATGGGTGGGCGGGGTCCAAAAGAGAGCCGCCAACTGGCCGAGGGCCGGACTGTGGGTGGGTGCGTTGATGGTGACGGGACTGGCAGTCATCGGATTCCGTGCCAAGATCGCCATCCCTCTCCGAGGAGATGGCGACAACCTCCTGCAACCCTGTCTATTCAACCTCGACCTGGTCGTCACCAGGGGTGGATCCGATCATCGAGACGCCATTGACAGAACGCTCGTCAGCAAACTCTTGCAGCACGTTCAGGTACTGCCGGAAGTGGAGGCTGTTTTTCCCGTGGCTGGAGACCTGCGCTTCATTGCAAGCAGCCCGGTCTTGTCCAAGTGGTATCAGCCCGCGTCAGAGGACTCCATCCACCTGTCGGTGATGATTGGCGCAAGGGACACGGCCGAAGTCAATGCAAAGGCGGCTCGCATTGCGCGCTCAGCCAGAAAGCAGCTCAGAGGCCACCCGGAACTCTCGGCACACATCACGGGGTCGATCACTGAAGGCGCACGAACTGCAACGGCCTTGAGTCGCTCCTACATAGTGGGCATCGTTCGACTCCTGGGCATGGTTTTCATGCTCCTCGTTGCCCTGACATGGGACCGCAGGCTGGGTCTCACAGCCGCCCTCCCAGCCGCAGTATGTCTCGTGGTCCTGCTCGCCGTCCTGGCCACATTACGTCAACCCGTCACCTTACCCATCCTGGGGGCCATGGCCCTGGTTGCTTCGTGGGCGGTAATGGATGCGCTGAGCAGTGTGCTCGAAGCAGCGCGTAGTCGCCGTGCCGGGGCCAGTCTGCCGAGACATGCCTCCAGTTCATCGCTTCGGGCGGCACTGGCAGTGGGCCTGGCCATTCTCACCGGAGCCGGCTACTGCATGGATGCACCGTTTGCCCCCGCGGCAATGCTCGCAGGTGGCGGAATCATGCTGGCAGCAATCGTGTCGGCATACGGAGTTCCCACACTCCTTGCCTTCATGCCTGGTGCAAGACTTCAAGGACCGCTGTGGGAACCGCGGCGTTCGCGGATCAAGAAAAGGAAACCGCGTTCAAAACGAAGGCGACCGGGGAGGAGGAGACGCAGGAGGCCGAAATCGTGATTCACCCCATTGTCCTGGCCCTGTTGGTGACCGCAGGATTTGGTTTGTTGCTGGCAGCCGTTTCCATGATGCTCCTGCATACCGTCAAGGGACACAAGCGCCATCCGAAACACGATTCTGAACCGTCCGATCCGACGCGTCGTAATGTGCCTGAAGATTCACACAGGACAACCTCGACTGAACGAGATCCCTCAGACTCGGAAAACGAAATCCGCGGGGATTCAAGAGAGCCGAAAGGCTCATGAACAATCGAGAGGGGCTCATGCTCCCTCCTGTCGGACAGACCCACGATAAGCCTGGAACGGACTCGTAACATGAGACGTGGCGGCAGTAATCCCGTCGGCAGCCTGTGGCGTCCTGTGGCCGCCATCTCACTGATGGAACCGGTCCTGTTCCTCCAGTTATCCTGGGTCTTGGGCAGTGATGGCCCCTGGAATTCGAACCTTGTTGCCATGACGCTCGGCATCGCAACGCTCCTGAGTCTCTCGTCTCTCGGGATCTGGCATGCTGTCCGCCGTTCGAATCGCCTCGATGGACAGGCGATGCCGCTGGGCCTCAAGACCCTCCTGGCTGCGATAGAGCGTCCCCTCATCTGGTTCCTCGGGCTGACTCTGGCCTGGCTGTCGATCCCGCACGACATGGACAGCCCACTGAGTCTCCTGGCTGTCGTCACGATCACCGTGGCTTTGTCATCGGTCACACTCCGCCTCTGGGCTGATCACGAACTGACCAGGACCAGCCCGGAACTCCGCGGAGAAACAGGCTATCTCGTACGACGATTTGTTGCCTCAGCCTTTCTGCTGGGCATCCTGGGAATCCTGGGCGTGACGGTCTTCGACGAACATCTCGTCACCCTGGGCACCCGCGAAACCATCATGCCTCATGTCCTCGGCGGCACCCTGGTCACTGCGCTCGTCTGGATGGCGGTCATCCGCCACGTGACCCGTCGCGTCTTGACAACGCGGGATGCGGATTCCTTCAAGTCGATCCAGGTGCTCCCATATGTCACGGCATCCACTCTTCTCGCTCTCTGGGTTCTGGGAACTCTGATCACAGTGGGCGAGATGGCTCTGGTGCTGAGGACCGACAGTGAAACATCCTGGCTCCTCTTCCTGTCGGCTCTCGTTGCTGCACCGCCGGTCTTTCTGGCAACCGCTCTCTGGCATCGGCGCATTCTCAAGCCCATACTCGAGCAGATAACGACACAAGGGCCAGCGGGCGTGACGCATCTGGTCAGTCCCCTCAGTCTGCGCAGCAAAATGCTCATAGGCTTTGGAGGACTGCTCCTGTTCGCTTCGTCCGCAGCATTCCTCTGGGGCTATGTCCAGTACAGAAACCTCGCCCGGAGATTTCTCGAACAACAGGCCATCTTGCAGACAGACCTCGTCATGGAAAAGCTGCGCTCCAGAGACAGGATACGGGGCCATATTTCGGACCCTGACATCGCAGGTCTCATCAAGGAAGCAAGTCGAGGCAGCGATGGCTCCTTCTATTTTCTCACCAAAACGGGTGAACTCTTCTCCTTTTCGGGAAGGCCCCGGACTCCCAGCCTGCCTTTTTCCGCACGAACCAGGATCCGCAATGAACGCGAAGGCACCCTCAGCCTTCCAGAACAGGCCATGGCCGGGGCATTCAAAAGAATCGAGCTCTCCGACGGCACCAGGGGCACCTTGGCCGTACTCTATCCAGACCACCGTGGAACAGGCTCGCGTCTCTCCAGACAATTTAAGCTTCTCACAATCTTCATCGTCATGATTTTCGCCGTGGGTGCAGTCATCGTCTACCTCCTGGTCCAGGACGTGGCCAGTCCCATCAGGACGCTGCAACGACGCACCGAAGAAATGGCCAGAGGAGACATTCATCGCCCCGTGCCCACAGGCCTGGAACTCGACGAACTGGGCAGGCTGGCCTTGAGCTTCGAGCGCATGCGCATCAACCTGGACGACAAGCTGCGCACCATCCAAAAACTCAACGTGGAACTGGAAAAGAAAGTTGCAGACAGAACCGCCGACCTGGCTGCCACGAATCATGAGCTGAGCGAAGCCCTCGAAAAACTCACC
>CAZIJS010000044.1:0-7219 GCA_964539505.1 uncultured Myxococcales bacterium
GTCTTTGACCATCATTCGATACTATCCCAAGGGTGCCGGCGAAGACGCCAAGCCCGTGGTGGTCAAGTATCGCTACTGCAAGCAGCTCCCTGCCCATGCACCCATGGCTGGAGGCGGCTTCTGACGAAAGGGCGGCAGGCGCCCTCGTTGGTTTCCGATCTCTTTTTTCTTTTCCTCTTCCCTTTCCCTTCTTGTTTGTCGTTTCTTTCCCGGGCAAATGGTCTGGTCTGATTTGATCTGATCATCGCTATCCTTCTGCGGTGTTTTTCCCCCCACATGTCCTTTTCCTGGCGCTGGAGCTGCCTGGACGCGCCGGTCTGCTGTGATTTCCTCGTTTGTCGGAGGCTGCCCCGGCCTCTCTCCCGAAACATGCATGGAGAGTATGTGTCGTGAATTGTGCAGTGCACAAAAATTCTTGACGCTCTGTCATGGGGGGAGTATTGGCTATGGATGGTTCTCGATCATGCCGGAAAAAATCCGGCCGGAGGGTGAAAGGAGAGAAATGATGGCAAGACAAGAAAAGAACACGAACACCAGGAATGAAAAGACCACGGAATCCACCCGGATGTGGTGGGAGGGGCTCAAGGCCTTTCAGCCCAAGGGGTACGACAAGTACGTCAAGCAGTGGCTCGATTCCATGGAGCAGGTCCAAGAGCATGTGTCCGAGTTCCAGAAGTCGGTTGCCGAGCGGACGTCCAATGCCATGGACGAGACCTACCGGATGGCCAAGGCCGGGTTCGACAGATCCCTGGAATTTATGGACTACCTCAACGAGATGACCAGATCGCAGATCCGCCACTGGCGCGAGCGCTTCTAGGGCCGCTGTCTTCAGAGTCGCCTCTTTTCGAACGCCACCGTCGAATCCTTCGACGCAGACCGCGCAGGCAGTGATTTCTTTTCAGATTCCATGGGGGCATGGCAAAAGCTTCGTGGCTTTCTATGGAGGCACTGTCCATGGCTGATTGGTTGCCCTGCAACCTTTGCCCCCCAGCCGGACTCAAAGGACCTGGCGGATGCTGTCCAGCGGCCTGCTGCGCTGTTTCTTTTGGCTGCTGGTGGTTGTCTCATGGTGTGAACATAGACCCTGTCGGCAAGGCAACGGGTTGGATCTTGGCCCGGGAGTGGTTATGGTGTGCCGGACAGTGAGTCGTTGAAATTGAACCTGGAGGACGAGATGTCGAATGAACAGCACAGAAAAGTCATTATCTTGGGCAGTGGCCCTGCAGGGCTGACGGCTGCGATCTACACGGCGCGTGCAGGGCTCAAGCCTCTGGTCATCGAGGGGATGCAGCCGGGAGGCCAGCTCACCATTACCACCGAGGTGGAAAACTTCCCGGGATTTCCCGAGGGAATCCAGGGGCCGGAGCTCATGGACAGGATGCGCCAGCAGGCTGAAAAGTTCGGGACCGAGTTTGCTTTGGGCCTGGTAGACAAGGTAGACCTCAGCAAGCGTCCCTTCACGATCCAGGCAGGCGAAGACTCCTGGACCTGTGAGACGTTCATCGTGGCCACCGGGGCCTCGGCGCGTTTCCTCGGGCTGGATGCCGAGCAAAAATACATGGGCCGCGGTGTCAGCGCCTGTGCCACCTGCGATGGCTTTTTCTATCGGGACATGGATGTCGTCGTGGTGGGCGGCGGCGACACGGCCATGGAAGAGGCCCTGTTTTTGACCCGGTTTGCCAGCAAGGTCACCGTGATCCACCGCCGCGACCAACTGCGCGCATCGAAGCACATGCAAAAGCGGGCCATGGAGAACGACAAGATCGAGTTTGTCTGGAACAGTGTGGTCGAAGATATCCTGGGCAACGACCAGGACGGGGTGACTGCGGTGCTCCTCAAGGATACCAAGACGGGCGAAACCCGTGAGCTGGCTTGCCGGGGCGTGTTTCTGGCCATCGGGCACAAGCCCAACACGGATTTCGTCGCAGAGTGGCTGGACCTGGACGACAAGGGCTACATCATCACCGACGGCTACAGCCCCAAGACGAAGATCGAGGGCGTGTATGCGGCAGGCGACGTGGCCGATCACGTATACCGCCAGGCGATCTCCGCAGCCGGAACCGGCTGCATGGCGGCACTGGAAGCAGAGCGGTTCCTCGAAACCAAAGGAATGTGATGCCATGCCCCGGACGGGGTCCCATCTCCTGTCGTCCTTTCGTTGGGCATAGGTCTGCCTGCCAGTCGTTTCCCCCTGCCAGTCGCTTCATCCTGACTGTTGCCCTGTTTTCGAGCCTGCCAGCCCAAGTGGAAAAGGCTTACAGTCCCCATTGTTTTCTTTGTTTGGGATCCCAGGTGGTATAAGATAGATGCGGTATTGTCGATGTGTCGAGAAACTGTGACAAAAAGCCTTATCAAGGCGCCTATCGTCGCTTGGGGATTGTGTCATGAGACGCGTTTTTGGATTCATTGTTCTTGGGGCTGTCGTTGGTTGGGGTGGTTGCACCACGGATTTTCCACGATCCTGGTGGGAGAAGACCTGCGGCGACGGAACGATTTCCGGAGACGAGACCTGTGACGACGGCAACCAGGCCGCCGGGGACGGATGCAGCAGCACCTGCCAGGTGGAGAGCGGCTGGACCTGCAGTGGTGAGCCCAGTGTGTGCAGCCAATCCTGCGGCAACGGTCTGGTCGACGAGGGAGAAACCTGCGACGACGGCAACCAGGCCGCCGGGGATGGATGCAGCAGCACCTGCCAGGTGGAGAGCGGCTGGACCTGCGACGGCGCACCGAGTCACTGCACCACCACTTGCGGTGACGGGGTGGTGGCAGGAGACGAGGAATGCGACGACGGTGCCACCGAAGCGGGAGACGGCTGCGATCCCACCTGCCTCGTGGAGCAGGGCTGGCGTTGTAGTGGAAATCCCAGTGCCTGCGTCCCAGATTGCGGAGACGGTGCCATCGTTGGGTCGGAGACCTGCGACGACGGAAACCAGTCCGGTGGGGACGGATGCAGCGCAACCTGCAGCATCGAAGATGGCTGGTCCTGCCAGGGAGTTCCCAGTGTCTGTGAGACGAATTGTGGCGATGGATTGATCAAGGGACAGGAAGGCTGTGACGACGGCAATTCGGTGCCGGCCGACGGCTGTGGCATGGACTGCCAGCCGGAGGAAGGCTGGTATTGCAGCGGTGAGCCCAGCACCTGCGAGACCAGGTGCGGTGACGACATCAAGGCCGGTGACGAGGAATGTGACGACGGCAACCAGTTGTCGGGAGACGGCTGCAGTCCCAACTGCCAGATCGAGGTGGTTCCGGGCTGCGGCGACGGGGTCTTGGCCGGCCAGGAGCAATGCGACGACAGCAACATCGCCAACGGAGACGGGTGCAGTGCGGCCTGCCAGATAGAAGAGGGTTGGACTTGCCAGGGAGTGCCCAGTGTTTGCAGCCCCATTTGTGGCGACGGCCAGGTGGTGGGCGACGAAGCCTGCGATGACAACAACAGCATCAACAACGATGGTTGTGATTTCCACTGTCAGATCGAACAGGGTTGGGACTGTGTCAACCCGCCGAGCCAGCCCAGTATCTGCCAGACCGTCTGCGGTGACGGCCAGGTCGTGGGCGATGAAGGCTGCGACGACAACAACACCAACAGCGGGGATGGATGCAGCAGTACTTGTGTGGTAGAAACCGGCTGGGATTGCAATGGTGTCCCCAGTGTCTGCAGTCCTGTTTGCGGCGACGGCCAGGTGGTGGGGGACGAGGCCTGCGACGACGGCAATACCAGCAATGGAGACGCCTGCAATGCGGACTGCACCGCTGTGACTTGCTCGAATGGGTCCACCACGGACTGTAACGTGGGTACCAAGATAGCCGCTTCGGCCTTCGTAGACCAGGCCCCGCCCACGGGTTTCGTGCAGTGCGGGGGCTTCGAAAACACTGCGGCCGATGACGTGGGCCCGAATTGGGAGCTGAATTGTTACAGCGGGGCACCCAATACGATTTTCGTCCGCTACTGGGATACTTCCACGAATCCCTGGACTCTCATGGGCGAGGGGCGCCTGACGCCGGACCTGACCGCCTACGACGATGCCACACAACTCTTCGACGTGACGGACATCGGCGGCACCCAGGGGATTCTGGCCACGGGCGGGGCCTATTTCCTCAAGGACGATCCCTCGACAAACTCGAATATCCCCATCAGTTTTTGCGACTTGGATCACAACGGTCAGCCCAGTGCAGGCGACTACGGGGCCAACGACCTGTACCTGGCCAACCAGGCCAACGATCATTCGTTGTATGTGTGCAGTGCCGATGATGACTGGAGTGCCCCGCTCTGCACTCCTGCACAGGAGTTGTTGTATTTTCCGGCCCCGTTCGGGTCCTGTGCTGCGGATCCGGGCACCTTTACGCATTTGGCCATCGCTCTCTACAAGAGGCTGCCGTGACTGGGACCGTAAGAAGGACTGAGAGAGTCGAGGGGATCCAATGACCAAGGCCCCACCACCCATTCCACCACAGGCGAGCAAGAAGTCGGCTGGGTCGAAGGCCGATCGCCCTGCATCGCGACAGGCTGCAAAGCCCCTGGGGCGCGACGCCAAGGATGTGCCTTCGAAGGGATCTGCGACAGACGCCATCTCGCGGCCCGATACGCACCGGCCCCATGGACGGGCGGGCGGTGGACCTGTGCCCCTGGGGATGCGCGGGCAGGATGAAGACAGCCCGCCATTGCTCCTCCGAAAACCAGTGGGCTCCGGCCATGCCACGGGAGAAGAGAAGCGCCGGTCCAAGACCGGCGGTGGGAACGGGAAGTCCGGCGATGATCGGGCCAAGACCCTGGTTTTCAAGCCAGTGCGTACCAGTCGGCAGTTCGGTCGTTTCCAGCTCCTCATGGAAATGGCGCACGGCGGCATGGCCACCTTGTTTCTGGGGCGGATCCAGGGGCCCGAGCAGTTCGAACGGCTCGTGGCCATCAAGAAGATCCACGATCACCTGGCCGACGAGGCAGAGTTCATCGACATGTTCCTCGACGAGGCCCGGATCACGGCACTCATCCATCACCCCAACGTGGCCACCGTGTTCGACCTGGGGCAAGTGGAGGGAGCCTATTTTATCGCCATGGAATATATCCACGGCGAAAACCTCACCGCGGTCCTCAGGGCCTCGGCCAGGCAGAGGAGACGTCTGCCCTGGGAGTTTGCCGCGCGCATCGTGGCGGACGCAGCGGCCGGCCTCCACGCGGCACACGAGATCAAGGGGCCCGACGGAAAGCCCCTGGGAGTGGTACACCGGGATGTCTCGCCGCAAAATATCCTGGTTTCCTACGACGGGCACGTAAAGGTCGTAGACTTCGGTATCGCCTTTGCGGCCGAGAGGATATCCCACACCACGGCTGGAACGCTCAAGGGCAAAGTCTCCTACATGTCTCCCGAGCAGACCATGCGTGGCCAGGTGGACCGGCGGTCGGATGTTTTTTCTTTGGGCATCATCTTGTTCGAGGCCGTCTGCCTCAAGCGCCTGTTTCGGGAGGAATCCGAGGCCGCGGCCCTGCTGAGAGTCCGCGAGGCGGACGTGCCCAAGCCCAGGTCCATCAGGCCCGACATCCCGCCTGAACTGGAGCGGATCATCCTCAAGGCGTTGGCCAAGAATCCCGAGGATCGCTATCAAACCGCCGAGGAACTCGAGGAGGCGCTCAACAAGCTCCTGGTGTCCCGGGGCAAGGTGGTGGGCCCGCCCCAGATCGCCAAGCTCATGGAGCGTCTTTTCTACGACAAGAAGAAGCTCAAGGACGAGCAGATCCACAAGGCACTCGAGAGCACCGAAGGTGCGCCCATCGAAGCGTTCGGCATGGCGGGCACCACAGGCACCAAGTTGGAGATGCCCGAGGGTGAGTCATCCCTGTCCCGGGCGCAGCAGCGGCCGGCCTGGGTGGTGCCTCTGGCTGCGGGCTCGGCCCTGTTGGCGGGCGCAGTGTTGATCCTGGCACTCGTGGTCTGGACCAAGAAGGGGCCTGTGGCCAGGGCGCCCTCGTCGCAACCATTGGCCTTGGCGCGCGACGCGGGCGCAGGCGCGCCCAAGCCTCGGTCGCATGCAGCAAGACCCGATGCCGGGGTGGCGAAGGCGTTGGACGCCGCTGTCCAGCAGGTGACCGTCAAGATTGTGGTCCGTCCCGAGCGGTCCCGGCCGGTGGTGGAATTTCGGGGCAAGAAGTACGTGGGGTCGGTGTTCCAGACGTCCCTGGTGCGTTCCACCAAGCCAGAGACGGTGCGCGTGGAGGCAAAGGGGTACCGGACAGAGATTTTGACCCTCGTTCCGGTGGAAGACAAAGAGATCATCTTGACCTTGAAGCCGAAGCATAGACCTGCGCGAAAGCCAAGGTCGGACCATCTCATGAATCTGCCGGATTGACTGGAGGACGGTCATGAGAAGCTCTATGACGATATTGGTCGTGAGCGCAGTGCTCGCGGCGCCGTTTCTCGGGATGGGTTCGGCTGCGGCCGATACCGAGGCACCCACTGCCCAGGACAAGCGGAAGGCCAAGAAAGCCTTTCGGCTGGGGCGCAGACTCTTTCGTCGCCGCCGATACACCCAGGCTGTGGAAGCCTTCGAGAGGGCCTATCGATTCTGGCCGAGGCGTGAAATCCAGTTCAACATCGCCTATTCCTATGCAAAGCTCGGAGAATGGGTCAAGGCGGTGACGCACCTGCGGGCCTTTTTGAAGGAGGCAGCACCGGCTGAGAAGCGGCGCTTGCCCAAGCTTCTTCGCGAGGCTCAGGGCAAGGTGGGAGTCCTGGTGGTGCGGATGCCCGACGACAGGGCGGAGATTTTCATAGACGGTCGTCTGGCCGGAAAGGGCCATGTGGAAATGGTGGTGGAGCCAGGCGAGCGGGTCGTGGAGATTCGCCTGGAGGACAAGACCGTCTCGCGCAAGAACATCGATGTTCTTGCGGGAACCGAGAAGGTCTGGGAACTGACGGAAATGCCGCAGCCGGCTCTCCCTCGCCCTGTGGTGAGGCCGGTGCCTCGGCCCCTGGTCGTTGTCCGAAGGCCGCGTCCAGTCCCTGTCGTCGAGCATCCCAAGACCGGGAAAAAGAGCCTCCAACGGCTGCATTGGGCCTATTTCGTGGGTGCGGCAGCCGCTGCCTTGGGGGCAGGGGTGGGCGTGACAGTCCTTGGGATCAAGACGCAGAAGCTTCGCAAGGACTACGAGCAGCACCCCTCCGAGTCGTTGATGAACGAGGGGAATCGGTACAAACTGCTCACCAATGTCATGATCGGTGTCACC
>CAZIJS010000044.1:7229-24711 GCA_964539505.1 uncultured Myxococcales bacterium
TGTCCTGGTCGGTGGTCACGCCGGCCTGGCAGCCACGGCAGGGGTGCTTGCCCTGTTTACGAAGTGGAAGAAAACGTCTGGGACCGAACGCCAGGCCCATCTGACCCCTGCCTTGTTGCCTGGTGGAGGCATGGTCCTGGTTACCTTTCACCGATGACGAGTCTCTTTTGGTTCGCACGACCGCCCGTTTCTGAACAGCGCCAGTTTCCAAACGGCCTTTGTTTCCATGCAATCGGCCAGGCCTTGTTCCATGGGTCGCCGAGGTACGATTGAGAGGAGTCGAAAACTCCATGCGCATCGCCTGTGTGTCCGACGACCGCTATCCATCGAGTAATGCGAACACCCAGCAGATCGTCAAGTCTGCCGCCGCACTGGCCAGGCGTCCAGGCCTGGAAGTGGACCTGGTGGTTCCCCGTCTCTGGCAGACCTTTGCCATATCCAAGGAGGAGCGCAGGGCACGCATCGAAGCCTACTACGCGGTCCAGGGCGCGGATTTTCGTATCCGGGAAATCGTCTCCTGGATGCCCACGCCGCTGCGCTTCCACAAGCTCTCGCATGGTTTGGTGGCGCCCTTGGTTGTGGCTCTCCAGGGATACGATGTGGTCTACACGAGAAATTTCCTGCCGGTGGTCCTGGGCCTGGCCACGGGCCAGAAGATGGTCTTCGAGACGTATCGCCTCCTTGGGCGGCAGTATCCTGCGCTGCGCGAGCCCATCCGCCGGGTGGCAGCGCATCCTTGCTTCCTCGGAGTGGTGGTCCATTCCCATCTTGCCCGGGACGTGATGATCGAGACCGGCGTGCCGGAAGACAAGACAGCGGTCCTGCACAACGGATACGATCCAGGCGACCTGGAGCCCAGACTGAGTCGGACCCAGGCCCGCAGGGAACTCGAGCGAGTCACGGGTTGGCACTTGGCACCAGATGCCCACGTGGTCTGTTATGCCGGGCGCATCGATCCGGACAAGGGCATGGACGTGCTGCTGGACATGGCTGCCGCCACCCCCGAAGTGACCTACATTTTCGTGGGCAACACGAACCGCCGGGATCCCGGCTGGCTCGATCGGGCCGCCGCCGCCCGCGGACTTGGGAACGTGCTGCGCTGGCACCGGGTGGACCCGGCATCCCTCGCGCCCTTTCTCTACAGTGCCGACATACTCTTGATTCCTCCCACCAGGGGCCCTTTGGAAAAACGCGGCAACACGGTTTTGCCCATCAAGACCTTTTCGTACCTGGCGGCGGGACGACCCATCCTGGCACCAGACCTGCCGGACACTGCGGAGCTGCTCTCAGATGGGCGCAATGCTCTGCTCGTGGAGCCAGACGACCCGACGGCAGCCGCCGGGGCCCTGCGACGGATCCTGGCAGATCCGGCGGAGTGGATGAAACTGGCGGAAAACGCCAGGAGAGACGGCCAGGCGCTCACCTGGGACGCCAGGGCCGCTGCGTTCGAGGCATTTTTGAGACGACGCCTCGATGCCTGCCAATCCTGTTCGTAAACCTCAATAGCCTCGGCAGGGTGACATCCAGAACAGGCACGTGATGTCTTCATTGTCTGGAATGCATGAAGGAAACATCGTCTCGAAGAGTGGATTGTTTTCGACTCAGAGCAGAACCACGCATTCGCCGCTGTCGTTTGGCACGCGCATCAGCGACGCCCAGTTCCTGAGCACTTCTTCTGATGGCTGGCCGTCATAGCCGAAAGCTCCCGCAATCTCCACAGTCCCATTGTGTTTCGACAGTTCCGCATATTTGTTGTGGAAGCCCCGCGCATTTCCATCGCTCTTTATGGAATGAACCAGATTGAGAGCCCAGGTGGGATTTTGGGAGAGAGAATGTGCCAGAGATTTGCGGGCCTTTTTTCGATCCTGACTCGTTGTGTTGGCTTTTCCCCGGTTGGTGAAGGCTGCGACATCGTGACAAACGAGCAGGATTGTTCTGCCCAGGGCTGTCTTTTGCACTCGTTTGGCTTCTTGTCCTGGATCGCGTCCGTATCCCGCAATCCAGTTTTGTTCGGTACTGAGGGGATAGCCCTTCCAGACAATCACAGGCTTGCGGTGGGCACGAAGCAGAACCGAGAATTGCCCCGGGTTCCATTCCTCGTCTGTTCCTTTCTCGTACACCACGTCTACACCCAGGACCCAATTCCGGTCAGACTTCTCGGCCACCTTCACCAGATCGTTTCCTTAAAGTCTGTATTACCCCTGTGCATCGAGGGAAACGTTTGTTCGGAATGGTGTCTTGCCACGCAAATTGTCTGGACAGGACAAAGGTCATTTTTTGACAGTCACCTGACACCATGATGCGGCATCCAATAGCAGCTTGTCGATGGCTTTTTCTTGCAGCCCTGCCCAGCCTTGCCGTTTGGGAATTGGGACTTTGTGGCCCCCCCAAGTAGACCTCGACCGGGGTGAGCGGATCACCTCCCTCGGATCACCTCCCTGTTCTGGCCGCAGCGCCCAGCGCGGCCTGTCGTGGTTGTATCGTTCATGAAATTCAGCCAGACAGTTGCGGGCATGGCCCGGATTGCCATACAGCCTCCAATACGCTTCCTCTCGCTTGAGCGTTTGGTGGAACCGTTGTTTCTCTGGGCTCCCTCAAGGTCGCAACGACTTCCGGGGCGCTGCGCCCCCCCTCAAGCACACCCGACAACTATCCTGACAAAGGGGGGTGGTCCTTCGGGTCAATCCGGCTCTTCCCGATGAGGCGGAGAGTTTGTTCAGTCTGGTGACCACCAACGTGAGTTTCATCGAGGCGCTGACCGCCGACGACTCTCGCAACATGAGAAACCATGCATTGCGGCTCCTGGCGACAGGTGATGGTCACTGGCTCCTGAGAAAAGTGTCCGGAGGAGATGACGCCATGTGCGTTCCCGCGACTGCCAACGCGCATGCTCCCGACCTGGACGACCTGCAGCCCTGCAGCGGTTCGACGGACCAGCAATGGTCGTTGGTTGCGGCTGCGCCGGGCACCTACCAGTTGGTCAGCCGCGCCAGCGGAGACTGCCTGACGCGCAGTGGGGGGGCGGCGTTCCTGCAGTCCTGTGGCACCGGGGACGACGAGTTCCAGTTGGTGCCCGTGATGGACCGTTGGCTCTCCTTCCGGGCACCAGATGGAAAGGCATTGACCTTGAGTCTCGATCCGAATTCGCCCGAGGCCCAGACGCGTGATTTTTCCGGTGCCGGAATGCAGGTGTTTACCATCAGTCCCTCGGCGGGCCATGCCTTGGATTTCCAGATCAGACTGGCCCACTCGTCGCTCGACGGGAGTTATTGCATCGATATCGAAACTGCCTCCCTTGTGGCAGGTTGTTCGGGACGGTCGGATCCAAGACTGAGGTTCGTTCCCACGGGAGACGGGACCTACCTCATAAAAAATCCAGTGACAGGAAGTTGTCTCGTCAGCAGGCCGGGCGGCGGCGTAGTCTACCACGAGGCCTGCGATGCATCGAGCAATTGGCAACATTGGACCATGGCCCCGCTGGGGATGCCGTGAGTGATGCGATCATCTGCGACGAAACACTGTGTCTGGTAGCAGACGATGCGGAACAAGACTTGCGCGACTCATGCCGCGTCAGGCGGTGGGTTCCTCGGCGTCCTCGGCCAACGGGTAGCCACAGACGATGGCCGCCACCCGCAGCGCTTCCCCTGCGTAGAGTTCGAATGATTTGTGTTCCCGGCAGGCACTGGGAAGCTCGAAATCGATGCTGTCCGACAGGTGGGCTCGGGTCAATCCCAGGGCCTTGTCCTGGTCCGCACAGGCGACCCAGAACGAGATGTTTTTGTTGTTGCTCCTTTGACCGGCTTCTACGAGGAGTTCGATTCCTGGAAATCGATCCCCGTCCATGATGTCGTTGGGGGCCAGTTCGAAGGCGAAGAGTGGCTCGTTTGGGACTGTTTCCTCTATTGCCGAAAACCCGACATACCAATCCGTATAGCTGCCGTGATGGGTCGTCGCAGGTTCATGGTCCCTCCTGACACGCACGAGGATGTGCAGGTCCCAAGGAAGAGTGGACCGCTTGTCCATGAGCGCCTTGGTTTTTCTCAGGCACCGGCGCTCGTATCGTCTGAGGGTCTCTTTCATGGGCGTGAAGGCCCAGATGAACAGCCAGATCAGTCCAGCCAGGCCCAGGGAAAGAACGAGGCCCTGCGTCACGTCAAGGATCGTGGGCCAGGGGTTCCCCCATTGGGGAGGAATCAAGGATCCGCAATGCGCCTGACACAGACGAATTGCAGACGCGAGGTGATCGCCGAGGAAGATGGTGGCAATCGCCAATGCAGGGACCCCGATGACGGGGACGAAGACCCAGAGCCGCAAGAACATGAGGAGGTCCTGGAAGGGCAGACGGGTCAAGTTGGTCCAAGATGTGTGATCTGCCAGATCGAACAGAATATCTTCCAACTCCCCATCCTGGTCTGTTCCGGCTGTATCGGCGTTCGGTTGGCTCTCTGTGGGCATGGCGTTGTCCTCGTATCGTCCATGGAGAGTGAGAAGGCACCATTGCCGTTCGTCCCACTCCTTTTGGCTGGATCCTGGAAAACGTGGTTCTTCAAAGGCCCGCTGGTGTCGGGCCGCGGATCGCAGGCTTACTGATCGAGGGAGTAGACGAAGCTGGCCTTGGGCGAGCGCAGGACGCGCTCTTTGATGAGAGCGAAGGGCACGACTGTGCCCTTGACGTACTTTTCCACCAGCTTCTTGGCACCTGCCTGGTCGCCGGTGGCCTTGATCCGGCCCACGAGTTTCATGAGCTTGACCACTGCGGCGGGGAGCTTGTCCATGTGGATGGTGAAGCAACCTTTGTCCTTACCGTTGGCGGCCAGGGCATTGGGGTCGAAGGTGATGGCCCCTTCATCCATGAAGAAGCCGAGCTGGATGGCGGACAGGTGGCTGTACGGCTTGACCTGGCCGGTGCCGCTGTACATGCCGCGCGAGATGTGGCCCAGCATCCAGAGGAAGTCTCCGATGTAGGAATCGTCCGCCGCTTGTTTCGTGACGAGTTTGTCGGCCACGAGCATGGGCACGAAGTACATGGCCCCGGTCTGGGCCTTGAGTTCTTCCAGTGTGGATGCCAGCGGGCCGCCGAAGATTTCGGGCGCTGTCTTTCCCTTCACCTTGTATTCATGGGCCGGGCCCATGTTGTGGGTGGCTTCGTGGAGGATCGTGCCCATCACGGACGGCTGGGTGGGGCGGTGATAGAGCGCATAGGTTTCCTTCGACAAGATGGATGCTGCGAGCTTTTGCTGGATGTCGAAGCTCTGGCTGTCGCTATACAGGTTCACCATGGCAACGGTGCGGCCCCGGCCTTGATTGGCCACAGGACCCCAGTTGGGAAGGCTCTGGCCGATGGTGGCACCAAAGGGGTCGCGGTCGTCACCGGCGTTGACCACGATGTCGATGAAGTCTGGCAGGTGGAAGGAGACCTTGCGTGCCTTGTAGGGGGCGCCGATGAGCTTTGCCAGGGTGTCTTCCATTTTCTGGCGGATGGGGATAAGCTTTTGCTGCCAGACCAGGGACTTGGGATTGATGCGGGCAAGGGTCAGGTGGAACCCGGCTTTCAGACCACAGGGATCCCAGTAGACCTCGTCGGGAGCCACGCGCAGGTACCATTTCGAGTTGTGCATGTTCATCTTGGCCCAGGCTTCGTCGGCAGGATTCCAGTCGTTGGTCTGGAAGGATTTGGCTGCCGCCTTGAGATAGGCGACCAGGGCTTTTTCCTGGTTGGGACCAAAGGATGCCGCGGCAGCTTCGAGTTCCTTGGCCACCTGGGTCATCAGGCTTTCGTACGCCTTGTTGAAGGGGACGGCTTTGGCCTTGGCTTTGTCCATCTCGACCAGGGTGAAGGGGTTCATGAGGGCTTTGTGGCCTGGCAGTTTCGCCAGCTTTTTGCAAAAGGATGCATCCTTTTGCATGGCCTTGGGATAAACGCCCACCGGCGGCTTGTGCAGGCCGGCGATGGCAGTGCATTGCGGGTTCTTTTCGGTCCTGGGCCCCTTGCAGTCCGGCCCCCAATTCCTGCGAAACAAGCTCTTGCTGGCCGTGTCGGAGGCTTGAATTTTGCTGTCGAGACCATCGATGCCCAGTTCCTTTGCATAGAGTTGGTCGATGAGGTGGGCCACCTTGACCATGTGGTTCATGAATGCCTTGTCCTGTTTTGTGAATGCCTTCGAACTCCAGGCCGCCAGGGTGGGGCGGCCCTGGTCGAGATCCTCTCGTACCAGTCCGATGCGGACGTTCTCCCTGGCATTCTGCGAGAAGCGTTTCTTCGTGTGGTCGACTCTCATGGCCGAGACTGCGTCGCGATATTCTTTCGTGAAGGCGCCGTTTTGTACCCAGGGCCCTGCCTTCGGGTAGAAGAGCAGCGAGACGACTTCTTCGGGGTCGGGCCGCTTGTTGCCGTTTCGATCTTCCACCCACATGAGACCGAGGTTGAGACGCACCGCCGCCTGGTTGAACTCCAGGACGGACATGGGCTTTTCTGTTCGGGCGGCGGGCCTGGTCACGGGACGCCCAGCCGGTTTGGTCGTCTTTGTTGCTTGTCCAGCCGGTTTGTCTGTGGTGTTCGATTTCGAGCAGCCGATTCCTCCTATCAGGATGGCTGCTGCAACGAGCAGGATGGAACGGGTCGATTGCATGATGTCCTCCCTGGGCCGGCGACACCGGCGCTGTGTGCTTCCTCGACCCACGCACAACCAACGAAGGTCGCATGACGTGGGGACAGCACGGTCCGAAAGAGTTTGCTGTATGAAAGGACTTGGGGGGCCGCCTGTCAAGAGTGTTGGAGTCTCTGAGTTTCTTGAAGGGAAGAAACTGAGTGAGATGGCCGAGCGAGTGGAATCTCCTGCTGTCACAGTCTGCCTGGTTCGGTGTCGCTTGGCCACTGCCTTGTGCCGTGTCTGTTTGGCGGTGGTTTTGTAGATTCTTGTTGCTCTATGTCGATCCCCTGGGCATAACGGCCCATGTTTCCAGGATCTGTCCATCATCGTCGGCCAGGTGCAGCGTTCCCGCCAGGTGGGCTACTGGGCAGGAATGGACGGGCAAAAGGTGGACCCGGTCTCCCACCCTGAGCGATTTGGCTCCAGGGTTCAGGAAGCCGTGCTCTTCGGAGAGTCGGAACAGGCCGGCTTCTGGGACGAGAGCCCTCTGGTCCTCTTCGAGAAGTCCTGCATGGACCGCCGTCGCGTCTGACAGGCCGCCATGCACGCCGCGATCGGAAGACAGGAATTTGGCCCCGGCATCCAGGATGGCCGTCCCGTCCGAACGGACCGAAACCACGCTGGAGAGCACCGTGAGGCTGCATTCAGCCACCTGGGCCACTCCCAGTCGGACCTCTGTGAGATCCATGAACACATAGTTGCCTGGCCGCAGTTCCGTGACCCTGCGTTCCGCGTCGTTTTCGAAGAAGCAGACCGTGGGGGTGGAGCCCAGACTGACCCAGGGCAGGTCGAGACCTGCCTGTTTCAACTGGTCGTGGAAGGCGAGGAGTCGGTCTCGTTCCAGGAGCATGGCTTGCCTCGGGGACGGGGATCCACTGTAGACGAATCCTCCGTGGGTGGCGACGCCAGCCAGTTCGAGTCCGGGAATCTCCGCGATGCGCAGGGCCTCGTCGATGGCCTCGGGCCTGTCTGGTTCCAAGCCGCAGCGGCCCAGGCCGGTATCCACTTTGAGCAGAGCGGTCACTCGGCCTGCTGCTGCGACGAGCATTTTTGCCGCTGCCACGGAATCCACGACAGTGCTCAGTCGCGCCACCATCCGGGAGAGGGCGGCGTATCGCTCGGCCTTGTCTTGGCCAACCAGCGGGTAGACCACACAGATGTCGTCGAATCCCGCCATTGCCAGGGCTTCTGCTTCTCCCAGCTTGGCCGTGGCCAGGCCCGATGCCCCGGCCTGGATCTGGAGCCGGGCCAACTCCAGGGTCCGATGGGTCTTGATGTGGGGTCTCAGGGATGTGCCTTGATCCGCGGCGATGGCTGCGAAGCGTTCGATGTTTCGCTCGAGTCGGCTTTTCCAGACAATGGCCGCGGGAGTGGGCAGGGTGGAGATGTGTTGGTTGGAAGATGCCATCGTGGGCAGGATGGGAATCTTAGTTGTTGTGTCGTTCCACCTTGCGGAAGGGGTGCAAAAACTCGGCGAGGCCGTTGGGATTTCTGGTCTGGAGCCAGACGGTCCCCTGCCCGGTGAATTCGGCCACGATGCCTTCACCCGAGAAGAACAGGGACTTGATCCCCCCGACCTTGCGGATGTGGTACTGGACGGTTTCGGGAAAGGCCACGATGTGACCCGTGTCCACGATGTAGGTGCCATCCACCCGGACAGGATGAACGGCTCCGTAAGCGGACATGAATACGTCGCCCGGTCCGGTGGCCTTGAGCAGGAACAGGCCCACGCCCGAGAAGAAGCCCTTGGCTCCCCCCCACTTCGTATCCAGTTGAACGCTCTCCGACGAGCAGATAAATGCGGTGGACATCATCATCATGGTCTCGCCGGGTTGCAACGTGGCTTGGATGATGTCTCCGGGTGCTCCTGCAGCAAAATGGATCCGTCCCGGAGCGCCTTCGGGCCAGTACGTGTTTTGGAAGAAGGACTCGCCTCCAAGGAGCTTTCTTTTCAGGCCCTTGAGCACGCCACCCCTCGATGACGTCTTGATCTGCATGTTTTCCGTCATGGCCACCATGGCTCCAGACTCGGCGACGATCTTTTCGCCTGGCTGGAGGTCCACGTTGAGCATGGCGAATTCCGGTGCTCCGTATATCGAATATTGCGGCATGTCGTGCCTCCTCCTCAGTTTCTTCGTGGCGGGAGCATCTCCCCGACGTAGCTTCCGAATTCCTTGGGGTTCCGGCTCTGGATCCAGAGGCGGCCCTGGCCGTTGAACTCACAGACCAGGCCCTCTCCGGAGAAGAAGGTGGAGAACCAGCTTCCAACGCGGCGGATCTTGAAGTTCAGACTTGGTTGGAAGGCCACGATGTGGCCGGTGTCCACGATGAAGGGACCGTTGAGATCCAGCGTGTGGATGGCACCGAAGGCATTGAAGATCACCGGGCCGGTTCCCTTGGCCTCGATCATGAACAGGCCCTCTCCTCCGAACAGGGTCTTGAATCCGCCCCACTTGGTGTTGATTTCCACACTGGGCGCGGAAGCCATGTAGGACGTGCCCTGGATGACGAGGGACTCGTTGTTGAGCATGGTCTGTTCCACGTCTCCAGGGAGCCTGGGAGCAAAGGTGACCTCGCCCGGTGCCTGATCTGCGTAGAAGGTGTTGAGGAAGAAAGACTCTCCCATAAACATCTTGCGGGCCAGGCCTTTGAGCAGACCCTTGACTCCCTTGCCCTGGGTCATAGACGTTTCCATGCGAAGATGCGTGCTCATGCTCACCATGGCGCCGCTTTCCGCCTTGAGACTCTCTCCCGGCTGAAGCTGGCAGATTGCCAGGCCATAGGATGGTCTGTATTCGATCTTGATATCCATTTCGAACTCCTCTCCTCGGTTCGATGTCTCGTGACTGTGTTGCGCGATCCCCAGCCTATTCAAGAGGGGAGCATGGGCGTCAGCCAATGGACGAGTTGGCCCAGGTTTCTCGTCTGGATCCAGAGCTTGCCCTGTCCCTCGAATCGGCAGACCAGGCCTTCGCCCGAGAAGAAGGTGCTCTTCCATCCACCGACCCGCTTGATTTTGTAGTTGAGGCTGTTTTCGAAGGCCACGATGTGGCCCGTGTCCACGATGTAGCTTCCGTTGACGTCGATTTCATAGATGGCGCCGTAGGAGTTTACCCAGAGTTCTCCCTCTCCGGTGGCGCGCAGGAGCACCAGGCCTTCACCCCCGAACAGGGAGCGCAGGCCTCCCCACTTGAGCTTGATTTTGACGTTGCCCACGGACGCAAGATACGACGAACTCTGGATGATGATATCCCGCCCCGGCTGTACTTTGTGCTGGATGATGTCTCCGGTGAGGGCCGGCGCGACATAGACCTGTCCCACCTGGCCTTCAGGCGGGCTGTATCGGTTGATCATCATGGTTTCCCCGCCAAAAATCTTGCGGGACAAGGCCACGAAGAAGTTCCAAATTTTGCCGAAGAAACCGCTGGCATTGCCGTTGAACATGGTCTTGATTTTCATGCCATGTGTCATGGCCACCATGGAGCCGGCTTCCACGTCGATGGACTCTCCTGGTTGGAGTGTCACGATGGCCATCGCATAGGACGGCTTGTAGAGAATCTGGTGCTGCATGAAACCCTCCTTGACAGGTCCTCTTTGGGTGAGGCGTTGTTTTTTTGTCTTTAATGGTCCAAAGACGCGGGGATTATACGCTCTTTTCGATTTTTTTTGTCAATGAAAATAGCAATTATGGCTTGATATCTCGTCTTTTCGTCGTGATGTCCTCATTTCATCGTGGATGGTGGATGGGGAATGCGGGTGGTGGATGGGGGGGGGGAAGACCTGTGTCGTGCGGGGTTGAGACTGCGTGCGTTGTTGTCACAAGGAGCACGCCATGGGCTGGATCACTGGGGCTTAGCGCCGTTTTCTCAGCAGGAGGCCCAGGAGCAACAGGGCCGTGGGAAATGCAGCGAACGGTGCATGGGCGGGACCTCCGGTCTGGCAACCACAGCCGCTATTCGATCCGGAGTTTGCGTTGCCGCCGGCATCCTGCTCTTGGCCACCGGAGTCCTGCGCCGTCCCACCGTCATCTTGCTGTATGCCCCCGTCCGTGGGGAGTTGGCCGTTGTCGTCGCCGAAGGGGTACATGCCCATGTCCACGCTGTCGCGGTCGTAGAAACTGCCGTCTCCAGACCCCTTGGCTGGGGATCCATCCTGCAGGTGGAAGTCACGGTCCGTTTCCGAGACAAAGAGGGGATCTCCAGACAGCGATCCCTCCTCGATGCCGTAGTTTTGCTGCATTTCGTCCAGGCTGTATGCGGTTCCCGAGCCGCTCGGCCCGCCCCAATTGGGTCTGAGGAGGTAGTCGGCATCATTTTGGAAGAAGAGATTGTGGTGAGAGGTGAAGGTGGGCAAAAAGTCTTCCACGGTTTTTGTTTCGTCGCCGTTTCCGTGATCGAGGTACATGGCTCTCGGGTTGTTCATGAAGATGTTGTTGGCCACCAAGGTGCCTGCGTTGGCGAGCCGCTGGTCCACCCCGCTGGTTTCGTTGGCAAGGAAGACATTGTTGAATATGTGATTGTCTTTGCCTGCTTCCTGTGTTTCCGACCAGACAATGATGTTGACCCCGTGGCCGCAGCCGATAAACAAATTCTCGTAGATCTGCCATCCCCCGCCTGGGTAGTACTCCGGATCTCCCTCCACGCAGTCGGGTGCCGTCCAATGACATCGAGGCCCTGAAGCCTGAATCCCCACGCCGACCCGTTCGAGAATGTTGCGCCGGGCCACCAGGTTGGCCACGCCGTCTTTCGTGCAGATACCCTGTCCCATGATGTCGTGGACGTAGTTGCCTTCCACGAGGGGTGGGCGGTTTGGGTCAATATCCATGAAGGTCAGTCCCTTGGAGTTGGAGAAGCCTCCCCAGTAGCGCGAATCGAAGGCTTCGTTGTTCCGGACGATGGGCGCGGCGCCGTAGGAAATGAAGATGGAGTAGGCATTGTCGTTGCCGTTGGAGTTGTGACCGAAGACATTGTTTTCCACGAGCTGGCCCTCACCACCTTCGATTCCGAACGCCTCGTTTTGCGTGTAATAGAAAGTAAGGCCCCTGATTTCGAGATACGATGTGCCTTGAAAGTGGGCCAACTTTCTTTGGGAAAACTCATACACGAAGTTGGATGGGTCGTTGCCTTCTGCCGGTCGCAGGTAGATGTAGCACCCGGCATTGTCTTTGTCGCAGCCCACTCCGGAGTCGTCTGCCTTGGTCCAGGTGCCGGGATCTTCGAGCGCCGTGGCGTCGGCATGGGAGCGAACCCCTCCCCGCATCACCATGACGTGTTCGATGCGGGTGGCGTCTTCGATGTCCGAACCCAGACGGAACATTCCCGTTGGGTCGTGGGCCAGGAAATCGGCGGGCATGCGATAGAGGCCGTTGCCTGCATTTTCCCACGTCTGTCCTTCGGAGCTTCGAGAGCCGAGGATCACCACGTGCTCCCCTTCGTAAGCCTGGATGACCACGTGGTTGTCGGCCGTGGCATCGGGCCTGTGAAAGTTGACCGCCCCGTCCGCTTCATCGGTAAGACGGTAGACCCCTTCGCGGATGATCAGACGGTCCCCGTTGTCTACCAGTTCCAGGCCTTTGGTGATGGTGGCCAGGGGCTGGTCCTCGGTGCCGGGGTTGGAATCGTCTCCACTGGGCGACACGAAATAGTCACTGGCCCAGGCCGCATGGGGGGCCAGGACGGAAAACAGCACCAGGATGGTTGCTTCCCAAAGTCGCTCTCGATGGCTGCTTGTGCGTCTGGTGGTCTTTCGTTGATAGCGTGCCATGTTCTTTGCTCCTTTACGAACGGACCAATTCCTCGTTCGCTCTTGCCTATCTGTCGATCCGGCAGGCTTCATTGTGCATGGTTCTGTTTTTTCAACGGGTCGAAATGATAGCATGGACGAGTCGGTGGGAACAACAGTCAGGAAAAAAAACCTGTCGGGGCCAGAGGGGTCTGTGTCCCAGAGGGTGGGTTTCCGTGAAGTTGGGGGCTGTTCATTGGTTCGAAACCAGGGCAGAGGTGTAGTATTCGGGGCGTTTGTCTATCTGGTCCAGAGTGACCGCGGACAAGACCGGGCGCGGGCAGGGCGGGATGTCGGCGGATGTGACCAGACCGGTGCGATGCCGGCGGGCGCGATGGAGGGTGTAGACGAGCTTAGAGCCCCAGCTTGCCGATGAGACGGTGGAGATACGTACGTTGGACGCCGAGGCGCTGGGCGGCCCGCGACTTGTTGCCGTCTTCTTCCTCGATGGCGTGCCGGATGGCAAGACGTTTAAACTCCCGGACCGCGTCTTGGAGGGGAAGATCCAAGAGATCTTCCACGGGCCGATGGGCCGGCCCGGTCGCGGGGATGTGGCCCGGCAGGGTGATTTCTTCGTCCAGGATGGGGCTCGTGGCCAAAATCACGGCGCGTTCCACTGCGTTTGCCAGTTCCCGCACATTGCCCGGCCAGTGGTAGGCCTTCATCCGGTCCAGGGCATCGTCGGAGATGCCCTCGATTCGTTTTCCCATTCGTTTGGCGGCCCGTTTGAGGAAGTATTCCGCGAGCGCTTCGATGTCTTCACCCCGTTCCCGAAGGGGCGGGATAGCAATGGGGACCACGGCCAGTCGGTAGTAGAGGTCTTGTCTGAAAAGTCCCTGGGCCACGAGGTCTTCCAGGTTCCTGTTGGTGGCCGCCACGATCCGGACATCGACGTCAATTGTCTCTGTGCCGCCCACCCTCGTCAAGCGGCCGTCTTCGAGGACCCTGAGGAGCTTGGATTGTAGTGGCTGGGGCATGTCCCCTATTTCATCCAGAAACAGGGTGCCTCCGTCGGCCAACTCGAACTTTCCAGGCTTTCGCGCCACGGCTCCGGTGAAGGCACCTCGTTCGTGACCGAACAGCTCGGATTCGAGGAGGTTTGCAGGGATGGCGGCGCAGTTCAAGGTAACCAACGGGCCCGTTGCCCGCGGGCTTTGTTCGTGCACCAGACGAGCCACCACGTCTTTTCCCACTCCGGTTTCGCCCAGGAGGAGAATCGTTGCATCGCTGGACGCCGCCTTGGACGCCTGGTCCAAGACCTGTTGAAAAGCCGGGCTGTTGGCAATGATGCGATCTGGAACCAGGGCGGTTCGCACGGCTTCTCGGAGGTACCGGTTTTCGTCCCTGAGTTTGGCCTGGAGCTCCAGGATTTCTCTTTGCTTGGTCTGCAGGTCTTTGTTGAGACGCCCGATGTCTGTGTATGCCTTGGCGTTCCTGATGGCCAGGGACACGGCCGGCGCGATGGATTCCAGGACTGCGGTTTCCGCCCTGGTATAGAGCTCAGCCTGGTGGCGTGGTCCGAGTGCCACCAGCCCCAGGACTTTTTCCTGGAAAGAGAGGAACACGATGACCTGGGCATCCAGCCCTTCCATGAGTGCCAAGGCTTGTCTGGACCATGCAGGGCCGCTGGCAGGAATGTCGGTTCGTTTCACGACCCAGGAGGTTCGTGAGGAGAGACTTTTCATCCTGGCCAGGAGCTGACGTTTCGTGGTGCCTGGGTCTGGGATCGCGGTCTGGTGTGGGCGCCCCGCGGTTCGCGAGACATGGAGATGTCCCTGGTCGTCCAGGAGGAGCGCTGATGCATGAAGAATGCGCAGGTCGTGGATGAGTCGTTCCAGGAGTCCTCCCAGGAGCGCCTGGAGGTCGAGGACCGTGACCAGTTCCGAGGTGATTTTCTGGACTGTCTCGGCATAGCGACGCTGATCCCGGAAAAAGATGCGATCCACGTTTTTTTGGACCAGACGTCTCAGGGGAAAGAAAAGGGCCGTTGCCAGCACCGTGGCAGTCACCGTCACGAGTGTGGAACTGCCTCCCAGGAGGCTGGTCACGAGCAGGCCGAAGAGGCCGGCTGCCAGGAGGTAGACCCCTGCCACCAGGCCCGAGAGGAGGGCATAGACCAGGCTCTTGTTGACGATACGATCCACGTCGACGAGCCGAAACGAGATGAACGAGAAGCCAATGGTGAAGGCGAGCAGGGAATAGAGCGGCAGGAGGAAGTCCGAACCGCCGAACATCCAATGGTAGGAGCCGGCGTTCCATTTGAGGACGAAAAAAGTCACGGTCAGGGTCGTGAAGACTGCAACTCCGTAGAGGAGCCAGAGGAGCTGGCGTCGCATCTTGGGGGGGGAGAGCCAGAAGCGATAGCTCAGGGTCGCGATGGCCGCGATTGCGTAGACGAGGTTGGCGCCTGGCAGCATCCAGTCTCCCATCCATTCCATTCGGGCTTGGTTCAGGGGGGAGGGCGCATCATAGAGGACCCAAAAGCCCCAAAGGGCTGCCGCGAACACCAACGTCTGGGGAAGATATGCGAGGGGAACGCGACGCAGCTTTTTTTCGGAAACGGGTAACGGACTGGGATAGTTGAGAAAAAGATGAAAGAGCAGCGGCGGAGTGACGAGATTGAGACCGAGGAAGATGGAAAAGAGCCAGGGAGCGGTGAGAAGGCTCTCGAGATTGGACAGGCCATGTGTCACCAGGAAGCCCAGAGTCACCACGGTGAGCATGGGCGCGACCCCGGCAACCCTGCGATAGCGTATCCAAAGGACCAGGAGGAGGCCGGCTAGGACTCCATAGGCTCCAATGGAATAGAGAAACTTGGGCATGAGGGCGGGGCGCCTGGGGCTGATGGCGGCCTGTCTCGATATGCCGTCTTCGGTTTGATACCGGACGAGATAGGACTTGTCGCGACGGAGCTGTGCAACCAGCCGGAGCCATTGGTAAGAGCAAATGGGCTTTTTCCACCTGCCTTGAATTTTGATGCCCTCGATCCTTGCCCCTGCTGGAATCGCTGTTGGGCCTTCGGTGTCGATGACCTTGAGATGGATGTCTACGCGAAAGCCGAGGGCGTTGGTTTGGAGATAGTGAATGTGCCAGGCTGCAAGGTAGACAGCTCCCCCCAGGACGATGATGAGAGGGAGGATGTCGGTTCGCCAGAACGAGGCCTGTTTCATGATTCATCAGCCTTGGTTCGTGTCCTGATCAGTATGCATTGAAATACAGGTGGGCGCAAGCCTGTATCTTATCGGATACGGTTTGATTTGCTGCGCTGCGTCAAATCCGTTGCGTTGTGACGAAAATCAATGACATATCAATAACATGGGGCGTTTTTGTCGGGGGGGGGATGCTTTGGAACAGGGATTGCTACGGACCTGGCAGTGTTCCGTGTGACTTGGGTTCGGAAGAATTCGAGATGCCAACGTTTTCGGCCGACCAGGCACATGGTGCGACGCTGAGCACGCGCCGATCATGAGCATGAGCCGATGCTGGGCATGCAATGATGCGCGTGAGGAGGTACGAACAATGGTGCGTGAAAAGACTGTCGATTGGCCCGCTACGATGCCAGGGAGAGACGACATAATGGATCTTGCCGGCAGGCGCCGGTGGGACAGGTTGTTTTCTGGGAGGGTGTCTTGCGTCGGCCATCGCCGCCACTGGGGCCTCTTGTTTGGCCTGGCCCTCCTGCTGGGAGGGACCTGGGCAGGTTGTGATGGAGAGATGAACGGCCGTCTCGGTGAGCAGGGCCCCTATCGCCTGGTCCGGTTCGTGGAGACCCAGGGGAAGGGGAATATCGCCATGCTGTCGGAGTCTGAGGAGGGGCGTATCCTGGTGAGCCGGAGTGGTTTGGCAGCCTGGTCCGAGGGGCGCATCTGGCTGTTGGGCCGCAGAAACCTCTTGGGCCTCCTGCATGGTCGGGCAGTGATGGGGGATGGACTCCGTGAGGGGGCCGCCGGCCTGGTGCATGCCGGGACCCATGTCCTGGTGTCCTGTCCTGGACAAGGTAGGGTGGATGTGTTCGATGATGCCACCTTGGCCCTGGTCCAGAGTGTCGAGACCTGTGCAGGCGCAAGCCAGATGGCTGCGTCACCTTCCGGTCGCACCGTGTTTGTCCGTTGTGAGGCAGGACTGGCCCTTTTGGCTGGCTGGGTTCCTTCGAATGAAAGAGCGGGGGGAAGCATCTTGCTCTTGTCACAGGTGGACCAACTGCTGGCCCTGTCGGGTGGCGGTTATTTTGTCTGGTCGTATCCTGGTCTGCCTGCGGTGAAAGATTGGGCGATCATGGATCCGGAAGGCCGGAGCCTCATCGGCGTGGGCAGGCGCGTGCATTCCGAAAGTGACCTGGCGGTGCAAGGTGACTCATCGTTTTCCGTGACACTGGAGTTGGTCCAGTTGTCGTTTGGCTTGGATCTCACGGAAGTGACTGCCGTCCGGGGCTCGCTCAAAGTGAGACAACTCGCCAGGACCTGCCTGGGGAATGCAGCCTGGGATCCAACGAAATCGAGGCTCCTGGTGCCCCTGCCGAATACAGGCGATGTGCTGGCGGTAGGTCATGCCTGTTTGAGCCAGGATGGTGACGAGAGCATGGTACGGTCTGCCTGCGGTCTGGTTTCCAGCCTGGGCGGAAAGCCTGGAGCCGTGCTCCCGCCTGGGGCCGATGCCCAGGGCCGCCAGCCCCTGGTCTGGGATCGCAGGGCTCAGATCCTCTGGTTTTTGGATGATACCAGCCCCCACGCATTTTTTGAGTTCGGGAATCAAGATCTTTGAGGGGGCCGATTGGGGACCGGCATCGGATGACCGGGAGGCTGCGGGACTATCCATTTTTCGACTGCGGCAGTGGCGGAGGCGGAGGGGGCAGGGAGTCTTCCTTGGTGTCCCTCGGTGCTGGTGGAGGGGGCAGGGGATCTTCCTTGGTGTCCCTCGGTACCGGTGGAGGGGGCAGGGGGTCTTCCTTGGTGTCCCTCGGTGCGGGCGGAGGGGGCAGGGGGTCTTCCTTGGTGTCCCTCGGTGCGGGTGGAGGGGTCGGGAAGTCTGCCGTGGGGTCCGTTGGTGGGGGG
>CAZIJS010000045.1:0-24676 GCA_964539505.1 uncultured Myxococcales bacterium
CACACATCGGGCCCGCCCCGACCGCATCCAAGCAGTCTCTCGAGGGACCGCAACGAAGGACGGTTTTGTTCGGGCTGCATCTCCCGCGTATCGGGCCACACCGTTGTCGAATCGGGCCACACCGTTGTCGAATCAGGCTGCACCGTTGTCGAATCAGGCCACACCGTTGTCGAATCAGGCCACATCACGCGCGAACGTCTCGCATCCCAAATCTAGGGCATCTTGATTGAATTGCAACTCAATTGCAATCCGCCGGCGCAACCGAGAAACAATCCAGCGCCGGATTTCTTCCATGGCGCCCTGCCAGCGAAGGGTCGCGCCAGAACATCACTGATCCTCAGTGCCGGTGGAGGGGAGCATTGCGGTGAGGTTGTCGAAGGGGCTGGTGATGACGATGACCTGAAGCGTCTCCATGGCCTGGAGCACGAGGTCGCGATCCTGGGCCTTGGTGATGATTTCACGGCATATCTCGATGACCTGACGTCGCTCCGCGAACCGGCCGGCAAGATACTCCATCGCCAGGGCTTGCCTGGCTGCGATTTCTGCCAGGGTGGTCTGGAGCTGTGCCGCGATCTGTACCCTTTTCGTCTTCTCTCTTGCAAGGATTCGATAGGTCTCCATCAGGTCGCCAAGCATGCCGATCAAGTCCACGATGGAAACGAGTCTGCCCGCCACGCGGCCCAGTTTCCCGACCACCTTTCCCGGGACTTTCCCTGCGGCTTTCCCAGAAACTTTTCCCACAGTCGTTGCTCTGCCCAAGGCTTTGGTCTGCTTGGTCATGCGCTCGTCCTGCCCTGGTGAGAAAGTGTCCTGACTGCTTTCAAAACGCCTGGTGCGACCACCGCTTCGGTCTGCACGTCTTCTACGATCTGGTCATGTTTCTTTTCACTGCGAATCTTGACCACCACCGCAGACTGAATCATGTTCGCCAGGGCCTGACGCAACGCCTGCTGCCCGCTGCCTGCACTGCCTGCCTGTGGATGGTCCCGGAGATCGCCCACCACCTTGTCGAACGCTTCGAACTGGATCCTCGCGATGCGCCTCAGTTCTTCGACGCGGCTGCGAACTGCTTCGTCCAGTATCCGGCCATGCGCCTTGATCTGAGCCACCGCCTTGGTGACTTCCGCACAGTATTTTTCAGCCTGTGTCTCTGCTTTGTCTCCGGCAGTCAATATCTTCAGTCCCATTGCAAACAGGACCGGTGCTGCCACGACACCACCCAGAATTGCCCCGCCCAAGGCCATTCCGCCACCGCCCGCCGCCAGAGAACCCCCGCCAATGGCCGCCGTGGTGGCACTGGTGGCGGCCGCGCCCGAAAGGCTGGCAATCGCCGTCCCCGTGGAGGCCACGCCAAACTCCGCCACCAGACCCGTAATTGCGGCCTCGGCGGCCACACCAGTGACCAACCCACCGGCCAATCCACTCAACGCTCCCCTGGCCGCGTCGGCGAAGACTTTGTTTATGGCAAAGGATTCAGACAAGGCCTCTTTTCGACCAAATTTCACAGAATCGATTCGTTGCGTCTGCACCGACAGGCGGGCAGCGGCCTCCAGGGTTTCCAATCTGGACCGTACCTGGGAAACCACCCAGGATTCATGGTATCGGGTGACCGCAATCAGGCGTTTCACCAAGGCAGTAAAGTCCTCTTGCGCTCCGGCCAAGGCCGCATCGGCCTTCTCCTTGCGCCCCCTGATCTTGGCCATCTTGCTCATGCCGTCCGCAGCCATTCCCGCGCCCATCGCTGCGCCACCAATAATGAGGGGAATAAGGATCAATGGCAACATGCTGACACCTCCTCGCCGATTTTTTCTCTCTGTCCTCGTTTGAGACCATCCCGACAGTTCATCCTGGCACCTCCCATGGAGTCAGACGTTCCCACAGGTGCCCGTCTGACAGTCCCACTGCCCTCCTTCATGACGCATCCTCTTCCTGCTCCGTCCCGACAGTTCACCCTGGCACCTCCCATGGAGTGAGACGTTCCGACAGGCGCCGGTCTGACAGAGTCGCCCGGCAGCCGCTGCTGCTCTCCTTGCACCCGAGACCACAGGACACAAAAGAACGACGGCAATAAAATGGAGGTAAAAACATCCCTTGCGACAGCGCCTCTGCCTGCATTATGATGCCGAGTGATGAGCACCATCGACCAGGCAGCACGAATCCTCAAACAAAGAGGCGGGCGGGAACTCGTCATCGTCTCCGACCAGCCTGCGCGCGTGATGAGCGAAGCGGGAGAGCGCATCGCAGAGGCGCGCGCGTTCGCCCAATGGGAGATCAACAACCTGGTGGAAGAGACGGCTCCCGGCGACAAGCTGGCCGACATCTTACTCGGCGAGCCCGTGGAGTACCGGGTTGCCTATCGCCTGGGCGATCTCCAGGTCCGGGTGATCCCGGGCCCCTCCCTCTGGCGGGTGACCCTGCAGGCAACGGAGGAATTCGCATCGGCCCAGGTCGATGAGGACTGGCTCGCCGAGACGGAGGAAGGCGCCGAACAAGGAGCAATCGACAAGGAGGGCATCGAGAAGGAGGCCATCGACGGACGCGACGCTGCGGGGGGCGACAAGGGACTTGCGCCGGGATCGGACGGATCACGAGCGATGGAATCGAGGCATCCCGCAGACGGGACGGACCAGGAAAGCGATGCGTCCCCGGGACAGGGCCTCGTTTCGGACGAGGCCCACATCCAGGGCCTGGGCCTGGGCCAAACGCCGGGCCACAGCGAACCACCGGACCAGGCCCGGGTGGCGGATTCGGCAGGAGGCCCGCTGCCGGCGATCCACTGGATCGAAGACGACCAGAGAGACCAGAGAGACCAGAGAGACCAAAGAGACCAAAGAGACCAAAGAGACCAGAGAGACCAAAGAGACCAAAGAGACCAAAGCGGCCGGAACGCCCCAAAAGACCGAGAAGACGTCAAGGAAACCTTCGCCATCAAGAAAACCGGCGGTCGTCTTCCTCCAGAAAAAGATGAAGAGGGCGGAGCTCGCGCTGCAGCATCCGATCCCTTTGCCACCATCGCCGTCCGAGATGCGTCCCAGGGACAGGATCGACGAGCCGATCATCCCGACCCGGCCAGGCGCCACGACTCGGGCACGTTTCTGGGCATGCCAAACCCGACTCCGAATGCTCCTGAACCCGAAGACGACGACACCGGCGATCCCTTTGCCTGGGATGAAGATCTCGACAGCATGCCTTCGGGAGAAATCGAGGCCTACCGCAGTGAAGGCCCAGACGCGGCACCTGCCATGGAGCCGAGCAGGCAACCGGGAGGCACACCGGCCGGGGCTCTCCCCGATGGCGCTCTCCCCACTGGGTCAGGGGCAAATGCAGCCGAACGCGAGCGCCGTACCCCCACCGCGGACCTCAGCGAGCCGCATCCAAACCGCCGCGCGAGCGACTCGTCTCGCACCATGCGTGCCATCCGCCGTCCCGGCGATCCCGGCCCGTCGAGCAGCACGACGAGCCGGTCGGACAACAGCCAACGACGGGAGTCTCCCCGACTTCCCGGACTTTTTTCTCTCCTGGATGCCGCAGTCAAGACCGGGGCTTTCGAACTGCGCATCATCGAAGGGCAGCGCCCCTGGATGCGCACGGGGCGGGGCTTTGGGCCGCTACCCCAGGCCCAGGTTCCCGTCCGGGCCCAGGCGTTCGATGAACTGGAACAGAACCTGGGCAGGGAGGAAAAGCGAGCCTTGGAGCAGAGGGGCTGGGTCCGATTCATGTGGGATGGCGGGCTGCAAGTGGGTCTGACTCGCTGCACCCTGCTGGCCTCCAGGCCCAGGTCCCTCGTGGTGCATCTGCATGTGCTGGCACAGCGGAGCAGGAAACGGCTCGGCCTGTCGAACGACATTCTCCGTCGGGCGGCGGGAGGCGGAATGACGATCCTGGCCGGCCCAGGCACTTGCGGCCGGACCACTTTGGCGACGGCACTGTTGGAAAACATCCTCTCTTCGGGGCTCAAGTCTGCTGTCGTGGCAGGCATCCCGCCAGAGCTTCAACCAAATGTCACGGCCCCGGTCATCCTCTTCGACCGTTCTTCGGACATGGAAGACTCGGCCAGGGCCATGCAGGCGGCCCTGGCCTCGGGAACCGAAGCCATCTTGTGGGACGACGGCGATGTCTCGGATCTGGATTCCTGTCTTTCGGCCGCCGCCCAGGGGATGACCGTCATCGCTGTGCAGCGCAGCGCCTCTCTGCAGTCACTGGTACGCGAACTGGCCGAGGCTGCATTCGGCCTGTCGTTGGATGCCCCTGAGTTGCTCGCCGAAACGGTGCGGCAAATCCTGTTCCTCGAACCAGACAACGATTTGCGACGACGATCGCCCCGACTGTCTGTCCTGGTGCCGTCCAAAAAGCTCTGGACCGCCCACACAGGCGACGGCATCGATGCCATCGCTGCCACCATCGAGCAAGACCTGGTCTCGCCAGCCTCCGACGACGAGCAGTGACCTGGAAGTCTGGATTGGCCCGGAGATTTTGCCCGTCTGGGCAAGGCTTGTCCGTCTGGCCATGGAGGTTTGATCGCCCCTGGAGTTTTTCCTTGCCAATGCAAAAAACCTTCCCTATCTATAGGGCGCATTTGGGGCGTTTAGCTCAGGTGGATAGAGCGTCGGCCTCCGGAGCCGAAGGCCACAGGTTCGAGTCCTGTAACGCCCGCTCGAAGCGAAAGACCTTTCAGTGATGGATCTTTGCACCCTTTTGGAGGACCACGGTCTGCTCAGCCACGCCCAGGCTGAAGTCATCAGAGCCGCGGCATCCCAGACATCCGATCCCTTGGTGCGACACCTGATGGAAAGCCGCATCGTGCCGGAAACCAACCTGGTGCGTGCCCTGGCCTTGGAGACTGGATGTGAGGTCCTGGATCCCAGCTCGGCGATGCCCGGCCCGGACATCGTCCGGCTGGTGCCCTGGGACCTGGCCTCCCGCCACATGGTCCTGCCCCTGCGTATCCGCCCAGACCTGCCCGGCAGCCCACTGGAGATCGTCCTGGCCGATCCCTTGGACCAGGACTTGATCGATCGCATCGAAGAGTTGGTGGAGGGCCCGGTGGTAGTGGCCCTGGCCAAGCCCTCCTTGCTGGCGCGTGCCATCGAGAGAGCCTATTCCGGCGTGGTGACCAGGGTGGTGCACCGCGGAGACCAGGGAGCAGACCAACCACCTCGCAAGGCCTTGGAGCACAGGCCCTCCGACCTGCATGACGAACCCTCAGGCCCCATCACCATCCCGAGCCACTCGCTTTTGGACGAAGCCGGACTGTCCGTCAAACTCTCGGCACTCCTCGATGTCCTGGAAGAAAAGGGAATCGTCACCAGGGAAGAATACATGGATCGAATCCGTCGCCTTCTCGAAGAAGGGGGGGGCCATCGATGAATCCCGGGCGCCATGGCACAAAGGACATCCTGGTCGTGGGAGCGGGGCTGACGGGCCTGGCAACCGCCACCAGGCTCCAAAGATCCTATCGCCTCTTCGAAGCCGAGGCCGAGCCGGGAGGACTGGCCCGCACCAGCCAATGGAGGGGGTTCCACTTCGACCGCACAGGGCATTGGTTCCATGCCAGGACCAAGGAAGTGCGCTCATTCCTCCAGGAGGTCCTGCCCGATGGCTGGATGACCGTGAGCCGCAAGGCGAAAGCCTTTTCCTACGGCGTGGAGACGGCCTACCCGTTCCAGCTCCACCTCCACGGCCACGACCGGCGAACCGTCTACGAATGTCTCCTGGGGCTCTGGAAAGCGCGCGAGGAAAGAAACAAGAGCAGACCAAGGACGTTCGAGGAATTCATCCTGAGAAACTTCGGTCCAGGAATTTCACGCTATTTCTTGGTGCCGTACAACGAAAAACTCTGGGGCGTGCATCCTTCCCTGATGACTGCGGACTGGTGCCAGCGATTCGTTCCGGTGCCGGACCTGTCCCAGGTCCTTGCAGGAGCCCTGGGCCTGTCTTTGGACGAACTGGGCTACAATATCGAGTTCCTCTATCCGAAAGAAGGCGGCATCGGGGCCCTGGCCAGGGCCATGGCCCAGCGCCTCGACCGGGACCGCGTCCACTTCAACGCCCGGGTGGAACGCATCGATCATCGCAGGCATCGACTGCTCGTTGCGGGGCAGTGGCACGACTATGACAGCCTCGTCTCCACCATGCCGTTGCCCGAACTCATCCGCACGTTGTTGCGCCCGCCTCCATCCGTCGAGCAGGCGGCATCCAGGCTCAAATCCACCGGCATCTTCTACCTGGATGCCGGAATCAAAAACATCCAAAAAGACTACCACTGGGTCTATGTTCCAGAAAAACGCCACCCCTTCTACCGTGTGGGAATCTACTCGAACGCCATCCCCTCCATGGCGCCCAAGGGACAATCGTCGCTCTACATCGAACTGGCGGACCGATCGGTGACCCTCTCCGACGACGAGCTGTTGCGGCTCGTGGCTCCAGGACTGGTGGAAATGGGCATCATCGAATCCATCGATGACATCCTGTTCGTGCGCAAACGCCACATTCCGTATGCGTACGTCATCTACGACGAGGCATACCGCAGGGCCAGAACCAGACTGTTGCGCTTCCTGGAAAGACACGATATCTATTCTGCCGGTCGCTATGGATCGTGGGTCTACAACTCCATGGAAGACAGCATCCTGGAGGGCTTCGCCCTGGCGAAGCGGCTTTCTGCCACACCACGACGCAATTCGGGAGATTCCTTACATGGATAGGCCAGTGGACATAAGCATCGTGATTCCCATCCACAACGAGGAAAAGATCCTCGAGTCCGCGGTCACCGGGCTTCTGGATGGAATCGCCAACTGGCGTTCAGACCTGACCTTCGAAATCATCCTGGCGGAAAACGGCAGCCAGGATCACACCACCGACATCGCCAAGCAACTCTGCGAACGCTTCGACCAGGTCCGCATGATCACCGCACCAAGCCCCAACTACGGCGCAGCCCTCAGACAGGGGATACTTGCTGCCTCGGGCCGATGGATCCTCTGCGACGAAATCGACCTCTGCGACATCGACTTCTACTCCAGAGCCCTGCCGTTGCTCGAATCCGGGGCAGCCGACTTCGTGGTGGGATCGAAGGCCATGAAAGGCGCCAAGGACGAACGGCCTCTTTTGCGACGAACAGCGACTCTGGTCATCAACAACCTCCTGCGACTCCTGCTGGGTTTCCACGGCACAGACACCCACGGTCTCAAGGCCTTCGTGGCCGACAAGGTGGTGCCCCTGGTCCGAGCCTGCCAGGTGGACCGGGACCTGTTTGCTTCCGAACTGGTGATCCGGTCGGAACGCGCCAGACTCCACGTAACGGAAATCCCCGTGGAAGTGCACGAAAAACGGGCCCCCTCCATCCGCCTGCTCAAGCGGGTCCCTTCCGTGCTCTCCGACCTGGCTCGGCTGTTTTATTCCATCAAGATCAAGGGATAAGATGTCTCGACGACGCGAATCGGCCAGACCCACGGCCTGCCTGTCGGTGGACCTCGACCCTCTCTGGGCCTACCAACGGATCCACGGCCTGACAGAGACCCACCATCCCGACCAAACCATCACGACCCTGGCATTGCAGCGCTTTGCAGACCTGGCAGACCACCTGGGTCTGCCGGTGACCTTCTTTCTGGTCACGTCGGATTTGGACGTTCCCTCCTGCAGGACCGAAGCGGCCAGGACAGCGGCCCAGGGCCACGAACTGGCAAACCACACGCCGGATCACCCCTACGATCTCCTCACCACGCCACAACAAACCATGCGCCGACAGGTCCTGGCGGGTCAGGACCAGATCCAGGCAGTCACTGGTCGCAGGCCAGTGGGCTTTCGGGCGCCAGGCTATGGCATGAACAGCCAACTGGCGCATCTCCTCGAAGAAGCTGGGTATGCCTACGACTCCTCTCTGTTGCCATCACCTCCCTACTATGCAGCCAAGGCTGTCATCATGGCGGGCATGAGACTGACGGGGCGACGCAGCAGGGCACATCGGCACCGACTGGCCACGGTCCTGGGCCCCACGACCCCCTATGCAATGGATCTGGACCGCCCCTGGAGAAAAGGCAAAGGCTCCTTGCTCGAATTCCCGGTGAGCGTGCTTCCCGGCCTGCGCATCCCATACATCGGAACGACCCTGACCCTGGCAGGACCCGGGTTGGCCCACCGGATCACATCCCTGGCCGCTCGATCCCGCTTCCTCACCATCGAGTGCCACGGGATCGATCTCCTGGATGTCTCGGACCTGCCCGCGGCGGGAAAAGACATTGCAGCCCACCAACCAGACCTGTCCATCCCCTGGAGAACCAAACGATTCATCCTGGCGCGTGCAGTCCAGGTCCTGTCGCAGAGCCACGAGTTCGTGACCCTCGCCCAGGCGGCGGCGAAGCAGGGGCGCAGCGCGTCCCAGTGAACGAAGAACCACCTGAACGAAGAACCACTTGAACGAAAAAACCACTGGACAGAGACAGCCCACCGAGAAACGTCAAACCGCCCTCAGATCGTCCCGGGAGAGATTCGGCTGCCCAGGAAATATCAGCATGCATCACGAACGATCCGCCTGCGCCCCAAAACATCAGAGTGCCAGGGAGGCCTGTTCGGCGGCGGCCTTGGCCAGTTCATCGCACCGCTCGTTGTCTTCCACCCCCGCATGGCCTGCCACCTTGACAAACTCCAGGTCGGAAAAGTCTCGCATGAGATCGCGGATTTTCGCGATGAGTTCTTTGTTTTTCTTGGGCTTCCAGTTCTTCGTGAGCACCCCGATGGCATAGGCGCTGTCCGAATGGACCCGGACGCGGCGATGGCGATCCTTGACCGACTCCAAGGCGCGCAAGATGGCCGTGAGTTCGGCGATGTTGTTGGTGGCCCGCCCCAACGGCTCGGAAAGCTCTTTGCGGTGCGGCCCGGATCGAAGCACCACACCGATGCCCGCAGGCCCGGGATTGCCGAAACAGGCACCATCGGTATAGATGATGATAGGCGGCATTTCAGGTTTCGTCTTGACAGGCATGGCGGATGCATTTATACAGACGCCCGCTCAAAGAGCCAGAAAAATCACCATGAAACGATTGACGATTTTCCTGCTCACCGCCTCGATGGCGCTGAGCAGCCAAGCCTGCAAGAAAAAGAAACAGGCCAGCAAGCAGCCTGCCGGGCACCAGTCTGCAAGGCCCCGGTCTGCTGTTTCCAGGGTGAGCGGGCCCCGGCAAGCCACCGGGCAGCCGACAACGAGACCCTGGGCCATTCCAGTGTCCTCCCTGCCTCTCGACTCGGACGCCCTGGCCTACGTCTCTTTGACCAAGCTCAAAAAAACACCTCAATGGGGTCTCATTTCCGGCTTCGTTGCCTCTTTGGACCTCTATAAACACATCAACAAACTCTGTGGATTGAGCCTGGCCGACGCCCCGGAAACCCTGGCGGCAGCCACGGCCTATCATCGACGAGATTCCACCATCATCCTGTCTGGACCCAATTTTCCCGCTGACAAAATCTTTTCCTGTCTGCCCAAGTTGGCCCAGGAAAAGAGCATCACCTGGAAACCCGAGGGCAAAAATGCCGGGACGCTCACCATCGCCTCCATGCCCTGTTGCCGGGATCTGCGAATCGTCCAGACCGGACCGCGATCGATCACCCTGACCATGGGTGAAGCGGCCAAGGCATTGGCAGCGGGAACCAAGCGCGCGCGCCTGGGGAAAAATGCCAAGATCTTCGGCCTGGTAGACCGCGTGGGCGGCACGGATCTGTGGCTCTTGTCCCTGGGCCTGCCCCCCATGCTCCAGTCCAAGCTCCCTTCGGCCAATGCAGTTTCCCAGATGCGCGCCTTGGCCCTTGGCGTAAACCTGTCCGCCCAAGGCCTGGCCCTGAAACTCGTGGTGGACATGCGAGCCAAGAAAGCAGCCGCAGACCTGGCTGCCGTTCTCAATCGATACCTGCCTGGGCTGGATCGCTATTCAGCAAACCTGGCGCAGCTCAAGCCGATCTTTTCAAAGCTCCATGTGGGAACCGATGCAAACTACCTCACCCTGTCCATCTCCCTGACCTGGACGGACCTGGGGAAACTCCAGGCACTCAAGGCGAGCATGGCGAGGTGAGCTGAACAGAGGATAGAAGACAACAGCGGCCCGGGCCGCGGAGGTAGATGTCATGCCAGCGAAGAAAGCCCCGCTTCAGGAAGTCAAAGACCGCTTCGAATCCAAAGAGAAGCTCGTGGACGAACTGGTCACACTGCTCAAACCGGCCAAGGCCGACAAGGATGTCCTTCGCGAGCGACTGCGCACCCAGGCCAATTCCAAGCTTTTGAGACTCCATGCCCAACTGACCGAGATCAACGAAACCTTCGGGGGCAAGGAAAAGCTCGTGGACGAGATCCTGGCCATGATGGGCCACGCCAAGGACGCAGACCGCCGGGAAAAGATGCTCTCATACAGCGCCGGCAGACTCCTGGATCTCCATCGGCGACACAAGAAAGCATCCAAGGCCGCCTGACCACGAAGTCATCCCATTTCTCTCCGATGCTGTTTTCCTGCTGCCCGCAAGGCAGCGGGCAGTTCTCGATCCAGTCAAACAGGGGTTCTGCACAGACGGCCTTGTCCTGCCGCCCCAGGGCGGCAGACAGTCGTTTGCCCCAGAGAGCAAACAGACGTCCTTCGATGATGCGATGAATGGACCGATCACAGAGGGGGAGAGGGCGACGCGACCCGGCGAAAGGGAGAGCGAGCGCAGCCAGATGGCGAACCGCTGATTCAGTCCTTTTTGTCCTCGGAGTCCTTGCCCGAATCCTTTGCTTTCTGATCTCCGGCGGAGGACTCGGCCTTGGCTTCCGTTTCGGCTTCGGCCTTGGCTTCCGACTCGACTTCATCCTTGGCGCCGGAATCGGCCGCCTTCTTGGCTTGAGCAGCCTTCCAGATGGGGTCGGCCTCCTGGAGCACGCGACGCAGGACCTTGCCCACCAGGCTCTTGGGCAGCTCGTCGCGGATTTCGATGAGGCGCGGCACCTTGTAGTGGGTCATGTTCTCCTTGGCCCAGGCCAGGAGTTCCTTCTCGGTGACCTTGCCCCGACTCGATTCCTTGAGCACCACCCAGGCCTTGATGATCTCGCCGGTGACTTCGTCTGGAAGCCCAGAGACAGCCACCTCGGAGACGTGTTCGTTCATACCCAGGAGGGTTTCCACCTCCTTGGGAAACACGCTATAGCCCTTGTACTTGATGAGCTGCTTCTTGCGATCCAAGATCGTGACCTGGCCGGTTTCGTCCATATACCCGATGTCGCCGGTGAGCAGCCAGCGCTTGCCGTCCATCTCCACGATGGTCTCGGCGGTCTCGTCGGGTTTGTTGAGATACCCTTTCATGACCTGGGGACCGGCCACCGCCAGTTCACCCACGTGATCCTCGTCTTCCGGGCCTGCCCCGATCCCCAAGTCCTTCATGGGGTCGGTGGGATCCACGATCCGCCATTCGGTGCCGGGAAACGGCAAGCCGATGGTTCCGGTCCGACGCTCTCCCTTGGGCCAGAACGGCTGGGCGGAGACCACCGGACTCGACTCCGTCAGTCCGTAGCCTTCTACGAGGCGCCCCCCGGTGACCTTCTCGAACTTTTCCTGGACGTGGCGGTGCAGGGGACCGGCACCAGACACACAAAGCGATAGTTTGTCGGTCACCCGGTACTGGGGATTTTTCTCCAGGTAATCGGCGAGCTTCTGAAAGAGAACCTCTGCTCCGGGCATGGCGGACCCGCCTGCCGGACCAACTTTCATGATGGTCTTGACGAAGTCGTCCATCTTGGGGGGCCTGGGAAACAGGATCATCGTGGTTCCCAGGGCCACACTCAGGTTCATGACCGTGGTCATGGCAAAGGAATGAAACAGGGGCAAAATACCCACGTCTCCCTGGCCCGGGCCCATCTTGTAGAGCCAGGACTTGGACTGCAGGGCGTTGGACACCACGTTGAGATGGGTGAGCACCGCGGCCTTGGGCACGCCCGTGGTGCCTCCAGTCATGATATAAGTGGCCGGGTCCTCGGCGGGATCGATGTCCACCTTGGGCGGCGCAATGGCCTTGGTGGACAAGATCCCCTGCAGCGTCAGGGCATCCGACGGGAGATTGCCCGTGGGAATCTTCTTGAGCAGCTTGCCCATGGTCCTCTTGAGAAACGGCAGGAAATCAGCCACGTTCGTCCCGATGACCACCCGGATGTCGGTCTTGTCCCGGATGGGCGCGATCTGCTCCTCGTAGAGCGCGTCGAGCACGATGAGCCCGGTGGCGCCGATGGTCTTGAGCTGGTGGAGAATCTCGTTCGGCTTGTAAGTGGGGTTGATTCCAGAAACGATCCCGCCCATTCGGGTGATACCATAGTACCCGATGACGTACTGGAAGCTGTTGGGCAGCAGCATGGCGATCACGTCGCCCTTGCCGAACCCAAGGTTGGACAACCCGGTAGCCAGGGCATCTGCGTGCCGATCCAGCTCACGGAACGTCATGGTCTCATCCAAAAACCACATGGCCTTGTAGTCTGGATATTTCCTGGCAGCTTCACGGAGAAACTCCCCGAGTGTCATCCGGGGAAAGTCCATGTTCTTTGGGACCTCGTCCGGCCAACCAGACTTGGGTCCGAACCAGACTTTGTTTTCATCCACGTGAAAATTGAGATTCTCCATCCTGACTTGCTCCTTCCTCCCTGTCATACAACTCACGCCAAGGGCGCTCATTCGATTCGGGGCGCCCCAGCCCTCCTCTTCATAAGAATGAGAGTATATCGATTGGCGGCCTTGTGTTCAACACCCAAGTGTCACCCATCACACAGTGTTTTGGAGACTCTCCTTGAATGGTCTTCAATAGTCCGGAAAAAGCGTGCTCGACAACCAACTCAACTACGAGACGGTCTCGACCCTGTCAGGCCAAGATCTCGATTCCCGGGAGCGCTCTGGGCCCAGCCAACTCCAAAACCGCTCTCGTGCTCCGACGCCGAAGGAGCCGACCGTCTGGAAACTCCAGGACCAAGTCCGCACCGGCCAGGGGACTATTGGCACAGAGAACATCCCTTCCGTCTGGATTGTGGTAGCGCAGACAGGCCGTTCGCTCCGGCCTGGCCCAGGCCCGAAGCGTCATCCGCCCAGCCTCCCCCCGAGCGATCATGCCCCATGCCAGGGCACTGCTCCAGGCGCGGTTCCAAAGAAGCTGCACAGGGCCATTGAACCGGAGCGTCCGGCCCTGGTACAAGACCACAGCGCCAGCAAGACCGCCTGCCAAGGAACCGATCGGTCCCGTGCCAGGCAATGAAAAAGCCTCCACCACCAGGTCGTCTTCGTCCCGCCCGTCCCAGGCATTGCAGAAGACCCACCCATACCGATCGGCATGCCTGCGCCCCCAGTTGTGGCCCTGCATGCCCCGCCACCCATGGACCAGCCAGGTCCCACCCCCAAAGTCGATGCGTCCTGTCAGGACCACATGCACCGACGGACTCACCAACTTGAAAGAAGGCCAGGGCAGATCATAGAGTCGATCATGAAACAAAAGGGCAATGGAGCGCGTCGAGCGCTCCTCGATGGCCAGGTCGATCTGTGCAGGACCCTGGCCCTGGGCCTGCCCCTCTCCCTGGATCGTGCCATCGATGCTCTCGGCGGTCATGCGCAACCCGGCGGCCTGCAAAAGGCCGTTTCCTCCAGAAGGTATCGACCCTTCACGCCACAAGGATGAGTCCTTGAGGGCCCAGACAGATCCGCTGCGCTCGAACCCCACCAGCCATGCACTGGTCTGTGCATCGCCCGCCCCTCCTTTGGGCGCCAGAACCGTGGCCTTGATCCAAAGGGCTCGCTCCCCGCTCGGCTCCTGCGCAATGAAGAAAAAACTCTCCACATGCCCCTGCTTTCTGTTGGGAACGAACCGCACCTGGTTCCACCGGTTGTCTCGCATCACTGCCTCCCCCCCGCCCCTCGCCCCTCGGATACTTCGAACCATACCAATCGTCTCGGGGCGCTGCCACATCGAGAGGCCAGGACCCCTGGCAAAGAACCGCCGTTTGTGCCCCCGCAAGGAGCCGCCATTCACACCCACGGGCCGGTCATCGTCATTGAAACGGCGATGCTCCAGCACCGCAATTGTATAGATCCATGTGGACGAAAAACACCTTACTTTTGCAGGGCACCCGATACAAATCCACGATGGTGGTCCCGCATCGCCCCCCAGGCCCCACGTTTCCCACCCTGGACATATGAGCCACCCTTGGATCGACGAAAGGATGGGTCCCATCGGGGCAAACGGCCGCCATGAGCCATCCCAACTGTTCGCGCAACCCGCAAACCTCCACGGGCTCTGCCTTCGTGGTATGGACCTTGCTCAGGTCCGTCTCGGTCCAGTACCGTCTCTGTGTCAAGGCGTCGTTGCGCCAGGAGATGGGCGCCAGCATGGCGTTCTTTGGGGGACAGCGAAAGGGCTTGTCCCCCGAAGAGGTCGCCATGGTCCCATGCCTCATCTTGGTCCCACCGGGTGCATCCAAGCGACCTGCTCGATCCTGCGCCTTTGTGCCCCCAGACCCCGCCTGGGCCGGAGGCACCGCCGGTGGAGGTGGTGTCGTGGCAGCAGTCTTGCCGCGCGAGCAGCCGGCCCCCACCGAAGAAAAGACCATCCCCACAACTCCAACGACTCCCAGAACGAGGGCATGCGCCAGGCCCGAACGACTCCAGCCACATCGGCCAAGGCAACCCACCAGTCTCGCCATGTCACGACCTCCACCGTCTCAAGGGGAAACGACCCGATACACCGAGCACAGAAGTCTGCTTCGTTGCAGCCACCAACACATCGCTGCAGCCCCATACAGCGACCAAGATACTCCTCGATGGACGGGTTGTAAATTCTCCATCATGAATAAATCGAAACTCAGGCGCCCAGGCGGAGGCGGCACAACGAGACTTGCCGACTTGCCTGGAAGCGTTGCAGGGTAAAGGATTTTATCTTATGGTTTCGCTGTCAGGTCTCGCCGTTTCTTTCAGGTCCGCACGACCACAAGCGAAGATATCAATGCGCGAGAAAGCCGGCGATTCTTTCGACGTGACCGTGGCAACGGACCGGGCAAGGGGCTGTCACTCCTCGATGTGGCAGCGTGCTTCCCAACAGATGCCTGCCTTGCAGAAAAAGGATCGGATAATGAAAATCGAGTCTATTCGTCTCGTAAATTTCAAAACCTTCCGGAACGTGGAGTTGGTGGATCTCCCGCCGTTTTGTGTCCTGGTCGGTGCGAATGGCTCAGGCAAAACAACCTTGTTCGATGTCTTTGGTTTTTTGAAAGACTGTCTGACGTTCAATGTAAAAAGTGCAGTACAACGGCGCGGCGGGATGCGTGAACTCGTGAGCAGAGGCGCTGAACAGCTCCATGTCGAAATCGAAATCAAGTTCCGGATGAACATAGCGGGAGTGGATCGGCTGGTCACGTACCTGCTCCGGATATCGCAGAACAAACGGGGGGTTGCGGTCGAACGCGAGGTCCTCCGTTACAAACGCGGCAGACATGGATCCCCATTCCATTTCTTGGATTTCAAAAATGGAAAGGGCTATGCCATCTCGAACGAGGAGGACTTCAACAAGCCGGACGAGGAACTGACAAGGGAAGAGCAGTCTCTCGACTCTCCCGACATTCTTGCAGTCAAGGGCCTGGGCCAGTTTTCGCGATTCAAGGCGGCAAGCGCGTTCCGCCAACTCATCGAAAACTGGCATGTATCGGACTTCCACATCGATGCCGCTCGAGGAAGCAAGGATGCCTTGGGCTATGACGAACATCTTTCTGCAAACGGAGAAAATCTGCAGCTCGTGGCAAGGAATCTCTATGATAACCATCGAGAAGTGTTCGACGACATCATCGCGGCAATGAAACGTCGCGTCCCAGGCATCGAAGACGTGGTGCCCATATTGACGCAGGATGGACGACTCCTGCTCGGCTTCAAGGACCAATCTTTCGAGCAACCGTTCATCGATCGCTATGTCTCCGACGGCACCATCAAGATGTTTGCCTATCTCGTTCTGCTCTATGACCCGGCGCCCCACCCCCTTCTCTGCGTAGAGGAGCCCGAAAACCAACTCTATCCCACACTTCTCCACGAGTTGGCCGAAGAATTCCGAAGATATGCCAACCGAGGCGGTCAGGTCTTCGTATCCACCCATTCTCCTGACTTCCTCAACGCAGTGGAACTCGATGAGGTCTTCTGGCTCACGAAAGGACCCGATGGGTTCACGCAAGTGTGCAGGGCTCGAGACGACAAGCAAGTACGCGCCTATATGGAACAAGGTGACCAGATGGGCTTTCTGTGGAAACAAGGCTTCTTCCAGGGGGCCGATCCACAATGATGACCCTGGTCTTCTTTCTCGAAGAACTCTCGGCAAAGAGGTTGCTGGAAAATCTCCTGCCCCGCATGTTTCCAGAAAAATTGGTGACCATGAAATTCGTGGTCTTCGAAGGAAAGCAAGATCTCGAAAAGCGCATCGTCCTCAAGATGCGCCACTGGCTCACACCAAACACCCGATTTATCGTCCTGCGCGACCAGGACTCTGCCGACTGCCAAGATATCAAGGACAAACTCGTCGATCGATGCCGCCAAGCCCAACATCCCGAGGCCCTGGTGCGCGTGGCATGCCGAGAGATCGAAAGCTGGTATCTGGGTGACCTCAGAGCAGTAGAACAAGGACTTGGCATCAAAAATATCGCAAAGGAACAACAAAGCAGGAAATTTCGCGATCCGGATCGACTCGAAAACCCTTCAACGGAGCTCCAGAGACTGACAGGGCAACGATACCAGAAAGTGAGTGGATCTCGTGCCATTGCTCCCTATCTCAAGTTGGATGGATCGAACCGGTCGCACAGCTTCCGTGTCTTTATCACCGGTGTCCAGCGCATGGTCGAGCAGGGGATGGCGTAACCACACCAAAGCAGACAAAAAATTCGTGGGTCATCGAGGCTGAGCGGATTTGAGCGAGGGCGGCTTGTTGTCACAAACCGACAGAGTCGTGCCCCCCCCGCCAAGCTGGCCAAGCCCGGTCCCACCGCCTATATTGAAGACAGAGAGTCGAGGGATCCGGTCTCCAGGCTGCAAAGGCGGCATGGCGCCTGTGACGGCCGAAAAAAACTGGTGTGCCCATGGAACGGCCGAAAGAAACATCCAGGCGGACGCTGCTCGTCGCCTTGCTGCTGGCCCTCCTGGTGCATCTGCTGGTGGGCCCAGCCGTCGTGGGCATCGTGGTCTGGCTGGATCGTCGGGCCGAACAGCAGGCCGCAAAGAGTCCCAAGATGATTTCTCTCACCTTGGAAAAGCAGCTCGAAGTGACCAAGCCCCACAAGCAGGTCGTCTCGATTCCGCCACCACGGCGCGAGCAGGCGCCCCGCGAGCCGTCGTTTCTGAGCGAGTTCGACTCCTCGGTGAAACGACAATCCCAGGCCAGGCACAAGCAAGCAGGCAAGTACCTGTCGAATCGATCCAACCCGGCGCCTGGACAGGCGCATCGATCCAGCCAACCAACCAGGCAGCATCCGGGAAAAGCTCGACAGACCAAGGCAGGGCAAACCGCTGTCTCCCCGCTGAACATGCGCCCGGGAGAACAGAGGCCGGGACGGTCTCTGCCCCAAGGAGATCGGTCCAGGCCAAGGGGCAGCCCGAGCGGCAAGGCGCCTGCCCCCCTGAGTCTGGCCCGGCTCACCCCCTCGCCAAGACAACTGGAACGCGCCCTGGGTTCGGCTTTTCCCGATGCCCTGGCAGACCTACCCGAAGGGGACCAGACCCTCGTGAACACGAAACGCTGGCGGTTTTCTTCGTTCTTCAACAGGGTCAAGGCGGCCGTGGCCCAGCAGTGGCATCCAGACAAGGTCTACAAGCGGGAAGATCCCACGGGCAAAGTCTATGGATTCCGATCCCGACTCACGGTGCTCAGGGTTTGGCTCTACCCAGACGGAAAGCTCAAGCAAGTGCTCATCTCCAAGAGCAGCGGCCTGGACTTCCTCGACGATGAGGCGGTGCGGGCCTTTCGGGCTGCGGCCCCCTTCCCCAATCCACCAAGACGGCTGGTGAACCGAAAGACGCATCTTATCTCCTTCCGTTTTGGCTTTTTGTTCGAAATCGTCAAAGGTCCGATCTTCAAGATCTTCCGCTATCGCTAGCCCAATTCTTCTCGAAGACCTTTGCCACGGCCGAGACATCACGGGGCGTTTACGAAACGCCCGACCTGCGCTGCCGCAGGACGCGGTGTTTCTTGAAAAAGATCTCCCACGATCAGGGCCTGAAAAATGCCTCTGGGAAACCAATGTCTTTAGAGTAAGATGTCCGGGCAGCAACGGAGGAAACAGATGCCTGACATCAAACAAGTGGTGGAAAAAATCGCCTCGTTCCAAAAGCCGGAAGAATACGAAGACCTCCATTGGGAAGGCTCCTTCGAGGACTATCTGCAGATCGTGGCCGACGATCCCGCGGTGATCCGCTCCTCGTTCCAGCGTGTCTACGACATGATCCTGTCTTACGGCCAGGAGGAATACGTGGACCACAAGAAAAAGATCGTGGTCTACAATTTCTTCAAAGACGAAATGGGCGACGGCAAAGACGCCATCTTCGGGCTGGACATTCCCCTCATGCGCCTGGTCAACGTGTTCAAGAGCGCAGCCTACGGCTACGGCCCGGAAAAGCGCGTCATCCTGCTCCACGGCCCGGTGGGCAGTTCCAAATCCACCATCGTCCGGCTCCTCAAAAAGGGATTGGAGCACTATTCGCGCACCAGGGACGGAAGGCTCTACACGTTCGAATGGGTTCTGCCTCCGGAACTGGCCCACATCACCGGCGGACTGGAACATTACGCCTGTCCCATGCACGAAGACCCACTCCACCTGGTGCCGGAGGAACACCGAGACCAGGTCCTTGCAGACCTGATTCCAGACCCGGCCCGATTCAAGTACCCACTGCAGGTCAAAGGAGACCTGGATCCCGCCTGCCGACAGGTCTATCGCGATCTCATGGCTCACTACAAAGGCGACTGGAGCAAGGTGGTCTCGCACATCCGCGTCAAGCGACTCACCATGAGCGAAAAGGACCGGGTGGGCATCGGCACGTTCCAGCCGAAAGACGAAAAGAACCAGGACTCTACGGAACTGACCGGCGACATCAACTACCGCAAGATTGCAGAGTTCGGATCGGACAGCGATCCGAGGGCCTTCAATTTCGACGGTGAGTTCAACATCGCCAATCGGGGCATCATCGAGTTCATCGAGATCCTGAAACTGGACGTGGCCTTCTTGTACGACCTGCTGGGGGCCACACAGGAACACAAGATCAAGCCCAAGAAGTTCGCCCAGACCGACATCGACGAGGTGATCATCGGCCACACCAACGAGGCCGAATACCGCAAGCTGCTCAGCAACGAATTCATGGAGGCCCTCAGGGACCGGACCATCAAGGTGGACATCCCCTACATTACCAAGGTCTCTGAAGAAACGAAGATCTATCGCAAGGATTATTCTACGGATCAAATCCGCGGAAAACACATTGCGCCGCACACCCTGGAGATGGCTGCCATGTGGGCCGTACTCACCAGGCTGGAGGACCCCAAGCGCCACAACATCACCTTGCTCCAGAAACTCAAGCTCTACGACGGCAAGCTCCTGCCCGGGTTCACGCAGGACCATGTCAAGGAGCTGCGCAAGGAGACCACCCACGAGGCCATGGAAGGCATCTCTCCCAGGTACGTCCAGGACAAAGTCTCCAACGCCCTGGTCTCCGACGAGAGCGAGGGCTGCATCAACCCCTTCATCGTCTTGAAGGAGCTCGAAAGCGGCCTGAAGCACCACAGCCTCATCACGTCCGAAGAGCAGCGCAGCCGCTTTACCGAGCTGCTCGCTGTGGTCAAGCAAGAGTATGCCGAAATCGTCAAAAACGAAGTGCAACGAGCCATCAGCGCAGACGAAAAGGCCATCGAGGTCCTGTGCGACAAGTACCTCGAAAACGTCAAGGCCTACACGCAGCAGGAAAAAGTCAAAGACCCCTACACGGGCGAAGATCGTGAGCCGGACGAGCACCTCATGCGGTCCATCGAGGAAAAGATCGACATCCCCGAAAGCCGCAAGGACGACTTCCGACTCCAGATCATGAAATATATCGGTGCCCTCAGTCTCGAAGGCAAGCGGTTCGACTACCAAAGCAACGACCGACTCCGCAGGGCGCTGGAACTCAAGCTCTTCGAGGACCGCAAGGATACCATCAAGCTTTCGAGCATCGTGTCCTCGGTCGTGGACCGGGAAGAACAGGCCAAGATCGACGTGATCAAATCGCGCCTCATCCGCCAGCACGGCTACTGTGAAATCTGCTCCACCGATGTGCTCAACTTCGTGGCGTCCATCTTTGCAAGGGGCGATGCCAAGGAAGAGTAGAAAGAAGGGGTGAAGCGGTCCATGGCGGACTACATCGACATAGACCATCGCAGATTTCGCAAGATCGTGCGCGGGCAGATCAAACAGAACCTGCGAAAATACATCAGCAGGGGCCAGCTCATCGCGCCCAAGGGTAAAAATCGGGTGGCGGTGCCCATCCCGCAAATCGATATCCCCAAGTTTCGCTACGGCACGAAGGACCAGGGAGGGGTGGGCCAGGGAGACGGAGACGTGGGCGACCCGGTGGGCCAGGGAGAAGGTCAGCCCGGGCCCGGCCAGGGACCGGGCGCCGGAGACCAACCAGGCGAACATGCACTCGAAGTAGAGTTTACCCTGGAAGAACTGGCCCAGATCCTGGGAGAAGAACTCGAACTGCCCAAAATCGAGCCCAGAGGGGTCCATCGCGTCGAGAGCTTGAAAGACAAATACACGGGAATCCGGCAAACCGGGCCTGAATCCCTGCGTCATTTCAAACAGACCTTCAAACGAGCTCTCAAACGACAACTCGCCTCCGGCGCCTACGATCCCAAGTCTCCCATCATCATTCCCATCAGAGAAGACAAGCGCTACCGATCCTGGAAAACAGAAACCATCCCGCAATCCAACGCAGTCATCATCTACATGATGGACGTGTCGGGTTCCATGGGGGAAGAGCAAAAGGAGATCGTCCGGATTGAATCATACTGGATCGATGCCTGGCTCCAGACCCAGTACCGGGGCCTGGAGACCCGCTACATCATCCACGATGCCAAGGCCAGAGAAGTGGACCGGGACACCTTCTTTCGCACGAAGGAATCCGGGGGCACCATGATCTCGAGCGCCTATAAACTCTGCCACGAAATCATCGACAAGGACTATCCCCCAGGCGACTGGAACATCTATGCCTTCCATTTCTCCGATGGAGACAACTGGTCGGGAGACGATACATCGGTCTGCCTGAAGCTCCTCGACGAACAGCTCTTTTCCATGGTCAACATGTTTGCCTACGGTCAAGTAAAAAGCCCATACGGATCGGGGCAGTTTATCAAAGACCTGCATGCAGCCTTCGGGGAGGACCACGAAGTGCTCATCACGTCCGAGATTCCGGACAGAGACGGCATCATCGACTCCATCAAGGACTTTCTGGGAAAAGGACGCTGACCCCTCCTGCCCCATGTCCCTTACCAAAGGCCTCTTCGCTGATCCAAGCAGCATTTTCCCAAAGAGACATCTCTCAGGCATTTGCCCCGGCCCGGGTCGTGCTTATGTTTGAAAAGCAGAATCACAAAAACCGGAGCCAAGGGAAATGACGGCAATGCCGATGACATTCGACGAAAGACAGAGCGAAGGAAACCAGACGGCGCGACCCGCCCCTCGACGCAGAGCCGACAACGCCACAGCCCAGGGGCAGGACCGACAGGGATCGCCCCCGATCCCTGGACAGGAACCAGGGGTGGACCGGTCCCGGCCCGACGAGGCCTACCTGCGCCTCATGGCCGACTTCGAAAACTACAAGCGCCACGCAGAACGGCGCATCGGCGAAGCGCAAGAAGAAGGCGCAGACGATCTGGTGCGCCGGCTGGCCCCGATCATCGCCGACCTCGAAAAGGCCGCAAGGGCCTCGGGACAAGACGCAGAATCTCTGCGCCAAGGCGTGGAAATGGTCGCAAGGAAGCTGGCCAACATGCTAAACGCCTTGGGTTACGAGCGTATCGACACGATCGGCCGCATCCTGGACCCAACGATTCACGAGGCAGTGGCCAGTCTCCCAGCGCCGCAAAAAGCCCTGGGGACCATCCTGGCAGAGACGAGCCCGGGCTTTTTGCGCAACGGAAAGCTCGTCACACCGGCCAAGGTCCTGGTTGCAGGTCCTGCCCAGGAAACCTCGGACAACGCCGGGAGGAGGTGAAAGAAAGTGACGCGCAATCTCTACGAAATTCTCGGGGTATCGAAAACAGCTTCGGCCGCCGAGATCAAGAAGGCATATAAGAAACTCGCACGAAAGTACCACCCGGATCTCAACAAAGGCGATCCAAAAGCCGAGGAGCGCTTCAAGGAAATCAATCAGGCATTCGACGTGCTCGGCGACGAGGAGAAGAGGAAGCTCTACGATGAATTCGGAGAGCTCTCCCTCAAGCCTGGTTTCGATGCCGACAAGGCGCGCCAATATCAGCAGTGGCACAGCGCATCCGGGGCCGGCTCCGGGGCCGATCCCTTCTTCCACTTCGAATCCGGTGGAGGAAACATGGGGCCCGATGTCATCGAAGACCTCTTCGGCTCGCTGTTCACAGGGGGCCGCCCAAGGGCCGGGCGACGCCAAGCTCGATCCAGGGGTGGAGACATCGAGGCATCCGTCGAGTTGGACCTCATGAAGGCCATCGAGGGAGGACAGGTGGAATTGACCGTCTCGATCCCGAAACCCTGTCCTTCCTGCAATGGTACGGGGAGCAGTGGGCCGGCAAGGATCTGTCCCATCTGCCACGGCAGTGGCAGTCGATCCCTGGGCGGCGGTATCGGGATCAAGATCCCCTGCGAAGCCTGTGGAGGCACGGGACAGGCTTCCGGCCCCCCTTGTCCCACCTGCAACGGCAGCGGACAGGTGGCCGAACCCCAGCGACTCAAGGTGAAGATCCCGCCGGGCCTCAGAGATGGAGACAGGGTCCGCCTGGCTGGCAAGGGCATGCCAGGAAAACGAGGGGGGCCCAATGGAGACCTCTACGTCGAGGTCCATTTCAAGCCCCATCCATTTTTGCGACTGGAAGGTGACGATCTCTTCATGAAACTGCCCATCACGGTTCGAGAGGCGGTGTTGGGAGCGTCCGTCACCGTGCCCACCCCCTCTGGAAGCGTGCGGCTCAAGATACCGGCCGGGGCCCAAACGGGCCAAAGGCTCCGGCTGAAGGGCAAGGGGGCGCGCAGGCGGGGGAGCGGACGCGGTGACCTCTTCGTGGAACTCCAGGTCATGGTCCCTGATCGCAGAGACGAAGAACTCCAGAAAGCATTGGACACATTGGAACGCCATTATTCGAAAGATGTTCGATCGGCTATCAGCCTCTAAAACTCCATTGAGCGCCCACGATCCATCGCTTTCATGGCTCCGTCAGCCCTCCATACTCGCTTGTTGCCTCACTGAGAACGGCTCTATATCAACCATTTCGTATTGTTTACAATGACACAACATGATTTGCGCAAAATGTTTGATCGAAGGGGTTGACCCGAAATCTGTCGTGGTTACTTTTTGGGACGAAGAAAGCCCCGGGACGAAAACGACGAAGACGAGACAGTCTGACAAGGAGGTGTGCCATGTTCACTTGGTGGGAAAGTCCAAGTCTGTTCGACGAACTGAGAAGACTGCACAGTGAAATGGACCGACTCTTCGGCGAAACAGGGTTCGGCCCCGCATCGAGAGGCGTCTTCCCCCTGGTCAACATCTATGACGACGGGGAAAGCTACCTCCTGCGTGCCGAGATACCCGGCGTGGACCCCAAGGCCCTCGACCTGTCGGCTACGAGCGACACGGTCAGGGTGGCGGGTGAGCGCAGCCCCGAGCACCCCGAAGGGGCGAGCTACCATCGCCGGGAACGGGACCACGGGACCTTTGCTCGAAGCATCAAGCTTCCCGAACCCATCGACCCGGAGAAAATCCAGGCGTCCTACAAAAACGGCGTCCTGGAAGTCCGGGTGCCCCGGGCACCGGAGGCCAAACCGAGGAAGGTCAAGGTGGAAGCCTGATCCAATGCCGTAAGGAGGTGGAGCCATGACGAAGAAAAAGGAGCTGAGCGTGACAGAAAAGAAGGCCATCGACAAAAGCGCCGGTGAACCCACCAAGCACGGTGTGGTGTTCACCCCGAACGTGGACATCTACGAAACCGAGCATGAGATCGTAGTCAAGGCCGACCTGCCGGGAGTGACCAAGAAGGGCCTCGACATCGACTTGAGAGACGGTGTCTTGACCCTCACGGCCCAGGTCGAAGAACCCAAAGACGACGCCAAGCCCGTCTACCGGGAATACCAGGTGGGCGGCTTTGCCAGGAAATTCCAGGTGGGTGAAACCATCGATCAGGCCAAGATCTCGGCCAAGCTGGACAAGGGCGTCCTGACCCTGGTCCTGCCCAAGGCCGACAGGCTCAAGCCGCGGAAAATCGAGGTCAAGGCATCCTGATCCCGCAGACAGCGCCGCCGGCATCTGGCACCACCGAGGCCGGCAGGCGCTTCCTTGTCATGCCTGTCGTCCCAGCAGAGTCCCGCGAGGCGGGCCGCGCAGCCTTCTGGAGCCCGCCTCGCCCATCCTATAACGATGTCTTGGGCCATCCGACATTGCAGTTTGTCGACACCCCAAAAGTGCCC
>CAZIJS010000046.1:0-11041 GCA_964539505.1 uncultured Myxococcales bacterium
TGGCCTCAGGCGTGGCCATCGGCGTCATTACCGAGTACTACACTGGTGAGGGTAAGAAACCCACTCTCTACATCGACGAGGAATCCCTCACCGGGCCGGCCACGAACATCATCGCCGGACTGGCGGTGGGCATGCGCTCCACGGCCCTGCCCCTGCTGTTCATCGCCGCTGCCATCGTGGTGGCCTATTATCTGGCCGGGCTCTACGGCATCGCCATTGCAGCCCTCGGGATGCTCTCGACCACGGGAATTCAGCTCGCAGTCGATGCCTATGGTCCAGTGGCGGACAATGCAGGAGGCATCGCCGAGATGGCTGAATTGGGCAAGGACGTGCGGGCCCGCACCGACAAGCTGGACGCGGTGGGGAACACCACCGCGGCCATCGGCAAAGGATTTGCGATTGGGTCGGCGGCCCTGACCGCCCTGGCCCTGTTCGCGGCTTTCCAGCAGCAGGTGGGACTCAAGACCATCGATGTGGCCGACCCCTGGACCATGGCTGGATTGCTCGTGGGCGCCATGATGCCCTTCCTATTCTCCTCTATGGCCATGAAGGCCGTGGGACAGGCTGCCGCTGCCATGATCGAGGAGGTTCGGCGCCAGTTCCGTGAGATCAAGGGGCTCATGGAGGGCAAGGCCAAGGCCGAGCATGCCTATTGCGTGGACATCGCCACGACCTCGGCCCTCAAGACCATGGTGGTCCCAGGCCTCATGGCGGTGATCACCCCGGTGGCTGTCGGGTATTTCTCCAAGTGGGCTGCTGGCGACGTGCGGATGCTGGGTGGGCTTCTGGCTGGTGTGACGGCGTCGGGTGTGGTCATGGCCATCTTCATGGCCAATGCCGGCGGTGCATGGGACAATGCCAAGAAGCATATCGAGTCCGGAGAGTTTAAAGACCACAAGGGTCAGGTGCATGGAAAAGGATCGGACGCCCACAAGGCTGCCGTGGTTGGCGACACCGTGGGCGATCCCTTCAAAGACACCGCCGGCCCGTCTTTGAACATCTTGATCAAGCTCATGAGCGTGGTATCCCTTGTCATCGCTCCGCTTTTGAGATAAACATCGGCGCATTGCGCGCTGGGAAAACCAGAAACGCTCCTTGCCCGAGAGTCTCGGGCTGAAGGCACCGGGAGGTGCTGGAGCCGAAAGGAGGACCAAATGACCGAGAGAACATCCGCCCGGGCTGAGCCGGGCACCCTGAGAGAGTACGAGACCGTACTCATCCTCAGTCCGGACTTGATGGACGACGTGGTGGCGTCTGTCAACGAGAAGATCGCTGGTATCGTGGACAAGCACGCCGGCAAGCTGTTGCGGGTGGAGGCCTGGGGCAGAAGGCGGCTGGCCTACCGGATCGCAAAGCATCCCAAGGGGCTTTACTACTACTGGCGGTACCTGGGCAACAACGCCATCCTGGACGACATGGAACATTTCTTCCGCATGTCGGAAAACGTGCTGCGCCAGCTCACCATCGTGGTGGACGAAAACGTCCATCCAGATGCCAGGCCCGCCGACGTGGAACCAGAATCACTCGACCCCAGGTTGAGGGCCGCCAGGGCTGCCGCAGAAAAGGCTGCCAGGGAAGCAGAGGCCGCCAAGGAGGCTGAGGCTGCCAAGGAGGCTGAGGCTGCGGAAGCATCCGCTCAGGACGATGATTCCGAAGCCGAGGCCGAGTCCGAGAAAGCGGTCGAGGCAAAGCCCGGGGCCGAGTCCGAGGAAACAACCGAGGCGAAGCCGGATACCGAGTCCGAGAAAGACGAGCCCCAGGCCTAGCGGCCTGTCCGGATCGAAGAGGAGGTTTGGATCATGAGAAAGTTGAAACGACGCCGGTTCGGCCGCCGCAAGGTCTGCCGGTTTTGCGCGGACAAGTCGCTGGTGATTGACTATAAAGATCCCCAGATTTTGAGGCATTTTATCACGGACCGCGGCAAGATCGTGCCCAGGCGGATTTCAGGGAACTGCGCCAAGCATCAGCGTATGCTCACCAGGGCGATCAAGCGGGCCCGTATCGTGGCGCTCATGCCATTTACGGCCACGAACTGACGGAGGTGGGATCATGGCTTCGACCATTCAAGTGATCCTGGCGGAGGACGTGCCCCATCTGGGTGGCATGGGTGAACTCGTTACAGTCCGCCGGGGATATGCCAGGAACTATCTATTGCCCAGAAAGTTGGCGATGGTCGCCACCGAGCGCAATGTCAGACAGCTTCAGCATCAAAAGCGTGTCTTGGAACTGAAGTTGGCAAAGCGGCTCGAAGAGGCGAGGTCCGTCGCTGACAAACTCAAGGATGTGAGCCTGGTCATCGAGAAAAAGGTGGCAGAAGAGGAAAAGCTCTACGGGTCCGTTACTGAACGAGATATCCAGAAGGCGCTGGCGGCCGAGGGCTTTGCCATCGAGGTGCCTCAGATTCTTCTCGACAAGCACATCAAGAACCTGGGCGTGTTCACCGTGTCGGTGAAATTGGCTCGGGAGGTGGAAGTGCCGGTCAAGGTTTGGGTTGTGGCAGAGGAAGAACAGGCCGAGTAGCACCGTCGTTGTGCTTCTTGGTTTTGTCTACGAGGCCGTCTGCATTGCAGGCGGCCTCGATGTCTGTCTCCCGGGGGAGTCTCTGATATGGCTGGAAAAGGCGCGGATGTGAGATTGCCGCCTCACAGCAAGGAAGCCGAGGCTTCGGTGCTGGGCGGCATTCTCTTGCGCAATGAAGCCATCCATGATGCCGGGGAATTCCTGACTCCAGGCGACTTCTACTTACCTGGACATGCTGCAATATTCCAGGCCATGGTCGCACTGGATGCCAGGAATCTTCCCATCGATCCCCTGAGCGTGGAACAGCAGCTCAAATCGGATGGAAACCTGGACATCGTGGGTGGCCTGGACTACTTAACCGAGCTTTCCAGCATCGTTCCCACTGCGGAGAACATCCAGCATTACATCCAGATCGTTGCGGACAAAAGCAAACTGCGCAAGATGATCCAGGTGGCATCCGAGGTGGTTTCGGAGGCATACAGCGAGCCTGCCGACGTGGAGGAGTTCTTCGACGAGGCAGAGAAGAAACTCTTTGATGTGGCCCAGAGCAAGGCCGAGCGCTCCTACGTACATATCCGGCCCATCATCGACGAGATTGTCCGACAGATCGAAGAGTTTAGCGACAAGCCATGGGAAGGGGGCGTGACGGGGCTGCCCACCGGGTATGACGACCTGGATCGGATCACGAGTGGATTCCAACCTGGTGCGCTCAACATCCTGGCGGCGCGTCCCGCTCTTGGCAAGACGTCCCTGGCCCTCAACATCGCGTCCAACGCAGCCATGTCGTTTAACATGCCGGTGCTGATCCTGTCCCTCGAAATGACCCAGCAGGAATTGGTGGAGCGACTCCTTTGCAGCGAGGCGCGGATCAATAACCGGGATTTGCGCAACAAGCGCATCGATGGGGAGGATTGGCTCAAACTCACCGATGCGGCGACCAGGTTGTTCAATGCGCCCATTTATATCGACGACTCGGCCAACATGAACATCATGACCGTGCGCAACAAGTGCCGGAAGTTCAAGGCCAAGCGGGATATCTTCCCGCCGGACAGCGGGCAGCTCGGGCTCATCGTGGTCGACTACCTTCAGCTCATGAGCGCTCCTTCCGGGCGCAGGGGCGATGCGCGTGAGCGTGAGATTGCCGAGATTTCGCGGGGCCTGAAGGCTGTGGCCAAGGAGATCGGGCTGCCGGTGCTCGCCGTGGCACAGCTCAACCGCGAGGTGGAAAAGCGCGAGGACAAAAGGCCCAGACTGTCCGATCTGCGAGAGTCGGGGGCCATCGAGCAGGATGCCGACCTGATCATGTTTCTCCATCGCGATGCGGCCTACAAGCCGCGCAGGGGCGCACAGGAAGAGGCCGAGCCGGAGGAAGAGGACAACTCAGCCCAGCTCGTCTTGGCGAAAAATCGGCATGGCCCCACCGGCATCGTGGACCTGGTTTTCCTGGGGCAGTACACGAGGTTCGAAAACGCCACGGACCTGGCACCACCTCCTGGTTTCTAGAGGATGGTATGACCCCCTCCCGCAGTGACGATGTTTGGCTCGCGGGGTTCTTCATCGCCGCCGTCATGATTGCTTTCGGATCCTTGGGCTGCAAGGGGAGAAAAGGGCACGAATCTTCTGACCTGGACAGGGGACGGGCCGCCCTGGCGGCGGGCAGACCCGCCGATGCTCTGCCTTTCCTGGAGAAGGCCGTCAAGGAGCGGCCCGGGCGGCTCGGACCACGCAGGTTGCTGGCCAAGGCACTCGTCGGTTTGGGCAAGCTTTCGAAGGCACGACAAATTTTGAGAAGGGGGATCAATGTCTCGGAGAAAGGCGATCCGGAACGCTATCCCCTCTTGCTGGACATGGCCGACGTCCTGGTGCGGCAAGGCCGATACGGCGAGGCCGCAAAGGTATACGGCCAGGCCATCGAAGAAAAGCCCGAACAGGTCGTGGCCTACTGGCGTCTGGGGGAACTCTACGAAATGAACAGGCAATGGAGAGACGCCCGAGCCGCGTATGAGAGTCTCCTGCGCCGGTCCCCAGGAGGACCCGTGGTAGCAGAGATCCGGCTGCGCATGGCCAGGTCCGCCCTGAAAGACGGGGATTTTCAGCGGGCGCTGAGGGATGCCCGATTGGGCCTGTCCATCCAGCGAGCAGCGCCAAGGGTTCGCGCCGACCTGGAACGACTGGCGGGAAGAGCGGCCATGGCCGCCAAGGACTGGAAGGGCTCGGCAGAGCACCTGCGCAAGGCCCTGGACTTGGGGCTCCAGGATTCTGGCACCCTGACTCTCTATGCCCGTGCGATCTTCCAGTCCGAGGGCTGTCGTGGACAGACGCTGATAGCCCTGCGAAGAGCCGTTCGTGCCGGGGGGGATCCGTGGCCCAAGGCGCTGGCCTGCCTGGCTGATTCCGGCAAGGAAGGGGACAAAGGCCTTGCCCTGAAGGCCGCGCAGAAGGCGGATAGAAGAGGGCGACTCGACCAGGAGGGCAAGGTTGTGCTGGCTCGGTTGCTCCTTGGGGCCGGCAAGCCGGATCGGGCTCTCGATGTTCTCGATGCCATGGCTGCATCCAAGGGGCGCCTCGGGCCCAAGGCAGGGCTGTTACGAGCCCAGTCCCTCGCTGCCTTGGGCAGGCACGGGGCAGCTTTCGAGCAGTTCTCACGCCTGGTGGCCCAGGGTCTCCAGAATCCGAAGGTGCTCCGGGGCCAGGCACTCGAAGCGGTCTGGTCCGGCCGGTACGCGGCGGGCGCCAGGCTCCTCAAGTCCTTGATGCGTCGCAAGGCGCGAGACCCGGAACTGCTCACGGCCTGGGGCGTCGCCCTGGGTGGCCTGGGTCGTTGGGCCCAGGCCAGAAAAACCCTCGAAGCTGCGGCAGCAGCGGCAAGGGCCGCCAAGGACACCAGGGCCCTGGAACGGGTCCTGGTCTACTCGGCCTGGTTGGATCTGAGAACCGGGCGTTTGAACAAGGCCCTTGCAACGAGCCGCGCCCTGGCAGGCAGGCCCGGCCCCTTCCAACTCCACGCATTGGACATCCTGGCTCAGGCGCTCATCCGGTTGGGCAGAAAGGCCGAGGCTGCGAGGGTCATACAGAAGGCACTCACGCTCCGTTCCGACCCTGCCAAGAAGGCGTATTTCAGAAGCTTGCTGTCAGGATTGAGCGATCAGTTGTCTCCGAGACGTAGGGAGTAGCTTGCACAGGAGTTGTTCGTGGGAGCATAGATTTTGACGTAGATGGTTCCGCTGTCTGTTCCACTGCTGCAGTCTGGGTCCAGTTCGATCTTGTTGACCTGGCCGCAACAGCCTTCCGGGGCGTTGGGAGGGCCGTCTCCCACGCGGCTTCCACCGTCACATCCCAGGCTGCTGATGCCGCCGTTGTTGTCACAGTCGTAGTAGAGGCACATGCTGTAGCCGCCAGGGTTGGAGCGAAACTCCACGTAGGGGTAGATGAGACCCCAACTGGTGTCATCGTCGTGGAATGTATACCAGTCCACGTCGCCTTGAGGACTCAGATTGAGGCTGTCGGCGTTGATGTGTCCGCCGGAGTCATCAACACTGCCCAAAAATTTGGCGCTGGATGCATCATCGTTGGGCTCGTAGCTGTCGCCTGGGGGGTCGGTGATACCGTCGCAGTCGTCGTCTTGGCTGTTGCAGCGTTCGGGCGCGCCTGGATAGACGTCTTCATCGTGGTCGTCGCAGTCGCCCTGGGCCTCGGTTTTCCCATCGCCGTCTATGTCGTCGTCGCAGGCATCGCCCATCCCGTCGCCGTCCATGTCCGCCTGGTCCTGGTTGGCCTGGTCCGGGCAGTTGTCCTGCGCGTCTGGAATGCCGTCTCCGTCGCTGTCGTCTGAGCAGGCGTCGCCCACTCCGTCGCCGTCTGTGTCCTTTTGATCGGGATTGGGCACGTCACGGCAGTTGTCCTGGCCGTTTGGGACATTGTCGCCGTCCAGGTCGCTGTCACAGGCATCTCCTTGTCCGTCGCCGTCCAAGTCTTTCTGATCCGAGTTGGGCATGTTCGGGCAGTTGTCTTGGGCATCTGGAATGCCGTCCCGGTCGGTGTCCTGGGTGGTGGACCCGTCCGTGCCAGTTGCGTCTTCAGGCACCGCAGCGTCGCCATGGACCCAGCCATCGTCCAGGGTGCCTTGGTCCTGAGTGCCCCCGTCATCAAGAGCATCGGTCCCTGATGTGGCACAGGCTCCAAGATTGAAGACGAGCCCTCCGGCCAGAAAAACGAGAAGGGGGAGTCGGGATTGAGTGAATGTTTTCAAAGCAAGATGCATGGTTTTTCAGTCCAATTGCAGCAAGGATGCAGCCCGGGAGAGCCCTGTTGTGACCAAACCAGCCTGCGATCACGAGATGCCGATTTTTTGCATCGACTCTTCATAGAATAGTTTGCATGGCATGTTTTCGCAAGCGGCTGTCACGGCGTGGCTAAAACGGCATGCAACAAGCACAGAGGGTTTGGGCCGATCCTGGCCCGGCCTCGCAGGCCTGACCCTGCCGCTGGATGGATTGCACATCGGGACCGATTCGTTGGGTGTGTCTGTCATGGCAGTGGCCGCTGGATTTCTCTGGTGGTAGGATGGGTGTGGAATGTGCCAGCAGCTATGATAGGCTGACTTCGTTTCGGGTGATGACATGGCATCGAGAGGTCTGTCGACATTATAGAAGAGAGTCTGTCGCCATGGTGCGCTGGTGCCTGCGATGTCCTGTCTGGCGACAGTCGCTGCCACGTCGGCAGGATTGTTCGGCGGTGGTTGCCTGGTGGAGTTTTCCAGTGACGGAACTTGTGGGAGTTGTTATCAATGCAGCGTAGAGCCTGGTGGGGTCTGCCACGAAGCTTGGAGCGCATGTGGCAGCAGCCAGGATTGTACTGGTCTGGCAGACTGTTTTTCCGGCTGCCAGGGCGATGCAGGCTGCATGGATACCTGTGCGGATGCGCATCCCAACGGGATGGCGCTTTACACCGCAGCCAATTTCTGCGTATTCTGCAATGCCTGTCCCACGAATTGCAACTCGTACGGAATCTGTCAGTGACCTAAAAGTATCCTGGGCAGGTGGTAGACCAGGACTCGGCCCCGGTTGTCGCCCACTGCGACAATGGTCCGTGACAGGGCCAGGCTCCAGGTTCCTCGGTGGCGTCTCTTGGCGATTCGGGGTGCGCAGCGGATCCGCGCCTTCGTCGAGTCCATAAAGAGCAGTTTTCCTTCCCATGTCAGGCCTGCCAGGAGGTTTCCCTGCAAGCTCATGGCAACCACAGCGCCCGGCTTGTATTGCCGCGTCACCCGGCCGTCCCGGTACCGGTGGAAGGTGAGCCTGCCATCGTCCGAGGATGCGGCGAGTCCAGCCGGTGTGGCCAGCAATGCATCGATGGGGAACTTGTGGACATGGGACTCCCAGGCAAGATGTCCGGATGCCATGTCGAAGGCGCGGATCCGGTCGTCCCATGAGCCGCTGTAGAGACGCTTGCCGTCTGATGAGAACGCCAGGGCCGAGACCCAACTGCTGTGTCCCGCCAGGCGCAGGCTCAATTTCATGGGTGGTTTGCTGTCATGGAGCCGATAAAATCCCACGGTCCGATCTCTGCCGCCGAATGCCAGCAGGGATCCGTCGGCTGCAAAGGCCAGGGCCATGACTCCCTGGGCGGGCTCGGACAAGACCAGCTCCCTTGGCGTCTCGTCCATGTGCCAGATCCTCAGCCCGGGTCGAACGGATGCCGCTGCCAGGAGCCTTCCATCGGGCGAGAAGGCCAGGTCCTCGATCCGGCGGGAACCAATGGTTTCGAGGCGTTTGATTCCCGAGGGCAGGCTCCAGACCACCAGTCGTCCCCTGTTGGTCCCTGCTGCCAGCAGGCTGCCGGCAGGGGAGATGGCCAGGGCAGTCACGGTTTCGTCGGGTGAGAATGTCAGGATGGTGGGATGAGAGAGGTGGCATCGCCCCTCGGTCCTTCTCGCATGGGCAGGCGGGACAACCGCGAGAAATCCCAGGCTCATGGACGCGATCGAGATCGCCACATGGGACAATCCATGGTTCCAAGGTTGGGAGGAGGGCCTGCCCCAGTGGACTTTGGGGCGTATGGATGCTAGGTTTCGCATGGCCTGGAGCATAGCGCATGTCGCGGTGCGGTGCAGCCGTTTTTCACGGTGCGATTCTCGGCTGACTCACCGAAATCTGGCGACATCTTGGAGGTAGAATGGCAAACGAGACTCCCAAGTATTTCATTCCTTCGCTGGCGGGCACAGCCCTTGTGAGCATTCTGGGGGCCTATGGCTTGTTTCTTTTGACGGCCGGTGATCTATTCCCGCAAACTCGGTCCAGGAGCAGTGATTCCACCCGCTCGGACAGAAACCCTGGAACGAATCAGCCTGGCAACAATCCGGGCGGTCCCGCCATGAAGATGGGACAGGTCGGGGCGATTCGGTCAGCATCCGCTCCTTCGCTGCGTCATTCCGGGCCCCTATCATACGTGGATCTGGTCAAGAAGGCCGGGCCCACGGTGGTGCATATCTCCACGCTTCGGGATTTCGCGGCCAGCCCACTTTATCACTGGATGCCCAGGGGGCGGCATCGTCAGACGGGCCTTGGGACTGGGTTTATCATTCGGAAAGACGGACTCATCCTGACGAACAATCACGTCATTCGGGGAGCGGACGTGATCATGGTGCGGCTCGTGGACGACCGGGAGTTTCGTGCGCAGATCGTGGGCACCGACCCGGAGACAGACATTGCTCTCGTCAAGATTTCAGTCAAAAATCCTTTGCCAAGGGCTCTGCTCGGGGATTCAGACAAACTCCAGATTGGTGAGCCGGTGGTAGCCATCGGCAATCCCTTTGGACTGGACCATACCGTCACAGCGGGCATCGTGAGTGCCAAGGGGCGTCGCAACATCGCTCCCGGGGGGCAACGCAGTCCCTATTGGAACTTTATCCAGACGGATGCCTCCATCAACCCGGGAAACTCGGGCGGACCTTTGCTCAACATGAAGGCCGAGGTGGTTGGGATCAACTCTGCCATTGATTCACGGGGTGCAGGGATCGGGTTCGCCATTCCCATCAACATGGCAAAGGCGGTGATTCCGCTCCTCGAGAAGCATGGCAGGGCCCCGAGGGCCTGGCTCGGCGTGGCGATCCAACCGGTGACCACTTCATTGAAGCGGTCTTTGGGGCTTCCATCCCGGGAGGGGGCCCTGGTGGCGGAGGTGGTCCCGGACTCACCGGCAGCTCGGGCGGGAATCCTGCCCGGCGACGTCATCGTAGAGTTCAACGGGAAGAAGGTGAAGCAGTCAGCGGACCTTCCATGGTTTGCAGCTATGGCAGGGATTGGCAAAAAGGTGAAAATCGATCTCGTGCGTGGGGGCAAGCATTATCGGGTGACCGCGCTCATGGCCCCCAGGGACCCTGCGGATCAGCCTGGGGCCCCGACAACGGACCTGGGTCTGGTTCTGGCGCCCGTGCCACGGAATGTGGCACGGCTCTATGGGATTAGCCCTGGTGTGGGGCTCGTGGTCAAGGATGTACTGCGGGCTGGACCGGCGCACGCAGCAGGTATTGCCCGGGGTGAAGTCATCCTGCAGGTGGGACGCCGTATCCTGAGGAGTCTGCCTGATTTCCGACGGGCCGTGAGTCGATACGGGAAAGGGCGGTTGGTGCCCCTGCTGGTGACGTCCTCACGGGGCACACGTTGGGTGCAGGTGCCCAAGCGATAGTCGTTTCGAGCGCTGGAGCAGCGAGGCAGGAGATACCTCAGAATGGAAACGGAATCCTTGTCTGACCGACAAGCCCTTGCGGGCCTGGATGTCGAGCGGTTCGAGATGCGGCCCATCGGAGTGGTCCGCACACCATACCAGGATGCGGCTCCATACCAGCCGCCGAGGGACGGAGATGGGGATTTTCGCATCCTGTTGCAGCCAGGTCTGGCCGAGGGGCTCGGACAACTCGACTCGTTCAAGTACATCTACGTGTTGGCATATCTGGGTCGGGACAGACGGACGCCGTCGCTTTCGGTCACGCCCCCTTGGACGGGAGGTGTCACTGTGGGTTTGTTTGCGAGCAGGTCCCCAAACAGGTTCAATCCCATTGGATTGAGCGTCGTGGAACTCAAACGCATCGAAGGCCATGTCCTGCACACCGGGCCCATGGACTTGTTCGATAGAACGCGGTTGTTGGACATCAAGCCCTACATCCAGGACCTGGATTCCAAGGATGACGCGAACCACGGCTGGCTCACGGACATGGATGGGCTCGACCACCTGTTGCTCCACATCAGGGGCGTGCCTCACGAACACTGACTCCTATCGTCTTCGAATCTTCACCCGTTTCATTCATCTCTTGGTCACATCCGTGTCATCCCTCTCATCCGTCACATCCATGTCATTCGGCTTATCCGCCTTATCCGCCTTATCCGTGTTCTCCATCTCCCCGGCCTTTCCAGGTTGGCCAAGCTCGTAAGACGCATCAGGCGCATGAGCGGATGCGAGACGACGTGGGGGGGGACGCGCAGCGTGCGGTGCTCCGGGCGACGGCATCGCGAGAACCGGCCCA
>CAZIJS010000046.1:11141-24566 GCA_964539505.1 uncultured Myxococcales bacterium
CCGGGCGACGGCATCGCGAGAACCGTTCCAGCCTGGCGGCTGTTCCGGTTCACCTTGGCCTCGACCGATTCGAGAATGGTGTCTACTTTCGGAATTTGGTGATGTAGTCGATGAGATCGTTGAACACGGCATCTGCTTCGAGATCTTGCATCATTTCGTGGCCGGATTTTTCGTACCAGGAAATATCTCGATGCACGGAGGAGACTTTTTCGTAGATGATGTTGGCAGCCACCGGCTTGACGATCTGGTCTTTGCGGGATTGCAGGATGCGGATGGGCACTTCCACTTCCGGCAGGCGCGATTCGATCTCCTTGCCGTATTTGTACAAGGATGCGAAGGCATCCGTGGCAAATTTCGGGTAGTTTTCCGAGAGAACCTTGCGGCTTTCGTCGTTGAAGGAGTTCGGGCTGGGCCAGTAGGGCACGACCTTGGCCAAGATGGGAGTGAGCACCGACAAGGGATCTTTGAACTTGAGCGCGGCTGCCACGGTGGCCAGGCCGGCCACGATGTCTTTGTGTTCCATGGCGAGTTGGAGTGCCACGAGGCCACCCATGGACAGACCCACCACCACCACGGCGTCTACTTCCTGTGCAAGATCCAGAAGGGCCTTTTCAGCGTCTTCGTACCAGTCCTTTGCAGTGGTGCCCTTCATGTCCTGGTACTTGGTTCCATGCCCGCGCAAGATGGGCATGCGGTATGGGATGTTCTCTTTTTCGAGGTAGGGCACGAGGCCGTCGACGGTCTTGAGAGACGATGTAAAGCCGTGGAGCAGCAGCACACCGATTTTGTCGTATTGTGGAAAATCCGGTCTTGGTACGGTCATGGGGATGTATCCTTTGCTGTGATCGACTAAGCTCGAGATACGCTCCATGAGCTGATTCGTCAAGTTCCGCAACATGGCCCTGTCGATTTCCTTGTCGTAATATTCCTCATAGGAAATAGGCTTGCCGAACTGAATGGTGATGGGATCTTTGCCCGGGGGACGCAGCAGTTCCAGTCTCGGGTAGACTTCCGGCGGGAAGGCCTTGCCCGTGCCGGATATCCCCACTGGAACGATGGGAACCTTGGCTCCGAGTGCCAGTCGGATGGCGCCGGTTTTGCCCCGAAGCAGGCCCGTGTGGGGTTCGGTGGCGCTACGGGGAATATCTTCTTCCCCGGGAATGGTGCCTTCCGGGAAGATGGCTACGACCCAGCCTTCCTTCAGTTTTTCGACAGCGGTCTGGAGCGCATCCTTGTCGCCGCCTCGATTGACGAAGATGGAGTCACTGAGCTCGATGAGATGTCGGAGCACAGGCCAGTTTTTGAACTCGGACTTGGCCAGGAAATGTACCGGTCTCGGGGAGGATGCCACGATCACTTGCACGTCGAGCCAACTCTGGTGATTCGCCGCAAGGATCATGCCTCCTTCCTGTGGGACGTTTTCCGCTCCGAGGATTTCCAACTTGTTCGTCTTTTCGAAATTGAAGCGCAGTGATTGACGGACCAGGTCGTAGAGGTGCTCTTTGAACGGTCCATAGAGTCCGGCCTTTTCGGCAGCCTTCATTGTCAGGTCGAGCCCTGTGTCCAGGGGGCTCATCATGGCGAAGACGAGTTGTTCTCTTTCAGCGGCATCATTCAGATCGATCATGTCTGGTACCTCCGAGGCGGTTGGTCCCCCGGCACCTTTCCTTGGCTGGCATTTTTGTTGAAATGACGCATTGTGTCAAGGCTGGGATGTGCGTTGGTGGGACGTGGTGACGTGACGGGCTTGTAGCCGGTCACGTCATTATTTTGGAGTTTTGGAAGTGAAGCCTGGTGCCAGAACTTTGAGCATGCGGTGAGGGGATTGGACGCCGAGGTTGGCAATGTCTTTTCTGATCTCTTCTCGGTCGTCGGATCGATGCAAGACATCGGCCAGTCGCCACTTGGCGGCGAGCGCATCGAGGATCATGTCGGAGGCCCGCAGGCTCCCCACGGCCTTTCGAAGGGCCCTCGCCGTTTGCTTTTCGTCGTGAGATTCCAGCCATTTCACGCCGGCCTGGAGCAGGTCGGCCCAAGCATCTCCATAGGAGAAGCCTTCACGGTACAGCCCACGGATGGCTTTGCGAGCAATGTTCAAGAACCGCTGTCTCTCCTTGCCGGTGCTTTTTTCCGCCATGGCAAGAGCCACGCGACCTTTCAGTCGCATGATTTGAATGGCGATCACGGCCACCCGACTGACGTAGGAATGACGGAGTCTCTTGTCGTCGGCCTGCATGGCGTTCCAGGCTGCCTCCGGACGGCCCAGATACAAGAGCAACTCGCCCCTGCCGAAGAGGCGATACCAATGGTGCATCTGGTAGCGGTCTGCCGGCCACGTATCCAGGACGTGGTCGAGCATTTCCGAGAGTTCTTCGGTGCGATCCTCGGCGAGCCATGCCTGGGGCATGGCGGCCATGTTGGCAATGAGGAATCGGTTTCCAGATCGCCGTGCCTCGTCCAGAAGCGGCCACACGAGTTTTCTCAGGGCCGCGATGTCGCCTGTTTTCATCAGGGAAAAGCCAATGAACGTTTGTGCCATGGACATCTCCCAGCCCATTCCGTGACAATGCAGTCTGATGTGTTCACGCGTCCGCCGGCCCCAGTCTATGCAGGTTTGCCATTCTCCGGCGAAGAAGGCGACCAGGGTGTGGGCCAGGAGGACCCGACCCAGGATCTTGTCGTCTCCCATCTGGCGCGCAAGGGCCTCGGCACGGGAGACCAGTCGGCGTGCGCGGGTGATCTTGGATGCGCCGGAGGCAGCCAGCAGTGAGGCCTCCATGGCAAGGCCTGCAGCAATCATGGTTTCATCGCCCAGGTCCAGGGCCCGGCGCATCAATCTGGTCTGGAACATGGTGCTCAGCACGGGTTCGGCCACGCTGAGGCCGGCGGAAACAGACCAGAGCACGTCCAGGGCCATGAGATCTTCGGCAGGAATGTCCGCTCGTGGAGTTGCCTGGTAGGTCATCCCGCGAAGCTTGAGGCGGGTCCGTTCATAACCTGCCCAGAGCAGTGCCGATTTTCCTGGCTTCGGCATGCTGTGTCCCACCTCCGCGAGCACCGCCCGGATTTCGTCGAGGCCTTGGTCGAGGTATCCTCCCTTGAGTTTTTGATCGGCGGCCTTGTATCGGGCATCCAGACGAACGAGCAGGTCCTCGGCCAAGGCGGCCGCCCGGGAATAAGCATCTGCCGATTTTGCGACGTTTCCTGCGTTCGCCAAGGCGTCACCCATTCCGAGGAGTAGTTCTACGAGCCGGTCTCGTTCCGTCTCCAGGTCGATGGCCTTGGCAAAGAGGACTGCGGCTCGTTCGAAGGCGAACATGCCGGCTGCCTGCCTGGCACCTGAAATCACATAGTCTTTGGCCCGATCTCCCTTGCCCGCCGCGAGCCAGTGTTCCGCCAGGAGGTGGACCGAGACCGACGGCTCTGCTTCCATGGCCCGGGCGAGGTTTTCGTGGAATATGCGGCGCTGGGCCTCGTCGAGTCTCGCCGTCAGGGTTTCTCGGATCTTGTCGTGATAGATTTCGACCAGGTCGCGGCCCCGGTATCCATTGCACCGGAGAAGTCGGCGGCCGCGCAGAGAGGAGATTTCGTCCCACCAGTCCGATGCCGACATCGGTACGGCTGCCGCGGAGGCAAGCACTGAGTGGGGAATTCTTTTCCCTGCCACCGCCAGGGTGTTGAGGATGCGTCGTCCCTTTTCGGAGAGGTCTGAGATGCGTTCCACGAGGACGTCTTCGAGGCTGAGATTGAGGCCCTGCTCGTCACTTGGGCGCCCGGTTTTCGATCGTTGCACCAAGATTCGGACCATTTCTCCGATGAAGAAGGGGTTTCCTGAGGATTCCGCGGCGACGTGTTCTTCGATGTGTGATCCTGATATGTTTGTTTTGTCCAGCAGGCTCCTTGCCAAGGCGCGCGCGTCTTCGTAAGACAACGGATGGAGTCGAAGTTCCTCGATTTTGCCGTCGCGGACGAGTTTGTCGATCGTTTCTCTTCCGGGCGTTTCCAGCGTCGGCCGTCTGGCCAGAAGGAACATGATGCGCTGCATTGCACCGTCCGAGCGTTGGAGGCGGCGCACGATCGTATCGAGCAGATCGATGCTGTCATTGTCAATCCATTGCACGTCGTCGATGAAAATCAGCATGGGCCTGGACTTGGCCATGGTTTCCAGGAGTGCGACAAACGCCAGGAATGCGCGTTTGCGACTTTCGGAGGGATCTAGCGCATACACAAGATCGCGCTGTGCTGTCTGCGCCTTGAATGCCTTGACGCGACCGAGGACGGGAAACATGGAATCGAGGTGTTCCATGTCGGCTGGTACGATAATGGATGCGCCCCGTCTTTCTGCTCGGACCAGGCTGGAGGTGATGCGATCCACGACTGCATCGAAGGCTTTGAACGGGACGGTCTCTCGTTCATAGCACCTGCCGGAGAACAGAAACGGCTTTCCTGTGGTAGATGTGCGCACTCTGTCTTTGAAGTGTTTGATCAGCGCAGTCTTGCCGATCCCCGAGGGACCGGTCACCAACATGACGGATCCATGACCTTCCATGGTTCGCTGCCAGCAGGCTTCGAGTCGCTCCAATTCCTTGGTGCGACCCACGAAGAGGTCGCGGCCTTCGATGTCGAATCGGCCGCTGTGCTGCTTGGAGAGACGGGCTTGGGACTGTCCCAGCCTGGCCAGAATCATGTCCGCCCCGGCACGTTTGTCTGGAACTGGTTCCAGGAGCTTCATGGCCAGGTCGGCCAGGTCTCCGTCACACTTGGGATTGAGGACCAGGGGTGATTGAGGAGTCTGCGTTTGTTTTTTGAGGATGATCTCGAGTGCCTTGCCCTGGAATGGGAGACGACCCGTGAGTATCTCGTAGATGATGACGCCCACCGAATACCAGTCTGATGCAGGCCCTACGTCATGGCCTGATGCCGCCTCTGGGGCCATGTAGGCCGCGGTTCCTGCAAACCCGGCCCCCGTCGGTTGATCTTCGTCCTCCTGGTCTGCGCCCATGACGAGTCCGAAATCCAGGAGGACGACGCGGCCTTCCCGGGTCACCAGGATGTTCGACGGCTTGATGTCGCGGTGCACCTTGCCGTCTCGGTGGATGACCTGGAGTGCCTCTGTCAGTTGGGAGAGAGCAGAGACGAGTCTGTGTCTGTCGTAGGTGAGTTCCGGGCCAGTGGGGCGGCGGTCGTCCTGCGGAAAGGTCCCGGAAGAGGAAGACGAGATATTTCCGGATGCCAGGGTGTCTTCGGAGCTTGCCGTCATGGATGATGGGCCCGTGACTGCCGGCGGGATGGGAGATGCCTCGATGGAAGCGAGCCGCGAGGATGGGCTGTTCGGACCGGTGAGCGTGGACGGATGGCGACTTGTGCCACGGACGTAGCAGAGGAGGTCCTGGCCCTCCACGAGCTCCATGGTGTAAAACCAGATGCCCTTGGCTTCCTGGAGTTCATAGAGCCGCACGAGGTTTGGATGATCGATGTCTGCCAGACCTCGAAACTCCTGTTTGAAACGCAGTATTGCCGAGGCGCTGATTTTTACGAGTGTTTTGAGCGCGACCCGCCTGCCTGTCTCCTTGTCGAGAGCTTCGTAGACCACGCCCATGCCGCCGGCGCCGAGTTCGTGGAGTATCTCGTAGCGTCGGGCGATCTCTGAAAACATCCGAAACGGCTTTCCTTCCTCGTCGGGCAGATAGGCCAGAGAAGTGTCTCCAACGATTGAATCGTATTTTGCCTTGCCTTGTTTTTCTTGTCCAGCAAAGGAAGCAACAAAGGCTAAACGCACCTTTCAAAAAAGCGTATCGAAAGGACCAGTCCCCGAAAGCGGCGCCTTCTTGGGGGACAGGATTCTCTTTTCTCCGACATTGACCATATGCTGCTTTTTCCGATAAACTCAAAAGCATGATGGAAAAAAGCGTAACGACGTGGGGGTCGTCAGCCAGGCAGGGGTGTCGTGCGGCTGGTCGGCCCGGGTACGACGATGGCCTGTGTCGAAGGGCCTGCCCTTCGGTCCTTTCTGTGGTGTCGCTGATTTTGGGAACTTTCGTCTTTGGCTGGACTGCCTGCAGTCCCAGTCCGGTTCCCGGAAGGTACCAGTGTCTGCCAACGGAATCAGACACATGTCCCTCGGGCTGGGTCTGTCGCCAGACCAGTTCCGAGGATCGAACCTATCGGTGTTTCCCGAATCAGAAGCCGATTTGTGGAAATGGCCTGGCTGAAGCAGGCGAGGACTGCGATGGTTTGGACCTGGCCGGTATGACATGCAAAGACGAGGGATTTGCAGGAGGCACGCTGCGGTGTTCGTCGGACTGCCGGCTCAACACCGCCGGTTGTGTCGAGGCCCTGTGCGGCAATGGTGTGGCCGAGAGCCCGGAGGCCTGTGACGGCCTGGACCTGGGGGGGGCCGGTTGCAGTGACGTGGGGCTCACCGGGGGGCCGGTGAGTTGCTACAGAAACTGCACCACCGACTATGCTGCCTGTGATCCCTTGCCGAGTTGCGGAAACGGGGTCCTCGAGACAGGCGAGCAATGTGAGCCCGGTCAGGACATGGGGTCCTGCGACCAGATTGGATTCCCCGGGGGGAACCTCGGCTGCAACGACAACTGCACTCTCGACACGAGCGCCTGCACCTTGTCGGTCTGCGGCAACGGGATGGCCGAGTCGGACATCAATGCCGTGGAAGACTGTGATGGCTCGGACTTGAGGTCTTCGACATGCGCGGACCTGGGATATCCAGGCGGGAATTTGGCCTGCAATGGAGACTGCACCTACGATACGAGGGATTGTCTCGTTCCAGATTCCTGCGGCAACGGTGTGCGTGAAGGACTCGAGCAATGTGACGGCGAGGACTTTTCGGGGATGAGTTGTCGTGCGTTGGGGTTTTCGGGTGGCGTGCTGGCCTGTACAGAGGCCTGTGGATACGACACCAGCGGCTGCGACGAGGCTGGGCCGCGCTGTGGAAACGGGGTCCTGGAGGAAGGTGAGGAATGTGACGGAAGACAATTCCTGGTCTCGTCCTGTCAGGACATGGGGTTTTCCGGCGGGACATTGACCTGTGACTGTACCTGCGAAATCGTGACGACGCTCTGCACCTGTCCAGAGGGAACGGTGCATCGAGACAACGGCTGCATGGTGGGCCCGCCCCCCGAGACCTGCGGGGACGGTCGCGTCCAGCCTGGTGAGCAGTGCGATGGAGACGACCTGGCGGGGCAAACCTGTGAGAGCATGGGATACGGAGACGGTGAACTTTTTTGTAACTCGTCTTGTGGTTTCGACACGAGCGGCTGCGGCCAGGGCGGGCAATGCGGCAACGGATTCATAGAGTCAGGCGAGGAGTGCGACGCATCGGATCTCGGAGGATTGACCTGTGAACTGCTCGGGTATGAAGGGGGGACCTTGCGTTGTGCAGGCGATTGCCGGTTCGACATGTCTGGTTGCGTCGGGTCTGTCGTTTCCTGCGGGAATGGTGCGATAGACTTTGGCGAGCAATGCGACGGATTGAACCTGAACGGCGCTTCATGCATGAGCGAGTTGGGGCGGGGCGGTGTGTTGGGATGCCACGAAAACTGCACCTTCGACTTCAATGGTTGCGACCAGATAGGGACCTGCGGCCAGGGGAACTTGGATCAGGGAGAGCAATGTGACGGCAACCTGTACGGACAGTCTTGCGCCAGCCTTGGTTTGGGCAACGGGATGCTCCAGTGCAATTGGAATTGCACTGTGGATACCACGATGTGCAGCGGTGCCACACATTGTGGAGATGGGGTGGCCCAGGTGCCCGAAGAATGCGACGCATCGGACCTGGGTGGCGCTTCCTGCAGCATTCTCCCCGGTTACAGCGGCACGGTGGCCTGTCTGAACAACTGTACGCTGGATTGGAGCAACTGCACGCCCCCGCAAGGTACCTGCAATCACAACGGCGTCTTGGATGGCGGAGAGATGTGCGACGGCACGGACCTGGGTGGCATGACCTGCAGAAGCCTCGGGTTTGGTCCCGGCTTTCTATCGTGCCGGAACAATTGCACCATCAATACGAGCCGATGCCAGGGGCCGAGTCTTTGTGGCAATGGGGTTCGTGAGGCGGGCGAAGAATGTGACGTGTCGGACCTGGGCGGGGCGTCCTGCTCGTCTCTGGGATTTGGAAGTGGGGCGCTGGGATGTCTGGATAGTTGTGTTTTCGATGTTTCGGGCTGTGACCGTCCTGCTTCCTGTGGCAACGGGGTGATGGAAGGGGCCGAGGAGTGTGAGCCCAGCCTCCAGGACCAAGTTTCCTGTACCCAGTTGGGTTTTGATTCCGGGACCGCTTTTTGCTCTGACAACTGCACGTGGAACCGGTCGGCATGCTTGGTGCGGCCCAACTGCGGAGACGGACTTTGGGACACCAACGAGGACTGTGACCCCTTCAGTGTGAGTCAGCCGGATTGTGCGGACTTTGGGTATCCGCAGGGCCCGGCTGGTTGCACGCCGTTTTGTGAGGTGGACCTGTCTCCTTGCGGGGGTCTGTGCGGAAACGGCCTGGTGGATGCGGGCGAGGAATGCGATGGGACGGATCTCAAAGGTGTGACCTGCGCGAGTCTGAGACAGGGCAACGGTCAGCTCAGGTGCGGTCCCGACTGCAGGTTCGATGTGTCCGGTTGCCAGGTGATCTGCGGGGACGATATCCGCCAGGCATCAGAGGAATGCGACGGACCGGACCTGGGCGGCCAGGATTGCAGCACGTTCCTGGGCAGGACTGGGACGCCGGCTTGCCTGCCGAATTGCACCTTCGACCTTTCAGGCTGCAGCGTTGTCGGGTCTTGTGGTGATGGATCCGTGGATTCCGGGGAGCAATGCGATGGCACGAATCTCAATGCCATGACCTGTCAGAGCCTTGGATTGGGAAATGGTTTTTTGGGATGTCACGACAATTGTACGTGGAATACAGACGGCTGCACCGGGGCCACGGTTTGCGGCAACGGCATCGTCGAGGGGCACGAGGAGTGCGATGGGGACGACCTGGGCGGGGCTGACTGCACCATCATCGGGTACGAGTCGGGGACGCCATCGTGTTTGCCGAACTGCACCATGGATTGGAGTGGTTGTGTTCCCCCAAGCGGTGTCTGCAACGGCGACGGCATGATTGACAATGGCGAGCAGTGCGACGGTCCCGAATTGGGATGGCAGACCTGCAGGACATTGGGCCTGGGCCTGGGAATGCTGTCGTGCCGAAACAACTGTACGTTGGACACGAGCAATTGCCACGGATTGTCTGTCTGTGGAAACGGCATGATCGATGGCGGTGAGGATTGCGATGGCACCGACCTGGGGGGACAGGACTGTGTATCTCTCGGAATGCGGGCGGGCACCCTGGATTGTTCGGCAGACTGCCGTTTCGATCTGACGCGCTGCGGTGCACTGTCAAGCTGCGGAAACGGGAGGGTGGATGCAGGGGAGGACTGCGAGCCGGACTTGGGCCAGTCCATCGAGTGCCGCCTGCTCGGCTACGATACGGGAATTGCAGGTTGCAGGCGAAACTGTACCTGGGATGAGAGCGCCTGCCAACTTCGGATGAACTGCGGCAACGGCATCATGAATGCCGACGAGGTTTGTGACGGCGGCGACGTTCCAGACTGTTCCGACTTTGGTTGGGATACAGGGCCGGCGGTCTGCACGCCCTTCTGCGAGGTGGACCAGACCATGTGCAGTGGCTATCATCAGTGCGGAAACGGGATCTTGGAGCCCACGGAAGACTGTGATGGGACGGATTTGGGCGGTGCTGATTGCGCTCTCGTCACTGGTGGCCAGTATCCGTCGGGAACCTTGGGTTGTTTTACCAATTGCATGTTCGATACCTCGCAATGCAGTGCAGAAACTGGGGCAGGGGTGGTCTCGGTATCCGGGGGCGATTTCCACACCTGTGCCGTCAGGTCCGATGGTTCGGTCTGGTGCTGGGGGTCGAACGGCTCGGGCCAGTTGGGGGATGGAAGCACCAACTCCAGTGCGACTCCCCTCCAGGTGTCGTCGCTGTCTTTGGCCTCGATGGTGAGTGTGGGGCAAGACTTTTCCTGTGCCCTGAAGCAAGACGGAACTGTGTGGTGCTGGGGGGCGGGCAGCGCTGGGCAACTCGGAGACGGCAGTGGGGTAGGCAGCAACTATCCAGTCCAGGTCAATGGAATCGACAACGCCGCGGTCCTGGCAGCGGGCAGTGCCCACGCTTGTGTCCTGGATGGCCAGGGAACCCTGTTTTGTTGGGGGAGCAACGATCACGGGCAACTCGGTCAGGGTACCGTGGGCGGGGTTCAGAAGAGTCCGGTCCAGGTGGATGTGTTTGGCAATCAGTTCGACTGGGTGGCATGTGGCCAGTACCACACCTGCGCAGGCGGGCAGTCTGGAACCTACTGCTGGGGCGACGACAGCCAGGGCCAACTGGGCAACGGGACTGGCGGCGGCAGTGCAACGCCGATGGCGGTGGTGGGGATCGGTCCCATGGCGGTGGGCGGTACGGGAGAGTCGACGACCTGTGCCGCGAACGGGAGCAACCTGCTGTATTGTTGGGGAGACAATGATTATGGAGAGGTGGGGGATGGGACCACAGTGGACGCCACCGAACCCAGGCTCGTGAATTTCAGCAACCCGGTGGGGATGCTCGAAGGAGGCTGGAAACACGTGTGTCTGCTCGACAACATGGGGTCGGGTCTGTCTTGCTGGGGCTGGAACAACTATGGTCAACTCGGAAACGGCTCCACGACGGATGCGACGGTCCCGGTTCCTGTTGCGGGACTCGGACAGGTGGATGGATTTTCCGCGGGCTGGTACCACACGTGCGCCTTTGACAGCAACGGTGGGCTCTGGTGCTGGGGAAGGAATCGATACGGAGAGCTTGGCCTCGGGTATACGTCCACCTCGGCGAACACACCGCAAAAGGTGTCCCTGCCCTAACGCCGCGGGTCTGTCTTCAGGGACAAAAATGACATGGGTTTGTTGATCTCGATGGACTTGTATCTACGCACATGCAGTGATATCTCGACGTAATTGCGCATGGCCTGGACCATTGCCTGACCAGTGTGCTCTATGTGCGTGATCGGCAGAGGCTTCCTGGCGCGCAGGGCCTGCGACAGGTAGTCCGTGGTCGTAGGTCCGTTTCGAGTCGTGTTGGAGGCGATTGTGTGATGAACGTGGATAATTCCTTGGTGTGTCTGGAATTGCGGAGACAAGCTGGTTTGTTGGCCCTGTTTTCGGCGCTGGGTTTGCTGTTGTCATCGGGAACGCTGCGCGCATCGGGCCGGCAGGCGCGAGAGACTGCAGGGCAGGGAGTGGCTGGACAGCAGGGACAGGCCCAGCAGGAAGATGCCGCCTCGTCCGGCGATGAGGTCCATGCCGGCACTTCCGGAAAGACGAAGGGCGCGGCGTCAGCCCGAAAGAGCCGGGCCGGCGAGCAGTCGCCCCGGGATGCAGGCAAAACGAAAGGGGGCGCCAAGGGGGCCGGCAAACAGGGCCAGGGGGCAGGTCAGGCGTCCCAGGAGCGGGAGGCAGGCCAGGGAAAGACCGGTAGGTCTGGAGGGGCGGCCCATGTGCAGCCCAGCTCGGGGGAAAAGCCCGCAGGTGCGCCCGACGAGGCCCCAAGGTCCAGGCAGGCTCCAGATGCGGTGCAGGCCGCTGCGACGGGACCGACCAAGAGGCCTTCGAGACGAGCGCGGCTGGGCGGCCAATCCGGGAAAAGGGCTCGGGGGCGAAAAGCATCGGGGCATCGGACCGCGAAGGCTCGCCACGCGGTTGCTCATGTCAGCCAGAGCAGGTCCGGGCAAGAGTCCGCGGGATACGTCACTGTGGTGGTTTCCGCCCTGAGACCAGAAACGATTTTTGACAGCCCCAGGGCGGTGGAAGTGCTCACCAGGACGCGCATGGACGAGCTGGCTTCCAGGACCACGCCGGAACTGCTGATGGATGTGCCGGGCGTGTTGGTGCAAAAGACGAATCACGGGGGCGGGTCGGTATTTCTGCGTGGATTCACCGGGCAGCAAATTCTCTACGTGCTCGATGGGGTTCGACTGAACAATTCGACGACGAGGTATGGCCCAAACCAGATGCTCAACACCGTGGATTCCCTGTCACTTGGGCGACTCGAAGTGCTTCTGGGGCCGGGGTCTGTGCTCTATGGTTCGGATGCCATCGGTGGGGTCGTGTCACTCTGGTCCAGGACGCCGCCGTTCGTGCCTGGTGCCCGGTTGCGCTGGGGAGGAACCGCGCTGGCGCGCTTTTCCACTGCCGACCGGAGCCAGGTCTACAACGTGGGCGCTTGGGGCCAGGCAGGCAGGGTGGCGGCCTTGGTGGGTGGATCCTTCAAGGACTTCAACGACCTGGTGGGTGGTCGCGGCATTGGGCGGCAGCGTTGGACCGGGTATGACGAGGGTGATTGGGACGGTGCCGTGACCTTGTGGCTCGGGGGACGGTGGTTTGCCAAACTCGCCGCCAATTCGGTGCGTCAGTATGACGTGCCCAGGACGGACAAGTGCAAAGACGATGACTTTCGCTACTATCGCCACCAGTTTCGCGATCTGGTCTATGCCAGGGTCACCGGGGCGCAGGGACGTTTCCTGAGCCGATTCGAGGCCACGGTATCCTTCCAACTCCACCGCGAGTTTCGAGAACGATACAGGCTTGCGAAGGACCGGATCGAGAGAGAATACGACAATGTCAAGGTGGCCGGCCTGTCTGTCGTGGCGCATTCGGATTTCGGGCGGTTTGCTCGCATGGCCTACGGGTTAGACCTCTATCATGACTGGGTGGGAAGCACGGCTCGGAGGGTTTCCATTGCATCGGGTGATGTCACGGGGATGGACGGCGCATCGTTTCGGGGCCGATTCGTGGATGGCTCACGATACCTGCAGGGCGGATTGTTCGTGACCCACGAAATGGAGCCTTGGAAGTGGCTCAAGGTTCGCGCGGGTGCCAGGCTGGCTTTCGCCCATGCATTCATTCCAGCAGATCCCCTTGCGCTCCAATATGGCATCGATACTCAGGGCATCGATGCCGGGTTCATCGGGCCCACGGGCGGTCTGGCCCTGGAGGCCAAGCCTTTGGACCGATTGCACCTGGTGGCGTCGGTCCAGGAAGGGTTCAGGGCGCCCAACCTGGACGACTATTCACACCTGGGATCCGAGGGAGGCGGTTTCGACGTCCCTAGCCCGAATCTCCACAAGGCCGAGAGGAGCACGACCCTCGAACTGGGAATGAAGTGGCTCTGCCAGCGTGCCGAGGCATGGGTCTTTGGTCATTACAGTTTCCTGCGGAACTTCATTGCCAGGGTGGAGACGGGCGACAGCATCGACGGAGAACCGGTGACCGTCCGGCAGAACGCTTCGAGCGGCTACGTGGCTGGGGTCGACGCATCGGGTCGACTCTTGCTCGGAGGTGGTTTCGACGTTTTTGGATGGCTCTCCTGGACCAGGGGCG